>NZ_JBVJCB010000006.1:263220-468561 GCF_055589025.1 Streptomyces sp. NPDC041968 | reverse complement strand
CGCTGGCCGCTTTGAGGACCTTGGAGATGTCCAGATAGCTGGCCGCGGGGGTGTCACCACCCAGGGCGAACGCCTCATCAGCGGCGCGGACATGCAGAGCGTCCCGGTCCGGGTCCGCATAGACGGCCACGCTCGCGATCCCGGCGTCCCGGCAGGCCCGGGCCACGCGGACAGCGATTTCGCCACGGTTGGCGATGAGCACCTTGCGCACGATTGAGGCTCCCTCCTTGAAACAAGCCGAGTTTAGGGACTGCCGACACGGCACTTCGACCCGTCCCCAATGGTGAGCTTGCCCACACGGAGCGTGATTCGAGGCTCACTCGACCCGCGAAATCCCTTGTAGTGCCGCGAAACACAGCACTCCTCGGGCAAACCCTAGCCCTCCTGTGTGGGCAAGGTCTCTGTAAGAGGGTGCTGCGGGCCACTCTGTTTCTTTGTGGAGTCCCTACGAATGGCCCAATGATTCTTTGCCCGCGGCAGACCCCTTGTCGCGAGGTTTACCCGTTAGTAACGTGCCGGATGTCTCGGACGTACTTGGGGTAACAGCTGTCCTGTGCGGCAGCGGTCGAAAGTGGGTGGGGACCGGTGACAGTGCGCAGGCCGGTGGCGTGGACCGTGGCGGTCGTGCTCTTCGCGGAGGCGGTCGGCGTCGCGGCGCTGAACTGGTTCCTCGGGATCGTCGTCGACCGCCAGGACATGTCCCTGGCCGGTCTCGACCCGGACATGATGTCCGTGTCCTCGAAGATCGGCGGAGTCGTCTTCGGGCTCTACTTCGCGCTGTGCGGGCTGGTGGCCCTGCTCGTGGCGGTGCGGGACCGCCCGCCGGCCGGAGTCGGGCGGGTGCTGCTCGTCAGCGCGGCCGTGGTGCACGCGCTGCTCGGCGCCTTCGGCTGGGGGCTGGTGGGCTGGCACGCCTTCCTCTTCATGGTCCTGGTGCTGGCCCTCATCGTGCTGCTGCTGATGACCTACGACACCCGGACCGGGCCCGCGGCCGGTGAACCGGCGGCCCGCGGGCCCGAGGACGGCAAGGGCGGCGACGGCGCCCCCGTCAGCCCTCCACCGGCGCCCACAACTCCGTGATGCCGACCCCGAGGTCGGCCAGGAGGCGGCGCAGGAGGGGCAGGCTCAGCCCGATCACGTTCCCGTGGTCGCCCTCGATGCCCTCGATGAACGGGGCCGAGCGGCCGTCCAGGGTGAAGGCCCCGGCGACGTAGAGGGGCTCGCCCGAGGCGACGTAGGCGGCGATCTCCGCGTCGGTCGGCTCGCCGAAGCGGACGACGGTGGAGGCGGTCGCCGAGACGTGGCGGCCGGAGGCGGTGTCCCAGACGCAGTGGCCGGTCTGCAGGGTGCCCGCCCGGCCGCGCATCGCCTTCCAGCGGGCGGTGGCCTCCTCGGCGTCCGCGGGCTTGCCGAGGGCCTGTCCGTCCAGGTCGAGCACCGAGTCGCAGCCGATCACCAGGGCACCGCGCACCTCGGGCTTCGCGGCCACCACGGAGGCCTTGGCCTCGGCGAGGGCGAGGGCCAGCTCGGCGGGGGTGGGCGCGGTGACCGCGTCCTCGTCCACGCCGCTCACCAGCACCTCGGGGACGAGCCCGGCCTGGCGCAGCAGCCCGAGCCGGGCCGGGGACTGGGAGGCGAGGACGAGGCGGCGGCGCGGCTGCTGATCTGTCATGCCGTCCAGCGTATCGGCGGCGCCGGGCGGACCGCCCGCGCTATCCGAGCCCGATGACGATCATCGCGAGAACCATCGCCAGCGCCAGGAAGACGCTCAGCCGCCGCAGCCTGTCCTGCATGTCGCGCAGTTCCTCGGGCGGCTCGTTCTCGGGATCGGACCACAGCATTCCACCAGCGTGCGACCTGGTGAGGGGGCGGCGCGTGAGTACGGGTACTCATTCCGGGGGCGGGGAGCCCAGGGGCGCGGAGTCTCCTCCTCTGCGCGCTCCCGCCGCGGAGCCGCACATCGGCAGGGCCCCGCGCCCCCGGGAGGGCGGTCCCTAGCCCGGCCAGTAGGTGCGGCCCCAAGCCGCGGGGCCCGGCTGCGGCAGGTGGGCCGACGCGATGCGCGACGGGTCGGACCACGCGTCGCGCGGTCCCCGGGCGCCGGACGGCTCCTCCTCCGCCGCCACGGCGCGGGCGCGGACCACCGCCAGGGCGGCGGCCAGCTCCTCGGGGGTCGGGTTGCCCCGTACGACCTTGATGGTCACAGCGGCTCCTTGCAGGGCTCAGAGAGGGATGTTGCCGTGCTTCTTCGGGGGGAGGGTTTCCCGCTTCGTGCGCAGCTGACGCAGGCCGCGGACGATGTGGCGGCGGGTGTCGGACGGCATGATCACGGCGTCGACGTAACCGCGCTCGGCCGCCGTGTAGGGGTTGAGGAGGGTGTCCTCGTACTCCTGGATCAGGCGGGCGCGGGTGGCCTCGGCGTCGTCACCGGCATCGGCGATGGTGCGGCGGTGCAGGATGTTGACCGCGCCCTGGGCGCCCATGACGGCGATCTGGGCGGTGGGCCAGGCCAGGTTGAGATCGGCGCCCAGGTGCTTGGAGCCCATGACGTCGTAGGCGCCGCCGAAGGCCTTGCGGGTGATGACCGTGATCAGGGGGACCGTGGCCTCGGCGTAGGCGAAGATCAGCTTGGCGCCGCGGCGGATGATGCCGTCGTGCTCCTGGTCGACGCCGGGCAGGAAGCCGGGGACGTCCACGAAGGTGATCACGGGGACGTTGAAGGCGTCGCAGGTGCGCACGAAGCGGGCCGCCTTCTCGGAGGCCGTGATGTCCAGGCAGCCGGCGAACTGCATCGGCTGGTTGGCGACGATGCCGACCGGGCGGCCCTCGACGCGGCCGAAGCCGGTGAGGATGTTCGGCGCGAACAGCGCCTGCGTCTCGAAGAACTCGGCGTCGTCGAGGACGTGCTCGATGACGCTGTGCATGTCGTACGGCTGGTTCGCCGAGTCCGGGACGATCGCGTCCAGCTCGGCGTCCTCGTCGGTGAGGGCGAGGTCCGCCTCCTCCGGGAAGGCGGGCGGCTCGGAGAGGTTGTTGGAGGGCAGGTACGACAGCAACTGCTTGACGTACTCGACGGCGTCCTTCTCGTCGCCCGCCATGTGGTGCGCCACGCCGGAGGTGGAGTTGTGGGTGCGGGCGCCGCCCAGCTCCTCGAAGCCGACGTCCTCGCCGGTGACGGTCTTGATGACGTCGGGGCCGGTGATGAACATGTGGCTGGTCTGGTCGACCATCACCGTGAAGTCGGTGATCGCGGGCGAGTACACCGCGCCGCCCGCGCAGGGGCCGACGACCAGGCTGATCTGCGGGATGACGCCGGAGGCGTGCGTGTTGCGGCGGAAGATCTCCCCGTACGCGCCGAGGGAGGCCACGCCCTCCTGGATGCGGGCGCCGCCGGAGTCGTTGATGCCGATGACCGGGCAGCCGGTCTTCAGCGCGAAGTCCATGACCTTGACGATCTTCTGGCCGTAGACCTCGCCCAGCGCGCCGCCGAAGACGGTGAAGTCCTGCGAGAAGACGGCGACCGGACGGCCGTCGACCGTGCCGTAGCCGGTGACGACGCCGTCGCCGTAGGGGCGGTTGGCGTCCAGGCCGAAGTTGGAGGAGCGGTGCCGGGCGAACTCGTCCAGCTCGACGAAGGAGTCCTCGTCGAGCAGGAGGTCGATGCGCTCACGGGCCGTCAGCTTGCCCTTGGCGTGCTGCTTCTCGACGGCGCGTTCCGAACCGGCGTGCGTCGCTTCCTCGATACGGCGCCTGAGGTCCGCGAGCTTGCCCGCGGTCGTGTGGATGTCGGGCTGCTGCTCTTCCGGCTCGGACATCGGGATGCGGCTCCCTGCCTGCTCAAAAGGGGGGACGGTTACTCGTTCGTAGAGTAGTGGGGGGCCTTCCGATCGGCAGTGCGGTGTTTCCCACACCTAGGGTGGGTTGCATGACGCCCCGAGATGCCTCCGACCCCTCGCGCAGCCCCTGGTCCGACCTGAGCCGGCCGCCCCTCAGCAGCACGGCCCTGCGCCGGGGGCTGGTGCGGGAGGACGGGCTGTGGCGGCGGGTGGACGTGGTGCGGCGCACCGGCTCCACCAACTCCGACCTCGTGGCCCGTGCCGCCGCGGGGGAGGCGGGCGAGGGCGCGGTGCTGGTCGCCGAGGAGCAGACGGCCGCCCGCGGACGCCTCGACCGGCAGTGGACGGCACCCGCCCGCTCCGGGCTCTTCTTCTCCGTGCTGCTGAACCCCGCCGAGGTCCCCCTCACCCACTGGGGCTGGCTGCCGCTGCTCACCGGCGTGGCGGTGGCGACCGGGCTGTCCCGGACCGCGGGCGTCGACACGGCCCTGAAGTGGCCCAACGACCTGCTGGTCACGGTCGGCGACGAGGAGCGCAAGGCGGGCGGCATCCTGGCCGAGCGGGCCGGTGACGCCGGGGTCGTCGTCGGCGTCGGCGTCAACGTCACCCTCCGGGCGGACGAGCTGCCGGTCCCCAGGGCCGGGTCGCTGGCGCTGGCCGGGGCGGTCAACACCGACCGGGACCCGCTGCTGCGGGGCGTGCTGCGGTCGCTGGAGGACTGGTACGGGCGCTGGCGTGCGGCCGGGGGCGACCCGGCGGCCAGCGGGCTCCAGGAGACGTACGCGGCGGGCTGCGCGACGCTGGGGAGGATGGTGCGGGCGGAGCTTCCGGGAGACCGGTCGCTCGTGGGGGAGGCGGTGGCCGTGGACGGGGAGGGGCGGCTGGTGCTGGCCACGGAGACCGGCGTGCAGGAGCCGGTGGGGGCGGGGGACATCGTGCATCTGCGACCGGCGTGAACGCGCCCGCCCCGCCGGCGCCGGGGTGCCACCGCGGACTCCGCGTGACGGAGTGAGCTGGGGCACACCTGACGTAAAGTTGGGGCCGGTCGAACCTGACCGCGGCAGATCGGAAGGGCAGCAGGCGTGACCGTCGACGACACGGGCTCCGGCGCGGACGGGGACGGCCGGGTGGACCCCGAGCCCGACCCGGACTCCGCCGACTCCGGCGAGGACCCGCTCGCGCTGCGCCTGGAAGGGCTCATCCTGGGCGCCGAGCGCCGCTACACCCCCTTCCAGGCCGCCCGCAGCGCGGGCGTGTCCATGGAACTGGCGTCCCGTTTCTGGCGGGCCATGGGCTTCGCCGACATCGGCCAGGCCAAGGCGCTCACCGAGGCCGACGTCCTCGCGCTGCGGCGGCTGGCCGGTCTGGTGGAGGCGGGGCTGCTCAGCGAGGCCATGGCGGTGCAGGTGGCCCGGTCCACGGGACAGACCACCGCCCGGTTGGCCGAGTGGCAGATCGACTCCTTCCTGGAGGGGCTCACCGAGCCGCCGGAGCCGGGGATGACGCGCACCGAGGTGACGTACCCCATCGTCGAGCTGCTCCTGCCCGAGCTCCAGGAGTTCCTCGTCTACGTGTGGCGCCGCCAGCTCGCCGCCTCGGCCGGCCGGGTCGTGCAGGCCGGTGACGACGAGGAGATGGTCGACCGGCGGCTCGCGGTGGGCTTCGCGGACCTGGTCGGCTTCACCCGGCTGACCCGCCGGATGGAGGAGGAGGAACTCGGCGAGCTGGTCGAGGCCTTCGAGACCACCGCCGCCGACCTGGTCGCCGCACGCGGTGGACGCCTGATCAAGACCCTCGGCGACGAGGTGCTCTACGCGGCCGACGACGCCGGTACGGCCGCCGAGATCGCGCTGCTCCTCGTCGAGACGATGGCGAACGACGAGACCATGCCGGAACTGCGCGTGGGCATCGCCTTCGGCACGGTGACCACCCGGATGGGCGATGTCTTCGGCACGACCGTCAACCTGGCTTCCCGGCTCACGTCGATAGCTCCCCGGGACGCGGTCCTCGTCGACTCGGCCCTCGCCGAGGAGCTGGTCCGTACGCGGGACGCCCCCGAGTCGGAGGCCGTGGCGGCCGAGGAGGCCGCCGCCGCCGAGAAGGAGGGCGAGGCGCCGCCGGCGTACCGCTTCGCGCTCCAGCCGATGTGGCAGCGGCCGGTCCGCGGCCTCGGCGTGGTGGAACCGTGGCTGCTCACGCGGCGGGGCGAGGACGGGGAGTCCTGACGAGGGCGTTGGCCCGGCGCCCCCGGGCGCCCGTCAGCGGTTGCCGCCGAGCAGGTCCACGCACAGGCCGATGACCGGCACGCACAGGCCGTCCGGGTGGTCGTGGCCCGGCGCGGGCGCCGGCGTGCCGCGACCGGGCGGCGGGTCGGGTGTGGGGCGAGGTGCGGGCGCTCCCGGCCGGGGCGGCGGGGAGGACCGGGGCGGCGGCGCCTGAGCGGGCGGGCCCGCTTCGTTGCCTGAGGATTCCGAAAGGCCCGAGGAGCCCGATGATCCGGGGACGCCCGAGGAGCCCGTCGTCCCCGACGAGCCCGACGAGCCCGAAGCGTCCGTGGTGGTCGTCCCGGAGGGGGACGCGGCGGAGGGCGTGCCCCCGACCGGCCCCGGTATGAGTCCCGGTGCCGGGAACGCGCCGAGACCGCCCATGGCCGAGGTCGCCGACGGACTCACCCGCGGCGGGCCCGCGGTGCTCGCGGCGGGGGACGTCCGGTCGGCCGCGGTGCCTCCCGCGCGGTCCGTCTCCACGCGGGGCCCGGCCTCGGCACCGAACCCGTGCACGTCGTCCCCGCCGGGCTCGGCCAGCAGGCGTACGAGGCCCAGGGTGCCGGCCGCGAGGGCCAGGCCGCCGGCCGCGACCATCGCCCCGCGCGGGCGGGGCCGGCGGTGCCTGCCGCGGCGGCTCCGTCCGTACCGCCGATCCGTCGGTGTGCCGGTCGTCGTCATGTTCCCTCCCCGGTGCGCACGCGTCCCCGTCGCGGCGCGGCGGGGCGACGCTATGTGCTGCCGTCGGCGGAGGCGGGGCGGTCGGCCGGATGTCACTCGAACGGGTAAGCGGAGTGCTCCGGGAAACGGACGCGCCCGGCCTTTCCCCGTGCGGGTCCGCCTGCGATGATCGGGCGGTCCAGTCGTTAACCCGCGTTAACCGGAGGGTGTCATGAGCGAGGAGCGGTTCGGAGAGTTCGTCCTGGTGCGGAGGCACGCGGACGGACATGTCGCGGAGCTCGCGCTCGACCGGCCGCAGGCCATGAACGCCGTCTCGACCGCGATGGCCCGGTCCATCGGCGCGGCGTGCGCGGCGCTGGGCGAGGACCGGAGCGTGCGGGTGGTGGTCCTGACCTCGACGCACGAACGGGCGTTCTGCGTCGGGGCCGACCTCAAGGAGCGCAACTCCTTCTCCGACGCCGACCTGCTACGCCAACGGCCGGTGGCGCGGGGCGCCTACACCGCGGTGCTGGAACTCCCGGTGCCGACGGTCGCCGCCGTGCACGGGTTCGCGCTGGGCGGCGGCTTCGAGCTGGCGCTGTCCTGCGACGTGATCGTGGCCGACCCCACGGCGCTGGTCGGCCTGCCCGAGGTGTCGGTCGGGGTGATTCCGGGCGGCGGCGGTACGCAGTTGCTGCCGCGCCGGGTGGGCGCGGCGCGGGCGGCCGAGCTGGTGTTCACGGCGCGGCGGGTGGAGGCCGCGGAGGCGCGTGAGCTGGGGCTCGTGGACCAGTTGGTGGACGAGGGGCGTGACCGGGAGGAGGCGCTGGAGCTGGCCGCCCGGATGGCCGCCAACTCGCCGGTGGGCCTGCGGGCGGCCAAGCGCGCGCTGCGGCTCGGGCACGGGCTGGACCTGCGGGCCGGTCTCGAGGTCGAGGACGCGGCGTGGCGGTCGGTGGCGTTCTCGGGGGACCGGGCCGAGGGGGTCGCGGCGTTCAACGAGAAGCGCGCCCCGCGGTGGCCCGGGGAGTAGCCCAGGCCTCCCTGACCTTTCCCGGCCTCGCCCGGCTTCTCCTGCCCCGCGTGCCTCGCGGGGGCGTCCGGCGACGGGCACGGCCCGGCGACCCTTTCGCCCTGCTTGAGTGACGTTTCTCCCTGAATCTCCCTAGCCTGGAGCGATGGGTGAGGACAGTCGGCTCGCGGCCGTCGTGGCGCTGGCGCAGGGCATGGCCGCCGCGCAGGGCTCGCGCGAGGCATGGCGGGCGGCCGCCGTCGGCGCGTGCAAGGCGCTGGGCGGCAGCTTCGCCGCGCTGTCCGTGTGGGAGCGCGAGCTGGGCCGGCTCCGGGTCCTGGTGAACGTCGGCCGGCGGGCCGAGGACGAGGAGGAGTTCCCGGAGGACGAGTCCTATCCGGTGCACCAGTTCGCGGAGATCACCGAGTTCCTGCACGAGCGCTGGGCCGGCGGCGGGGAGCCCGACGCCTGGGTCGAGACCGCCGAAGGGCCCGCCGCCGGGCGTCCGGGCTACGTCCACCAGCGCGTCGCCGCCCTGCGCCGCCGCGGGCGCGGCTGCTGCGTGGTCGCGCCGATCGTGCTGCACGGCCGGGCCTGGGGCGAGCTGTACGTCGCCCGCCCGGTCGGGGAGCGGGTCTTCGAGCGGGCCGACGCCGACTTCGCCACCGTGCTGGCCTCGGTGGTGGCCGCCGGGATAGCGCAGACCGAACGGCTGGAGGAGGTCCGGCGGCTGGCCTACACCGACGCGCTCACCGGTCTGGCCAACCGCCGCGCGGTCGACTCCGCGCTGGACGAGGCCGTCGAGCGGCACCGCAGGGAGGACGTGGTCGTCAGTCTCCTCGTGTGCGACCTCAACGGTCTTAAGCAGGTGAACGACACCCACGGGCATGCCGCCGGGGACCGGCTCCTGGAGCGCTTCGGGTCGGTGCTGTCCCTGTGCGGGGCGATGCTGCCGGGGGCGCTCGCGGCACGGCTGGGCGGGGACGAGTTCTGCCTGCTCGCGGTCGGGCCGGCCGCCGACGCCGTGGTCAAGGCGGCCGAGGAGCTGTGCCGCCGGGCGGGCGAGCTGGAGCTGGGTGAGGGCGTGGCCTGCGGGGTGGCGTCCACGGAGGACCCCGTGGGGCCGGTGCGCTCCGCCCGGAGGCTGTTCCGGCTCGCGGACGCGGCCCAGTACCGCGCCAAGGCCGAACGGTCGGAGGGACCGGTCGTCGCCGGCCGCGAGGGACCCGACGACCCCGTGGTCCGGCTCGCGGACGAGCCCTCCCGCGAGGAGGACGGCGAGCGCAGGCGGTTCCGGGGGCGGCACTCGCCGTGAGGCGGACGTGGTAAGGGGCGAACCCGGTGCCCGGTGGTGACGTACCCCCTCGTGACATCATCGAATTCAGTGCGTACGCTCCTGAATATGGATATGCACAGTGTGATGGTGGGGACCACCGGAGTCACCGCGTCCGACGTCCTCGCCGTGGCGCGCGGCGGCGCCCGGGTCGAGCTCTCCGGCGAGGCGGTGGCCGCTCTGGCCGCGGCCCGCGAGATCGTGGACGCGCTGGCCGCCAAGCCGGACCCCGTGTACGGCGTGAGCACCGGGTTCGGCGCCCTGGCGACCCGGCACATCAGCCCGGAACTGCGGGCTCAGCTGCAGCGCAACATCGTGCGCTCGCACGCCGCCGGGATGGGTCCGCGCGTCGAGCGCGAGGTGGTCCGCGCGCTGATGTTCCTGCGGCTGAAGACCGTCTGCTCCGGGCACACCGGCGTCCGGCCGGAGGTGGCGCAGACCATGGCCGACGTGCTCAACGCCGGGATCACCCCGGTCGTGCACGAGTACGGCTCCCTCGGCTGCTCCGGCGACCTCGCCCCGCTCTCGCACTGCGCGCTCGCCCTCATGGGGGAGGGGGACGCCGAGGGCCCCGACGGCACCGTGCGGCCGGCCGGCGAGCTGCTCGCCGAGCACGGCATCGCCCCCGTCGAGCTGCGCGAGAAGGAGGGCCTCGCCCTGCTCAACGGCACCGACGGCATGCTCGGCATGCTGGTCATGGCCCTCGCCGACCTCGACACCCTCTACAAGTCCGCCGACGTCACCGCCGCCCTGACCATGGAGGCCCTGCTCGGCACCGACCGCGTACTGGCGCCCGAGCTGCACGCCATCCGCCCGCACCCCGGGCAGGCCGCGAGCGCCGCCAACATGCTGGCCGTGCTCAAGGGCTCGGGCCTGACCGGGCACCACCAGGACGACGCCCCCCGCGTGCAGGACGCCTACTCGGTGCGCTGCGCCCCGCAGGTCGCGGGCGCCGGACGCGACACCCTGGCCCACGCGACGCTGGTCGCCGAGCGCGAACTGGCGTCGGCCGTGGACAACCCGGTGGTCCTGCCGGGGGGTACCTCCCAGGCTTTCGGCACTGGGGGTGGCCGGGTGGAGTCCAACGGCAACTTCCACGGAGCCCCGGTCGCCTACGTCCTGGACTTCCTCGCCGTCGCCGTCGCCGACCTCGGCTCCATCGCGGAGCGGCGCACCGACCGGCTGCTGGACAAGAACCGCAGCCACGGCCTGCCGCCGTTCCTCGCCGACGACGCCGGCGTCGACTCCGGCCTGATGATCGCCCAGTACACGCAGGCCGCCCTGGTCAGCGAGTTGAAGCGGCTGGCCGTACCGGCCTCCGCGGACTCCATCCCCTCCTCCGCGATGCAGGAGGACCACGTGTCGATGGGCTGGTCGGCGGCGCGTAAGCTGCGCACGGCCGTCGACAACCTGACCCGCGTGATCGCCGTCGAGCTGTACGCCGCCACGCGCGCGATCCAGCTCCGCGAGGGCCTCACCCCCGCGCCCGCCTCGCAGGCCGTCATCGATGCCGTACGGGCGGCCGGCGTCGAGGGTCCCGGCCCGGACCGCTACCTGGCGCCGGACCTCGCCGCGGCGGACGCCTTCGTGCGCGGCGGGCACCTGGTCGCGGCGGCGGAGACGGTCACCGGGCCGCTGCGCTGACCGGGCCGGACGCGAAGAGGGGCCCCGCCCGGAGGACGGGGCCCCTGTTCCGTCTGCGTACTCGCGGCGGACTCACCGTCTCCGGACGGTCAAGAGTGCCAAAAGAACGTCAAGTTTCCTCAAAAGTCGAGGCGTTCCCGACGTACCGAGTAGCCCACGAAGCCTGCCCCGAGACCGAGGCAGAGGGCGCCGCCGACGACGTACGGAGTGCTGTCGAAGCTGCCGGTGTCGGCCAGGCGGGTGGTGCCCTCGCCGGAGGCGGCCGTACCCGTGGATACGGCTCTGGCCTGCTCGGTGACCTGCGGAGACGGGGTCGCGGCGGCGGACTGGAGCACCTGCGTGTCGGGTGTCGCGTTCGCGGACGGGACGAACCACAGGGCACACAGCAGACCCCCCGCGGCGGCGGCGGTCAGCAACGGACGGCGAGCGGATGACACGGAATATCGATCCCCTTGTGGCGCTGGCGAATTGGCCGTGTGGGCAGATGTTAGTGAAAGGCGCGGGTCACGGGAAAGTCACGGGAGGGGCCGGCCTTACGCTCCGGACATGAGCACTCCAGAGACATCACGTTTTGTACGGGTTCGCGTCGACCTCGTCCTCGCGATCGACGACGACGAGGCCGTCACGGGGGCCGCGCTCCAGGCGCTCGCCGACGACGCCGACCTGCCCGACGGGGAACGCGCCCGGGCCGAGCGCGCCGTGACGGAGGACACCGCCGAGGCGCTGGCCCATCTCGTCGACCCGTTCGACCTGGTCAGCGCGGTGCCCGGGGTGGAACTCCAGCAGGCCTCCTGGAGCAGCGAGCAGATCGACTACGACCCCGATTCGTCCGAGTGGGACCTCGGCGAGGATGATGGCGACGAGAACGACCCGGAAGACGAGGAAATGACGGTCGGCTGACGCGGTGTGGGAAAACTTCTGACCCCGGGCGGCAACCACCGCCCGGGGTTTCGTCGTCTCAGGGGGCGCGCACGACCCACCCTCCCGTCGCACGCCACCGTCCGCCTCGGCGCAAACGTGGCATGCCCCACACCGGGCAGCGATGGGGAACGGGACGAACCGGTCGTAGCGTTGAAGGTCTTGACGGGGAATCTCGGGGTTTCCGGAATCGGCAACGATGGAGAAGCGTGTGATGACGGACGGTAAGCGGCGCAAGGGCCTGGCGGCCGCGTCCGCACTGCTCGGCGGTGTGCTGGTGCTCTCGGCTTGTTCGGGCAGCGACGCCGAGACCTCCGGTGGTGGGGACAAGACCTCGCAGGCCGAGGCCGACGCGGCGGCGGCCAAGGAGTCGTCCGAGGCGCAGATCAAGATCACCCCCGACGACGGCTCGGACAACGCCTCCATCAACAACTCGGCCGGCGTCACCGTGAGCAAGGGCACGCTCACCCAGGTGAAGATGACCGCCACCGACGGCACCGAGGTCAGCGGCCGGATATCGTCCGACAAGACCAGCTGGAAGCCCACCGGCCAGCTGGAGCGGGCCACCACCTACAAGCTGACGGCGACCGCGCAGGACTCCGAGGGCCGCGCCGCCCACGAGAACGCGTCGTTCACCACGGTCTCCCCGAAGAACAGCTTCATCGGCACCTTCACCCCGGACGACGGCAAGACCGTCGGTGTCGGCATGCCCGTGTCGATCAACTTCGACAAGGAGATCACCGACAAGGCCGCCGTCCAGAAGGGCATCACGGTCAACACCACCAGTGGCCAGGAAGTCGCCTGCCACTGGTTCAGCACCCAGCGCATGGACTGCCGCCCCGAGGACTACTGGCAGGAGGGCGCGACCGTCACCCTCAAGCTGGCGCTCGACGGCGTCGAGGGCGCCCAGGGCGTCTACGGCGTCCAGCAGAAGACGGTCAGCTTCAAGATCGGCCGCAACCAGGTCTCGTACGTCGACGCGAAGACCAAGCAGATGAAGGTCACGCAGGACGGCAAGACCGTCAAGACGATCCCGATCTCCGCGGGCTCGCCGGAGAACAAGACCTACGAGGGCCAGATGGTGATCTCCGAGAAGTACAAGGAGACCCGGATGGACGGCTCGACGGTCGGCTTCACCGACGACGACGGCAAGGGCGAGTACGACATCAAGGACGTGCCCCACGCCATGCGGCTGAGCACCTCCGGCACCTTCATCCACGGCAACTACTGGGGCAAGGGGATCTTCGGCCAGGCCAACACCAGCCACGGCTGCGTGGGTCTGGCCGACGCCAAGGGCGCCGACGACCCGAACACGCCGGGTGCCTGGTTCTACGACAACTCCATCGTCGGTGACGTGGTCGTCGTCCAGAACACCGGCGACAAGACCATCGCCCCGGACAACGGCCTCAACGGCTGGAACATGGACTGGGCCCAGTGGAAGGCGGGTTCGGCGGTCTGACGGACGGCGGTCCGGCGGTGTGACACCGAACGGCCCGCCCGCCTCCACGACTTCGTCCGGCGCCCGTCGCCCTCCTCACCGGGGGCGGCGGGCGTCCGTCGTCCCCACGGCTTCTCATCCTCCTCTTACGCGGGCCTTATCCCTTCATCACGGGCCGTCCCTAGCTTGCGGCCATGTTCTTCACGTATCTGAGGCGCGAACTGCGCCGCCGCAGAAAGGCGGCCCTCGTCGTCGCCTCCGGGCTGGCGCTGGGCATCGCGCTGGTCATCGTCGTCGACTCGGTCTCCTCCGGCATGGGCCGGGCGCAGGACAAGGTCCTCCAGTCGCTGTACGGGCTGGGCACGGACATGACGGTGACCAAGGCCGCCTCCCCGGCGGACGCGGGTGAACGGCCGCGCTTCCGTTTCGACGCGCGGGAGGACGGCTCCGAGGAGGAGCAGAGCACGGACCGCGTCATGGTGCAGGGGTTCCAGACGCTGGCGGGTTCGACCGTGCGGAAGGTCGCCGGGCAGAGCGGTGTCCATGACGCGGTGGGCGGACTGAGCCTTCAGGTCGTCAAGGTCAGCGGAGAGTTCACCCGCGGCCAGGTCCAGCAGGAGGGCGGCACCGGCGGACAGGGCGGGGGCGAGGGGCCGGGCGGTGAGCAGGCGCCCCAGGGGCGCGTCCAGGGCGGCGGCGCCGACTTCGACGTCAACAGCTACTCGGTCTACGGCACCGACGTCACCGAGCCCGCCCTCGGCCCCCTCACCTCCTCCACCATCACCAGCGGCCGCACCTTCAAGGCGTCGGAGACCGACGCCGAGGTCGCCGTCGCCGACTCCGCCTACGCCAAGGAGAAGAAGCTCGAGGCCGGCAGCACGATCACCGTCAAGGGCACCGAGTTCGAGGTCGTCGGCATCGCCACGGCCGACAGCGGCGACGCGGCGGCCGATCTCTACCTGCCGCTCCGGCAGGCCCAGACGCTGGGCGACGCGAAGGACAAGGTCACCACGATCTACGTCGAGGCGACCGACTCGCAGCGGATCGACGACGTCAAGGCGGGCATCCGGAAGAACATCCCGGGGACCACGGTCACCACCTCCGCCGACCTCGCCGACACGGTCTCCGGCTCCCTGTCCACCGCCTCCTCCCTCGCCGCCGGCGTCGGCAAGTGGCTGTCGATCCTGGTGCTGGTGGCCGCCTTCCTGGTCGCCGGACTCCTCACCTCCTCGGCGGTCTCCCGCCGGGTGCGCGAGTTCGGCACGCTCAAGGCGCTGGGCTGGCGGTCGGGCCGGGTGACCCGGCAGGTGGTCGGTGAGGCCGTCGTCAACGGCCTGATCGGCGGCGTCCTCGGCATCGCGCTCGGCCTGGCGGGCGCGTACGCCGTCACCGCGGCGGCCCCGACGCTCCAGGCCCAGCTCGGCGGCACCGCGGGCGGCTCCGCCGGCGGCATGGGCGGGGGCCCCGGACGGCAGGCCGCCGCGAAGACCCTGGACGTCGCCCTCACCGCGCCCGTCAGCCTCACCACCGTCGCCCTGGCGGTGGGCCTGGCGGTGGCCGGCGGGCTCGTCGCCGGCGGCTTCGGAGGCTGGCGCGCCTCCCGGCTGCGCCCGGCGGACGCCCTGCGCCGCGTCGAGTGACGGCGGGTCACAGCGGCGCCACCATCCCCACGTATTCCAGGAGTTGCCCCATGTACGAACTCAGCGGCGTCACCAAGCGCTACACCCGTGGCAAGGACACCGTGCACGCCCTCGACGGCGTCGACCTCACCATCGCCGACGGCGACCGGCTGGTCATCCAGGGCCCCACCGGCGGCGGCAAGTCCACGCTCCTGCAGATGCTGGGCGCGCTGGACCGGCCCAGCTCCGGCCAGGTCGTCCTCGACGGGACCGACCTGGCCAAGCTGCCCGAGGCCCGGCTGACCCGGGTGCGCAGCGAGAGCATCGGCTTCGTCTTCCAGTCCTTCAACCTCGTCCCGACCCTGACCGCACAGGAGAACGTGGAGACCGCGCTGGTCCCGCTCGGCGTGAAGGCGAGGGAACGGCGGGAGAAGGCCGCCGAGGCGCTGGAGTCCGTCGGGCTCGGTGAGCGGCTCGGCCATCTGCCCGGTGAGATGTCCGGCGGTCAGCAGCAGCGCGTCGCCATCGCCCGCGCTCTGGTCAAGCAGCCGAAGGTGCTGCTCGCCGACGAACCCACCGGGAACCTCGACGAGTCGATGCGCGACGAGATCATGGACGTCCTCGACCGCATGTGGGAGGAGCTGGGCCTCACCTTCGTCATGGTCACCCACGACTCGGCGATCGCGCGGAAGGCACCGCGCCTGGCGACGCTCCGCAAGGGGCGGATCACGGTGACGGAGAAGGCGAGGGCGTAGGGCCCGTCCGACCCTTCCCGCCTGCCTCGCGGGCGACGGAGCGAAGGGCCGGGCAGGCCCTGGTTCGCCGGCGGGCCGCGCCAACCCGTAGACCACGTAACGGACTTCGCGCGGCCCCGTTACGACGGCCCGGCGGTTTGCCCACCTTCCGCCGAACCGTTGAGCGGATGATCTCCCCTCGGCATACTCCGAGTTCCGGGGGGAGCACGCGCGTGCGAGACCGCCCCCGGCCGGGTGAACGGGGAATTCTCCCGGTACTTCCGCAAGGGGGAACGTTGCGCAGACATGTGAACAGGGCCGGCGCGGCCACCGTCGCCACGGCGGCGGCCGTCGCCCTCACGGCGGGCCTGACCAGCCCGGCCGTGGCGGCCGGGGACCGGACGCCGGCCTCCGAGGAGGGGACGCGGACCGCGTCCCCGGCGAGGACCGGTGCCGCACCGGCCGCCTCCGGCGCGGCCAGACACCGCGTCACGCTGATCACCGGCGACCGGGTCGTCGTGGACGCCAAGGGCCGCGTCGTCGGACTGGAACCGGCCGCGGGGCGGGAGCACATACCCGTCCAGGTCCGCAGGGCAGGCGGGCACACCCTCGTCGTCCCGGCCGACGCGGCCCGTCTGGTCGCCACCGGCAAGCTGGACCAGCGCCTCTTCGACGTCACCGAACTGAGCAGGGCCGCCACCCGCAAGGCGCAGCGGAACGGCCTGAAGGTCATCGTCGGCTACCGGGGCACCGCGGGGGCCACCAAGGCCGACGTCCGCGAGGCGGGCACCCTGCGCCGCACGCTGGCGTCCCTGAACGCCGACGCCGTACAGACCCCGCACGAGGACGCGCCCGAGCTGTGGGACGCGGTGACCGACGGCGAGAGGACGGCCGCCGGCATCGCGCACGTGTGGCTCGACGGCGTCCGCCGGGCCAGCCTCGACCGGTCCGTCCCGCAGATCGGCGCCCCGAAGGCGTGGGCGGCCGGCTACGACGGCAAGGGCGTGAAGATCGCCGTACTGGACACCGGCGTCGACGCCACCCACCCCGACCTGAAGAACCAGGTCGTCGCGGAGAAGAACTTCTCCGTCTCGTCCGACGCCACCGACAGGTACGGCCACGGCACCCACGTCGCCTCCATCGCGGCCGGCACCGGCGCCAAGGCGGGCGCCACGTACAAGGGCGTGGCCCCCGGCGCCCAGCTGCTCAACGGCAAGGTGCTCAGCGACGACGGCTTCGGGGACGACTCCGGCATCCTCGCCGGCATGGAGTGGGCGGCCGAGCAGGGCGCCGACATCGTCAACCTCAGCCTCGGCGGTGGCGACACCCCGGCGATCGACCCGCTGGAAGCGCAGGTCAACAAGCTCTCCGCGGAGAAGGGCATCCTCTTCGCCATCGCCGCCGGCAACGAGGGCGAGTTCGGCGACCGGACCGTCGGCTCGCCGGGCAGCGCCGCGGCGGCCCTCACCGTCGGCGCGGTCGACGACAAGGACCGGCTCGCGCCCTTCTCCAGCACCGGACCCGGCCTGGACGGCGCGGTCAAGCCCGACGTGACGGCCCCCGGCGTCGACATCACCGCCGCCTCCGCCAAGGGCAGCCTCATCGCCCGGGAGGAGGGCGAGAAGCCCGCCGGATACGTCACCATCTCCGGTACGTCGATGGCGACCCCGCACGTCGCGGGCGCCGCGGCCCTTCTGAAGCAGCAGCACCCCGACTGGACGTCCGCCGAGCTGAAGGGCGCGCTGACGGGGTCGGCGAAGGGCGGCGCGTACACGCCCTTCCAGCAGGGTTCGGGCCGCATCCAGGTCGACAAGGCGGTCAAGCAGACCGTGATCGCCGACCCGGTGTCGCTCACCTTCGGCACCCAGCAGTGGCCGCACACCGACGACAAGGCGGTCAGCAAGCAGCTGACCTACCGGAACCTCGGCACCGAGGCCGTCACGCTCAAGCTGACGTCCACCGCCACCGACCCCAAGGGCAAGGCGGCCCCCGCCGGCTTCTTCAAGCTGGGCGCCGGCTCGGTCACCGTCCCGGCGGGCGGCAAGGCCTCCGTGGCCCTCACCGCGAACACGAGGCTCGGCGGCACGGTCGACGGCGCCTACGCGGCGTACGTCACGGCGACCGGCGGCGGGCAGACCGTCCGCACCGCCGCCACGGTGGAACGCGAGGTGGAGTCGTACGACGTCACCCTGAAGGCGCTCGGCCGCGACGGCCGGCCCACCGCGCACTACGAGACCGACCTGACCGGTGTCTCGGGCCTCGCCACGGACACGTGGCTCACGCCGTACGAGGCCGACGGCACCGTCACCGTCCGGGTGCCCAAGGGCGGTTACATTCTCAACTCCTCGATCCACGTGAGCGGTGACCCGGAGGTGTGGAAGGGCGCCGACTGGATCGCCCAGCCCAAGCTGAGCGTCACGAAGAACACCACCGTCACCCTGGACGCCCGTACCGCCCGGCCCGTGGACATCACCGTCCCGGACAAGGCGGCGAAGTCCGCGTTCGTGTCGGCGGACTACACGGTCGAGGCGTCCGGCAACTCCTACAGCTACGGCTGGTGGCTGGACTCGTACAAGGGGCTGCGGACCAAGCACCTCGGGCCGCGCACCACCGACGGCTCGCTCAGCCAGCAGTGGGACGCGCACTGGACCAAGGGCGCCAAGGAGCAGTACGACACCGTCACCGGCGGCCCGGTCCAGCAGCTCGCCACCGGCTACACCCGGCACTACAAGGCCGGCGAGCTGGCCACCCTCAAGGCCGGCCTCGGCGCCTCCGCGAGCGGCAAGAAGGGCGCCGTCTCCGTGACCGGCTGGCTGCCCGGCGGCACCGGCGGCTCCTCGATCGGCATCGAGCAGGCCCTGCCCGGCACCCGCACCCTGCACCTGTCCACCGGGAACGGCGTGACCTGGGACCTCGGCTTCGAGCAGTACGGCGGCCGGGACGCCGAGGGCTTCCCGGTGCTGGAGGCGGACTACGTGTCCGACGCCCCCCAGCGCTACAAGGCGGGCAAGAGCTACTCGGCGACGTTCAACACCGCCGTGTTCGGTCCGCGCCTCACCAAGGACGCGGGCCTGTACCGGGACGGCAACTCCCTCACCGGGATGCTCCCGCTCTTCGCCGACGGCAAGGGCCACCCGGGCTCCTCGGTCTTCACGTCCGTCGCCACCACCCTCTACCGCAACGGCACCAAGGTCGGCTCCCACAAGGACCCGCTGTTCGGCGAGGCCGAGTTCAAGGTCCCGTCCGGTGACGCCGGGTACCGGCTGACGACGTCCGTCAAGCGCTCCGCCAAGGTCGCCGCGGCCTCCAGCCGCATCGACGCGAGCTGGACGTTCCGCTCCAAGAAGACGACCGCCCTCACCAAGCTGCCCGCGTCCACCGCGCGCTTCGCCGCCGTCACCGGCCTCGACAGCAAGGTCGCGGCCGGCAAGACGGTCACCGTCCCGGTCACCGTCGAGGGCGCGGCCGCCGGCCGCAACCTCAAGTCCCTGACCGTGCACGTCTCCTACGACCACGGCAAGACCTGGAAGAAGGTCACCGTGAAGAAGGGGAAGATCAGCGTCAAGAACCCGGCGAAGGGGAAGTCCCTCTCCTTCCGCGCCAAGATCATCGACAAGAATTCGAACGAGTCGCTGATCTCGATCTACGACGCGTACTACGGCAAGTAGACCGCGGCCCCACCACCAGGACCCGGCCGGAGCCCCCGCGGCTCCGGCCGGGTCACCTCGGCAGGGACGCCGCCGCGTCCGAGCCCCAGCTCGCCAGCAGGCGCAGGCCCTCCGCCGAGGGGGAGCCCGGCTCGGCGTGGTACGTCACGAACGCCTGCTCCTCGTCGTCGACCAGGCGGAACGTCTCGAACGACAGCGTCAGGTCGCCGACCAGGGGGTGGCGCATCCGCTTGACGCCGTAGGACTTCTCCTTCACGTCGTGCGTCGCCCACCGCCGCCGGAACTCCTCGCTCTTCACGGACAGCTCCCCGACCAGGGCCGACAGCCTCGGGTCGTCCGGGTGCCGGCCCGCGTCCATGCGCAGGAAGCTCACCATGTCGGACGCCTTCTGGTCCCAGTCCACGAAGAGGTCGCGGTAGTCGGCGTTGAGGAAGACCAGCCGCGCCCAGTTCCGCTCCTCGGCGGGCAGCCTGCCCCAGTCACCGAAGAGGGCCGCCGCCATCCGGTTCCAGGCGAGGATCTCCGACCGCCGGCCCGTCACGTACGCGGGCACCGTCTCGATCGACTCCAGCAGCTGGAGCAGCGCCACCCGCACCGGCTGCTGCGCCCGCGCGCCCGCCGTCCGCCTGCGCTGCTGCCTGGGCTTCGCGAGGTGCGTCAGGTGCGCCTGCTCGGCGTCCGACAGCCGCAGGGCCCGGGCGATCGCGTCGAGGACCTCCGCCGACACGTTCCGCCCGTTGCCCTGCTCCAGGCGCGTGTAGTACGCCACCGACACTCCGGCCAGCTGCGCCAGCTCCTCCCGCCGCAGGCCCGGCACCCGGCGGTGCCGCCCGAACGACGGCAGCCCCACGTCCTCCGGCTTCAGCCGGGCCCGCCGGGTGCGCAGGAACTCGCTCAGTTCGGCACGCCGGTCCAGCTGTCCATCCATGTCCTCCAGTATTGCCGCACGTATTCCCGGTCGTACGCACCTGAGCCTGTCCCCGCCAGTGGTACGCACGCCGGTCGTACGCAAAGGCGTGGCCTGGGTGAACGTCCCGATCGGAGGCACGCTGGAAGGACCACCCAGACCGCCGTCACGAGACCTCGTCTCGGGAATTCCGGAGAACCCGGCATGACCACTGTCGCCGCATACGCCGCACCCGCCGCCAAGGCTCCGCTGGAGCGGACCACCATCGAGCGGCGCGAGGTGCGCGAGCACGACGTCCTGATCGACATCAAGTTCGCCGGCATCTGTCACTCCGACATCCACCAGGTGCAGGAGGGCTGGGGCGAGGCCATCTTCCCGATGGTCCCCGGCCACGAGATCGCCGGCATCGTCTCCGAGGTCGGCCCCGGCGTCACCAAGTACGCCGTCGGCGACCGCGTCGGCGTCGGCTGCATGGTCGACTCCTGCCGCGAGTGCGACAACTGCAAGGCCGGCCACGAGCAGTACTGCACCGGCGGCAACGTGATGACCTACAACGGCGTCGGCAAGGACGGGGAGCCCACCTACGGCGGCTACTCGCAGAAGATCGTCGTCGACGAGAACTTCGTCCTCGGCATCCCCGAGGGCATCGCGCTGGACGAGGCCGCGCCCCTGCTCTGCGCCGGCGTCACCACCTACTCGCCGCTCCGGCACTGGAACGCCGGCCCCGGCAAGAAGGTCGCCGTCGTCGGCATGGGCGGCCTCGGCCACATGGCCGTCAAGCTCGCGCACGCCCTGGGCGCCGAGGTGACCGTGCTGTCGCAGTCCCTGCGCAAGAAGGACGACGGCCTGAAGCTGGGCGCCGACCACTACTACGCCACCAGCGACCCGGCCACCTTCGAGCAGCTCGAGGGCACCTTCGACCTGATCGTCTCGACCGTCTCGGCCCCGCTCGACTTCGGCGCCTACCTCGGCCTGCTGCGGACGGACGGCGCCCTGGTCAACGTCGGCGCCCCCGAGGAGCCGGTCTCCCTCAACCTGTTCACCCTGCTCGGCGGCCGCAAGACCCTCGCCGGGTCCATGATCGGCGGCATCCGGGAGACCCAGGAGATGCTGGACTTCTGCGCCGAGCACGGCATCGGCGCCGAGATCGAGCTGATCGCCGCCTCCGAGGTCAACGAGGCGTACGAGCGGGTCCAGGCGAGCGACGTGCGGTACCGGTTCGTGATCGACGCGGCGACGATCTGACCGGATCACGGGCTCGGGGGAAGACGGGAGAACTTCTTCCCCGTTCCTGTCACACGGCCGCGACGCCGCGGGTCACACCGCCGTACACACACGGCGGACGCCCGGACGGGCAGGTCACGCACCTGTCCGTCCCGGCGCCAGACCCCGGGAGCAGCCATGACGTACCCCTCGTCCACCACCACCCCCCTCCTGGTCACCGGCGGCACGGGCACCCTGGGCCGCCACGTCGTCCCGCTGCTGCGGGCGGCCGGCCACCAGGTGCGGGTCCTCAGCCGGCGCCCCCGCCCCGCCGCGGACGGTGTCGCGTACGTCACCGGAGACCTCCTCACCGGTGCGGGCGTCGACGCCGCCGTCGACGGTGTGCACACCGTCCTGCACCTGGCGGGCGGCCCCAAGGGCGACGACGAGGCGACCCGCACCCTGGTGCGGGCCGCGTCCGGCGCCGACGTGCGGCACCTCGTGTACATCTCGGTCGTGGGCGCCGACAGCGTGCCGCTGGCGTGGCTGCGCACCAAGCTGGAGTCGGAGCGGGCGATTGCGGACTCCGGCATCCCGTGGACGGTGCTGCGGGCGGCCCAGTTCCACGAGCTGACCCTCACGATGATCGAGAAGACGGCGAAGCTGCCGGTCCTCCCCGTCCCGGGCGGGCTGCGCCTCCAGCCGGTCGACTCGCGCGAGGTGGCGGCCCGCCTCGCCGAACTGACCCTCGCCGCCCCGTCCGGCCGGGTCCCGGACATGACCGGCCCCGAGGTACTGGACCTGGCCGACCTGACCCGTTCGTACCGTGCCGTCCACGGCGGGCGCCGGCGCCCGCACCTGCCGGTCCGCATCCCGGGCAAGGCGGGCCGCGCCTACCGGGCGGGGGCCAACCTCACCCTGGAGGGGGCCCTGACGGGCCGGCTGACGTGGGAGGAGTTCCTGACGGAGCGGGCGGGACGCGGGACGCGGTCGACCGCCGCGCGCCCCTCCTGAACCGGGTCCCGGCGGCACCGCGGGGGTGGACCGGGCGGCGCGGGCCGGCCCTCCGCGGCAGGCGCGCACCGTCGCGGCACCCCGATGGTGACGGCCGCCGTGCTCTGACATCATGCTCTGGCATCATGGCCAAGTGGAACCCTGTCCCGCTTGATGGTGCGGAACAGTGCCCCGTTCCGTCCCGTCCGGCGGGTCCGGGAGCGGAGGGAACGACGTGGTGAAGGACGGCGACGGGGCCGCGGAGCACGCGGCCCGGCCCAAGCGGGCGGACGCCCGGCGCAACCAGGAGACCCTGCTCGACGCGGCCGCCGCGGTCTTCGTCGAGTCGGGTGTCGAGGCGCCGGTGCGCGACATCGCGGCCCGGGCCGGTGTGGGCACGGCCACGATCTACCGGCACTTCCCGACCCGGGCCGACCTCATCATCGGCGTCTACCGGCACCAGGTGGAGGCCTGCGCCGAGGCGGGGCCGGCCCTGCTGGCGAGCAGCCCGACCCCGTATGCAGCGCTGGCGCGGTGGATCGACCTCTTCGTGGACTTCCTCGTCACCAAGCACGGCCTCGCCGCCGTGCTGCAGTCCGACAACGCCGGCTTCGAGGCGCTGCACGCCTACTTCCTCGACCGGCTCGTGCCCGTGTGCACCCGGCTCCTCGACGCCGCGACCGCCTCCGGCGAGATCCGCACCGACCTGGAGGCCATCGCCTTCATGCGCGGCGTCGGCAACCTCTGCATCGGCGCGGAGAACGACCCCCGGTACGACGCCCGGAGGCTGGTCGCACTCCTGGTCGCGGGGCTGCGCCGAGCGGGCTGAGCGCGGGGTGCGCGTCGGCGGCGGCCCGGCTCCTCGCCCGGTCTCCGCGTGCCGTGCAGCCGTACGGGATGCGAGGCGGTCTCCGTGTGCCGTGCAGCCGGACGGGGTTCGTGGCGGTCACCGCCCCTCGCGCAGCCGGACGAGGTACGTCGCGGTCACCGCTACGGCACGGTCGTCGTCGTGGACGAGTTCCGCGAGGGCGCGTGAGGCCGTCGGTCCCGGGATGTCCGCCAGTGCCTGGGTCACCCGTACGCGGCCGGGCGCCTCGGTGGCGTCGTCGGCGAGGCGCTCGACGAGTCCGCCCGCGATCCGCTCCGCCGTCGCGTCGTCGCCGGCCAGCATGCTCAGCGCGTCGGCCGCGTCGGTGTCGTTCGGCCCCTCCACGACCATGTCGGTGAGCGTCGGCACGGCATCGGCCACTCCCCGCGTCCCGAGCGCCAGAGCCGCGTGGCCGCGGACCACCACGTCCGGGTGCGCCAGGGCCTCCCGCAACCGGGCGGTGGCCCCCTCACCGGGCAGCTCGGCGAGGCACTGGACGGCGCGTGCCCGCACCGCGGCCACCGGGGACGCGAGGCCCTCCGCCAGCGGCGCCGTGCCGGCGCCGCCCGACCGGGCCAGCGCCCACCGCAGGGCGCCGGCGACATTCGTGTCCGTCTCGCTCAGCACCGCCTCGACCAGGGCCTCCACCGGCACGGGCACCTCGTCGACCGAGGAGAGGGCCGCACGCTGGCGCGCGGCGGCGCTCTTCGACCCCAGGGCCTGGAGGACCGAGACGGCCTGGAGGACGTCCTCCCAGTCGGCGGGCCCCACGGCTCCGATCCGGCTGAGCCGCGTCAGCAGCTCGGTCTCGGCCGCGATGCGTTCACGGGTCTGGCGGATGAGGTCGTCGACGAGCGCCGAGGGCGCGAAACCCGGATCGTCGAGCGCTCGCCCGATCTCCCGCAGCGACAGCCCCAGCGACCGCAGGCTCTCGATGTGGAAGATCCGCCGGATGTCCTCGGCGGCGTACTCCCGGTAGCCGGAGCCGGTACGGCCCGAGGGCCGTATCAGGCCCAGCGACTCGTAGTGCCTGAGCATGCGGGCACTGACCCCGGACCGCCGCGCCACCTCACCGATCAACACCTCCTATCGTCCCTCCTGGCCGGAGCCGCCGAGAGCCACCAGGCGCTTCGCCTCCTCGATCGCCGCCTCGAAGGCGGTGTCCGGGTCGCGCAGCAGCCGCTCCGTGGCGAGCGCGTGCGCGCGGACGCCTTCGTCCGGGGCCGCCGCCGCGGCCCGCAGCGCCGGCGGCACGACGTCGCCCAGCGCGACCAGCGCCCGGCTGAGACTCCGCTGCGTGTCCCGCTCGCCGCGCCCGAGCTGCGTCGCCAGCGCCGAGGCCAGGGCGGCCTCCTCGCCCGCCGGGACGAGCACGACGGCCGCCCGCCAGGCGCTCCGGGCCACTTCGTCGTCGGCGTCGGACAGGAGGGCGCCGGTGATCGCCGGCCACGCCCGCCGGTCCCCGATCTTGGACAGGGTGTGCAGCGCCTGGCTCCGTGCCTGCGCCCGCTCGGACCCGACCTCCCGGAGCAGCAAGGGAAGCGTCGAGGACACCGGGTGACGGGTGAGCGCCCAGGTCAGCATGTCGCGGACGAAGAACTCGGGCTCGACGGCGCAGCGCTCGACCAGTGTGCCGACGAAACGCGGGTCCGGGGTCGTGCCGACGGCCAGCGCCGCCCGCAGCCGTACGGACGGACTGTCGTCCTCCAGGGCCCGCAGCGCGCGCGGCGCGTCCGGGGCCGGTGTCGTGGTCATGGGGAGAACCACCTCCTGGCGGACAGTGAAGGCCTTGTCACCGTGTCAAGGTCAACCCCGCCGCGCGCCCCACCGGCGGACGGGTGCGGAATCACGCGGAGCCTTCCCGTGTTGACACAGGTCGGACGGGATGCGGGCGTGTGCTGAGCAACCCGAGTGACCCGGCTGACAGGAATGGGAGGGCCGCAATGGCTGCGCAGACACAGAGGGCCGTACTCGCGGGCGGATGCTTCTGGGGCATGGAAGAGCTGATCCGCCGGCTTCCGGGCGTGACCGCGACCCGGGTCGGTTACACCGGCGGCGACGTGCCGAACGCGACGTACCGCGACCACGGCACGCACGCGGAGGCCATCGAGATCCTCTACGACCCCGAGCGCACCGACTACCGCGCGCTCCTGGAGTTCTTCTTCCAGATCCACGACCCGAGCACGAAGAACCGCCAGGGCAACGACATCGGCCTCAGCTACCGCTCGGCGATCTACTACGTGGACGACGAGCAGAAGCGGATCGCCGAGGACACGATCGCGGACGTGGACGCCTCCGGCCTGTGGCCCGGCAAGGTCGTCACCGAGGTGGAGCCGGTCGGCCCCTTCTGGGAGGCCGAGCCCGAGCACCAGGACTACCTCCAGCGTTACCCCGAGGGGTACACCTGCCACTTCCCGCGCCCGGGATGGCGGCTGCCCGCCCGCGCCGAGGGCTGACCGCGGGACGGCCCGGCGGGCGCTCCTCCGGGGGCCGCCCGTCGGCGCGCCCTCAGTGGGGGAGCGTCGCCGGGCTGCCGCCGTTCGCCTCGTAGCCCGCCACCGCCATCGCGCGGTAGACCGCGAACTCCCCGGCCGGATCGGGCGACAGGGTCCAGGGGAGGGCGCCGACGTGGCCGTCGATGACGACTATCTGGTTCATGGCCTCGGCCCAGCGCTCGCCGCGGACCAGGAAGAACACCAGCAGATGGCGGACGTGCGCCTGCATCGGGTCGTCGGGGCGGGCCGAGTGCACCGCGTGCAGGGCGCCATGGACCGCCTTGGTGACGACCTCGCTCTGGTAGAAGCCGCTGACCAGATTGACCTCGGGCAGGTGCTCGAAGACCGCGAACAGGGGCATCGCCGCGAGGAGTGAGCCCTGCGGCGCGCGGGCCGCGGCGGCCTCCGCGAAGGAGTACGCCAGCTCCCGGGAGCCGTGCCACTTCTCGCACCAGTAGTGCAGGGCGGCCAGGTGCGCCCCCATGTGGTTCGGAGCGCGGTCGAGGATCTTCAGCCACAGCTGCTCGAACTCCTCGCGCGGATAGCCGAGGCCGCGGGCCACCGACAGCTCCACGATGTACGGGATCGGGTCGCCGGGAGCGAGCAGCGCCGCCTCCGAGCAGGCCGCCCTGGCCTCCTCCATGATGATCCGGAAGTCGTCCGTACCGGGCGTCGCCGTCCGCCACGCCTGCTGCACCAGGAACTCCGCGTGCACGGCCGCGCCGCCCGCGTCCTTCGGGACCTCCGCGCGCCACACCCGCAGCCACTGGCCGCCCGGTGCCTCGCCGACACCGCCCGGCCGCCGCGACAGCTCCAGGGACGCGGCACCCGCGAAGGCCTGCACCCGCTGCCAGCGCCGCTCGCCCTCGGCCTCCGTACCGGCAAGGAGCTGCTGCGCCCCCCGGTAGTCCTGCGTGCGCTGCACCAGGTCCAGGACGTCCAGCAGGTCGTGGTCGGGGCCGGGCATGCGGATGTCCAGCTCCTCCTCGCGCGCGAAGCCGTAGTTCGCGGGGTCCGCCGCGTCCGGGTGGCCGGGGGGCACCAGGCCGACCGCGCTCCGCCGGCGCCGCGAGATTTGGAGCAGCACGAAGCCCAGCATGACCAGCGCTATCAGCACCCAGAGAATCTCCATGTCTCAAGCGAACCAGACGGCGCCGACAATTGGCCAACCTGCGCCCCGACCCTGTGGAAAACGCGCGGAGGCGTCCGCGCCGCTACCCTCGGTGCCCATGAGCGACAGGCACATCAGTCAGCACTTCGAGACGCTCGCGATCCACGCGGGCAACACCGCCGATCCGCAGACCGGCGCGGTCGTCCCGCCGATCTACCAGGTGTCGACGTACAAGCAGGACGGCGTCGGCGGGCTGCGCGGCGGTTACGAGTACAGCCGCAGCGCCAACCCGACCCGCACGGCCCTGGAGGAGAACCTCGCCGCCCTGGAGGGCGGCCGTCGCGGCCTCGCCTTCGCGTCCGGACTGGCGGCCGAGGACTGCCTGTTGCGTACGCTGCTGCGTCCCGGCGACCACGTGGTCATCCCGGACGACGCCTACGGCGGCACGTTCCGGCTCTTCGCCAAGGTCGCCACCCGGTGGGGCGTGGAATGGTCGGTGGCCGACACGAGCGACCCCGCCGCCGTGCGGGCCGCCCTCACCCCGAAGACCAGGGCCGTGTGGGTGGAGACGCCCTCCAACCCGCTGCTCGGCATCACCGACATCGCCGCCGTCGCCCAGGTCGCCCGCGACGCCGGCGCCCGGCTGGTCGTCGACAACACCTTCGCCACGCCGTACCTCCAGCAGCCGCTGGCGCTCGGCGCGGACGTCGTCGTGCACTCCCTGACCAAGTACATGGGCGGCCACTCCGACGTCGTCGGCGGTGCGCTGATCGTGGGCGACCAGGAGCTGGGGGAGGAGCTGGCGTTCCACCAGAACGCGATGGGCGCGGTCGCCGGGCCCTTCGACTCCTGGCTGGTCCTGCGCGGCACCAAGACGCTCGCGGTCCGCATGGACCGGCACAGCGAGAACGCCGGCAAGGTCGCCGACATGCTCAGCCGGCACGCGCGTGTGTCGAGCGTGCTGTACCCGGGACTGCCGGAGCACCCGGGCCACGAGGTCGCCGCCAAGCAGATGAAGGCCTTCGGCGGCATGGTGTCCTTCCGCGTCGAGGGTGGCGAGGAGGCGGCCGTCGAGGTGTGCAACCGCGCGCAGGTGTTCACGCTGGGCGAGTCCCTGGGCGGTGTCGAGTCGCTGATCGAGCACCCGGGCCGGATGACGCACGCCTCCGCGGCCGGCTCGGCCCTGGAGGTCCCCGGCGACCTGGTGCGCCTGTCCGTCGGCATCGAGAACGTCGACGACCTGCTCGCCGACCTCCAGCAGGCGCTCGGCTAGGCCGTCGCCCCCAGCGGGCTCACCAGCCCTCCCAGCCCGTCACGGGTGGGGTCGTCTCCGACGGCGGCTCCACCCAGGGCCGGACGGTCAGCGCCCACACCGCGAACGCCACGGCGGCCGCGCACAGCACCAGCCACAGCAGACGACGGGCGACGGTCCTGCGCCGCAGCATCCGCCCGCCCCGGCGCACGGCGTCCGCGTGCAGTCCCGGCGGCACCCGCGGGGGCGACTGCTCCATGATCCGCCGCGCCGCGGCCTCACGCTGCGGGCGGTTCACGGGCGCCTCCCGATGTTCCTCCGACGCGCGCGCGTGCCCGTCACGGCGTCGCCGCCTTCGCTTCCGCCGGCACCGGGCGGGCCGGTGCGGCGGGCGGGTGCAGCAGCGTGGCCGTCGCGCGGTCGCAGAGGGTCCGGACACGTTCCACCGGCAGGCCCAGCAGGGCGGCCGCCTGTTCCTCGGCGACGCCCTCGTAGAGCCTGAGCACCAGGATCAGGCGCTCCTGTGGGGCGAGGCCGCTCAGCGGGCCGGCGGGCGGCCTGCGCGTCCGGCCGAGGCCGCCGCCGTACCGGTGCCGGAGTTCGTGGGCGAAGCGGCCGGCCAGGTACTGGCGGGCCCGGTCGTAGGGGTCCTCGCCGCGCAGCCGGTCCCAGTACGCGTACGTGTGCGCGAGGGAGAGCGCCAGCAGGCGCCGCGCGCGCGGGTTGTCGGCCGGCGGCTCGGCCGTGAGCAGGGTGGCGGCGTGCAGCAGCCGTCCCGCCGCGCCCGCGACGAACGCCTCGAACTCCCGGGCCCGGCGGGCACCCTGCGAGGCCTGCCGTTCTCGCACCGCGCCTCCCGCCCGGGGGCGGCTCCGCGTCCCGTACGACGACCCCTGGGTCTCATATCAGGCCAGGGGCGGCACGCCGGTCAAGAGTCCGGTACGAACGGTCCGGGAAAGGCGGTGCGGACCGGCGGAAGCGGGTGAGGGCCGGTGGACGGCGGCTCAGGAGGCCGTCGGCGCCTCCTGGCCCGACGCGCCCGTCGGGGCCATACGGGCGGACAGGGCGCCGTTGAAGCGCGTCAGGAGCGTGCAGAACGCCTCGCGCTCCTCGGGAGCCCAGTCGTGGGTCAGTTCGGCCATGAGCAGGCGCCGGGAGGACCGGACCTCTTCCAGCCGCGACTCACCGCGCGGGGAGAGCTGGAGCACCACCGCGCGCCCGTCCTCGGGGTGCGAGGTCCGCTTGACGAGTCCGGTGTCGACGAGCGGGGCCACCTGCCGGGTGACCGTCGAGGAGTCGATCCCCATGCTCGCGGCGAGCGCCTTGACGCCCATCGGGCCCTCTTTGTCGAGGCGGTTGAGCAGCAGGTAGGCGGCGCGGTCCATGGAGTTGCGCACCTGGCCGACCCCGCCGAGCCGGGTCTGTTCGGCACGACGGGCGAAGAGCGCCACCTCGTGCTGGAGCGTCTCGAGAAGACCGGTGTCACCGGCGGTCGTCATGTCCATCGACATTTCAGGTGTTGTGGGCATGGCCGGGGGCTCACTTCGTGGAGGGCTGCTAATTGGGGGACAGGGTACGCGGCCGGGCGGCGAGGCGTACCGGCGCTGGGCAAAGCGGGTCTCGGAGGTTGGTCACAACGGTCTCCGGCGCCCGTGGACTGCGATGCTGGAGGCATGAGCTACAGCACGGCCGCCCTCGTCGGACCCGTCACCCTCGACGACGTGCGCGGGGCACAGAAAATGCTCTCGGGCGTGGCGCGGGTGACGGCGATGGAGGGCAGCAGGCACCTGTCCCAGCTGGTCGGCGCGCCCGTCCACCTCAAGTGCGAGAACCTCCAGCGGACGGGCTCCTTCAAACTGCGCGGCGCCTACGTCAGGATCGCCGGGCTGCTGCCCGAGCAGCGGGCCGCCGGAGTGGTCGCGGCGAGCGCGGGGAACCACGCCCAGGGCGTGGCCCTTGCCTCCTCGCTGCTCGGAGTGCGTGCCACGGTGTTCATGCCGAAGGGCGCCCCGCTGCCGAAGATCAGCGCGACCCGGGAGTACGGCGCCGAGGTGCGGCTGCACGGCCAGGTCGTCGACGAGACGCTGGCCGCCGCGCAGGAGTACGCGGAGCGCACCGGCGCGGTGTTCATCCACCCCTTCGACCATCCGGACGTCATCGCGGGCCAGGGCACCGTCGGGCTGGAGGTGCTGGAGCAGTGCCCCGAGGTGCGGACGGTCGTGGTCGGCATCGGCGGGGGAGGTCTGGCGGCCGGGATCGCGGTCGCGGTGAAGGCGCTGCGGCCGGACGTGCGGATCGTGGGCGTGCAGGCCGAGGGGGCGGCGGCGTACCCGCCGTCCCTGGCGGCCGGGCGGCCGGTGGCCGTCGAGCATCCGGCGACGATGGCCGACGGCATCAAGGTGGGGCGGCCCGGCGACGTGCCGTTCCGGATCGTCGGCGACCTGGTGGACGAGGTCCGTACGGTCTCCGAGGACGAGCTGTCCACCGCTCTGCTGCTCTGCCTGGAGCGGGCCAAACTGGTCGTGGAGCCGGCCGGGGCGAGTCCGGTGGCGGCCCTGCTCAGCGCCCCGGACACCTTCGAGGGGCCCGTGGTGGCGGTGCTGTCCGGGGGGAACGTGGACCCGGTGCTGATGCAGGGCGTGCTGCGGCACGGCATGGCGGCCCAGGGCCGCTACCTGGCGGTCCGGCTGCGCCTGACGGACCGGCCGGGGGCGCTCGCCACGCTTCTCGGGGTGCTGTCCGTGGTCGACGCCAACGTCCTCGACGTGAGTCACGTGCGGACCGATCCGCGGCTCGGGCTCACGGAGGCCGAGGTCGAGCTGCATCTGGAGACCAAGGGCCCGGAGCACTGCGCCGAGGTCGGCCGGGCGCTGCACGAGTCGGGCTACCCCGTCATCGGCTGACGCCCCCCGGCGACCGCCCTCGACCCGGCGTTCACTCGTTCGAGGCAGTTCGTCCCCAAGCCTGGTCGGACGCGATACATCGCGTTATGGTGTGTCGTAATTCGCTCGCTGAGCGCGTCGAACCGTACAAACCTAGGCTTTGCGAAGAATCCCCGACGACGTGGAGACTCATATGCCAGGCGCCATCTACGCCGAAGGCCTGGTGAAGACCTTCGGTGACGTAAGGGCTCTGGACGGCGTCGACCTGGACGTCCCCGAGGGGACGGTCCTCGGTCTGCTCGGACCGAACGGCGCGGGCAAGACCACCGCCGTGCGCTGCCTGACCACCCTGCTCCGCCCCGACAGCGGCAAGGCGGTCGTCGCGGGCATCGACGTGCTCAGGCACCCCAACGAGGTGCGGCGCTCGATCGGCCTCTCCGGCCAGTTCGCCGCGGTCGACGAGTACCTGACCGGCCGGGAGAACCTGCAGATGGTCGGCCAGCTCTACCAGATGCGCGCCAAGGCCGCGAAGGTCCGGGCCCGCGAGCTGCTCGACCAGTTCCACCTCACGGACGCGGCCGACCGCCCCACGAAGACCTACTCGGGAGGCATGCGCCGCCGGCTCGACCTCGCGGCGGCCCTGGTCGTCTCCCCACCCGTCATGTTCATGGACGAACCGACGACCGGCCTCGACCCGCGCAACCGGCAGGAGCTGTGGGAGGTCATCAAGCAGCTCGTCTCCGGCGGGACCACCCTGCTGCTGACCACGCAGTACCTGGAGGAGGCCGACCACCTCGCGCACGACATCGCGGTCGTCGACCACGGCCGCGTCATCGCCCGCGGCACCTCCGACCAGCTCAAGGCCCGGACCGGCGGCGAGCGCGTCGAGGTCGTGGTCCACGAGCGGGGACACATCTCGACGGCGGCCGAGGTGCTCGCCGGCTTCGGCAAGGGCCCCACCACCGTCGAGGACCACACCCGCAAACTCACCGTCCCCGTCACCGGCGGCGCCAAGCTGCTCGCCGAGGTCATCCGCGAACTCGACGTCCGCGGCATCGAGATCGACGACATCGGCCTGCGCCGCCCCACCCTCGACGACGTCTTCCTCTCCCTCACCGGCCACGTGGCCGAGACCGAGACCGCCGGGGACGGCGACCAGGACCCGGCGTCCGGCGCCGGCCACGCGGACCGGAAGGAGACCGTCCAGTGAGTACCGCCACCACCGACACCGAGCAGGTCGCGGCGACCACCCACCCGATCGGCCAGTCCGTCCGGGACTCCCTGGTCATCGCCCGCCGCAACCTGATCCGGATGACCAGGATCCCCGAGATGGTCCTGTTCGGGGTCGTCCAGCCGGTGATGTTCGTGGTCCTGTTCACGTACGTCTTCGGCGGTTCGATGCGCATCGGGAACACCACCGACCCGGACGTCTACAAGGACTTCCTGATGGCGGGCATCTTCGCGCAGACCGTCACCTTCGCCACCGCGGGATCCGCGGCCGGTATCGCCGACGACATGCAGAAGGGGCTCGTCGACCGCTTCCGCTCCCTGCCCATGGCCCGCGGCGCGGTGCTGACCGGCCGCACCGTCGCCGACCTCGTGCAGACCGCCATCACCCTGCTCGTGCTGGCGATCGTCGCGCTGATCGTCGGCTGGCGCACCGGCTCCGCCGAGCCGACCACCGCGGTACGGATCCTCGCCGGCTTCGCCCTGCTGCTCCTCCTGGGCTACGCCTTCACCTGGATCGGAGCGCTCATCGGCCTGTCCGTGCGCACCCCGGAGGCGGCGACCTCCGGAGGGATCATCTGGCTGTTCCCGGTGACGTTCGTCTCGAACGCCTTCGTGGACTCCAGCCAGATGACCCCCTGGCTCCGGCACATCGCCGAGTGGAACCCCTTCAGCGCCACGGTGCAGGCCTGCCGGGAACTGTTCGGCAACCCGGGTGTCGTGCAGTCCGACGCCTGGCCCATGCAGCATCCCGTCTGGGCCTCGGTGATCTGGTCCGTCCTGATCGTCGTGGTCTTCCGGACGCTGGCGGTGCGCAAGTACCGGTCGGCCTCCGCGTGACGAAGCCTGCATGACGAAGCCCCCGGCGTCATCGGACGCCGGGGGCCGTCGCGGACGGGCCGGGGACACCGGCCGGGCCGCCGGGTCAGCCGTTGTAGGGCTCGGCCTTGAGGATCTTCACGGAGGCCGGCTTGCCGTTGGGCAGCTCGTACTGCGCGTCATCGCCGACCTTGTGGCCGATGACGCCCGAGCCCAGCGGGGACTGCGGCGAGTAGGTCTCGATGTCCGAGCTCGCGTACTCGCGCGAGGCGAGCAGGAAGGTCAGCGTGTCGTCCTCGTCACCGTCGAAGGCGATCGTGACGACCATGCCGGGGGCCACCGAGCCGTTCGCGGCCGGGGCCTCGCCCACCTTGGCGCTCTCCAGCAGCTGGGTCAGCTGGCGCACACGGAGCTCCTGCTTGCCCTGCTCCTCCTTCGCCGCGTGGTACCCGCCGTTCTCGCGCAGGTCCCCCTCCTCACGCGCGGCGGCGATCTTGGCAGAGATCTCGGTGCGCGCGGGACCAGTAAGGTATTCAAGCTCCTCCTTGAGCTTGTTGTACGCCTCCTGGGTCAGCCAGGTGACGTTCTCGCTGGTCTGGGTCACGGGTGCTCCTCGTTGGTACAGGGAATACAAATCAACGCCCTACCCAGAAGGATGTTCCTTCACGGAAGGGCGAAACCACGAGCCTAACAATTCAGTGGCCAAAGGGGGAGGACATAAGCCACCAGATTCCCGTCATCGCAGGTCAGTGGCGGTGGATTCGTGCGGGCGGGCCTCGCGGAGTCAGTCCGCGTGGCAGCCGAGCAGCTCGGCGGACGTGCCCGCGGCCTTCGTCCGCAGCGTGACGACCCGGTCGATGCGCGTGTCGTCCCCGTCGAAGCGGAAGTCGGCCCGGCCCACCTCGTCGCCGTCCTCCGCCTGGGAGCGGACGGTGCAGTAGCCGGTCGCCCCGGCGTCCTTGCGGACCTCCAGGTGCACCTGCACCGAGTCCTCCGCGAGCTCGAAACCGATCAGCTCACCGCTGATCTTGTTCTGGCCGACGTAGTGGTAACCGAACCAGCCGATCACCGCGAGCAGGACGGCGCCGAGCACGGCGCCGACGATCTTGAGGGTGCGGTCGGCCCGTTCGTCCGAGGAGCGGCCGTAGCGGCTCTCGGGCGTGCGTGTGCTCGCCGTGCTCATGATCGTCCTCTCGGCGGGAGCCGGACCTGCCGGGCTCCGGAATTATTCCGCCCCCGATTCGGTCACTATAGAAGCCGCCCGCCCGCCCCCGACCGCCGCCCCTCGACGACGCCCCCGCGGGGCGGCACCCATTGGATTGCGCCGACCTACACGGGCGCCGACCGACCGAGGAATGAGTCTTGACTGACCAGCTGCGATTGATGGCCGTCCACGCCCACCCCGACGACGAGTCGAGCAAGGGCGCGGCCACCATGGCGAAGTACGTGTCCGAGGGGGTGGACGTGCTGGTGGTGACCTGCACGGGCGGGGAGCGCGGCTCCATCCTCAACCCCAAGCTCCAGGGGGACGCCTACATCGAGGAGCACATCCACGAGGTGCGCAAGAAGGAGATGGACGAGGCCCGGGAGATCCTGGGCGTCAAGCAGGAGTGGCTCGGCTTCGTCGACTCCGGACTGCCCGAGGGCGACCCGCTGCCGCCCCTGCCGGAGGGCTGCTTCGCCCTGGAGGACGTCGACAAGGCGGCCGGGGAACTGGTGCGCAAGATCCGCTCCTTCCGCCCCCAGGTGATCACCACCTACGACGAGAACGGCGGCTACCCGCACCCCGACCACATCATGACCCACAAGATCACGATGGTGGCCTTCGAGGGCGCGGCGGACACCGCGAAGTACCCGGAGGCGGAGTACGGACCGGCGTACCAGCCGGTGAAGGTGTACTACAACCAGGGCTTCAACCGCCCCCGCACCGAGGCGCTGCACAACGCGCTGCTGGAGCGCGGCCTGGAGTCCCCCTACGAGGACTGGCTCAAGCGCTGGTCGGAGTTCGAGCGCAAGGAGCGCACGCTCACCACGCACGTGCCGTGCGCCGACTTCTTCGAGATCCGGGACAAGGCGCTGATCGCGCACGCCACGCAGATCGACCCCGACGGGGGCTGGTTCCGGGTGCCGATGGAGATCCAGAAGGAGGTCTGGCCCACCGAGGAGTACGAGCTCGCCAAGTCCCTCGTGGACACTTCCCTCCCCGAGGACGACCTCTTCGCGGGCGTCCGGGACAATGCCTGACATGAGTGCAAGCGCAAGCCTGGCAATGACGCACCTCGTCACCCTCGCCGAACTCGACGAGGACAAGGTCACCCCCGGCGTCCTCGGCTTCATCGTCTTCGCGGTGATGGCCCTGGCGGTGTGGGGCCTGATGCGGTCCATGAGCCGCCACATGGGCAAGGTGGACTTCAAGGAGGCACCGGACCCGGAGGCGGAGGCCTCCGGCCGGGCGGAGCCGCAGAAGGGCTGACGCGGCCGGGGTGCCTGACGCGGGCGGGGTGCCTGACGTCGGCGTGAGGTGTGCCCCCACCCCTGCCCGGGTTCGCCCGGGCCCGGGAGGGGGACCGACCCGCGACCGCCGAGCCGGTGCCGGCACCGCCCGCGGTCACGCCGGCACCGCCACCCCCATCACCTCGCGGGCCTGGCGGCTGGGCACCATGCCCAGCCGCCAGGCCTGCCAGCCGTCCTCCAGCTGCACGCCCCGCTCCAGGAGCAGCCGGTACGCCTCCACGTAGTCGTCCAGCTTCCCGTCCCGAGCCGGGTGGCCGGCCCGCGCCAACTGAGCCAGCTCCTCCTGCGCCACCGCCGTACCCACCTCCACGCCCCCCGGCGCGGCGTACGGCAGCAGGGTGCAGCGCAGGAAGCGGGCCCAGTCGCCGCCCCGCCGGTCGCCGTACGCCGCGAAGAGCGCCGCGGCCTCGTCGCACAGCGCCAGCGCCTGCGGGGTACGGGCGTTGCCCGCGTCCACCACCGCCAGCTCCAGACAGGTCCACGCCTCCCCGTGACCGACGCCGATGCGCTGGAAGTCGGCGCGCGCGTCGACCAGGAGCTGGCGGGCGAAGCCGGAGTTGCGCAGCGACCCCGTCCGGGCGGCGCGCTGGTCCCGGGTCACCCGCGCCGAATGGTGCCGGGCGCAGGCCAGACCGTAGACGTCCCGCATCCGGGAGAACATCGTGCGGGAGCGCTCCAGCTCGCGGACCGACTGGTCCAGCGCGCCCGTCTCCTCCAGCGCCTGGCCCACGTAGTACACCGTCCAGGCCTCGCCCCGCGCGTCCTCGTTCTCCCGGTGCCGGGCGGCCGCCCGCCGCAGCTCGTCCAGCGCCTCCGTGGCGTCGCCGTCCACCAGCCGCGCCCGCGCCAGCTGGGTCAGGGCCCAGGCCTCGCCGCGGGCGTCCTGGGTGCGGCCGTACAGCTCCAGCGCCGTCCGCAGATCCGTCTCCGCGCGCGGTACGTCCCCCATGCGCAGACGGAGCTGACCGAGCTGGAAGTGGGCCCAGGCCTGGCCGTGCACCGACTCACCCGCCCGGTGCAGCACCAGCGACTCGGTCAGCAGCTCCAGCGCCTCCGCCAGCCGGGCCCGGTCCCGCTGCACCGCCGCCAACGCGTGCAGCGTCCACGCCCGGTCCGTGTCCAGCTCGGGCGGGGCCTGCAGGTCCAGCGCCTCCCGCAGCTTCGCCGCCGCCTCGGTCAGGTTGCCCTGGTGGTGCAGCGTGATGCCCAGCGAGCACAGGGCACGCGCCGCCCCCGCGTCATGGTGCGCCTCCCGGTACAGGTCCACCACGGAGGTGAGCGTCGTCCGCGCCTTGTCCAGCTCGCCGAGCTGCCGGGCCGCGATACCGGTACGCCACTGCACCGAGCGCACCAGCAGCTCCTGGTCCACGGACTGCGCCAGCTCGCTGATCTCCCCCAGCCGGTACAGGTCGCCGCGCAGCAGGCAGTAGTCGCACAGCGCGCCCAGCAGGTTCAGCACCGCGCGCTGGTCCACGCCCTCCGCGTGTCTGAGCGCCGCCGTGATGAAGCTCGACTCGTCGTCCAGCCAGCGCAGCGCCTCGTCCAGGGACGTGAAACCGTGACTCCCGAACCGGTCGGAGCGGGTCGACACGTTGCCGTCGATCAGGCGCAGCACCGAGTCGGCCAGCTCGGCGTAGTTCGCGATCAGCCGCTCCTGCGCCGCCGCCCGCTCGCCCGGCTCCTCCTCGTCGGCGAGCCGGGCCCGCGCGAAGGCGCGCACCGAGTCGTGCAGCCGGTAGCGGCTGCCGCGGACGCGGTCGATCAGGCCCGCCCGGGCCAGCGCGTCCAACTGCCGGGCCGCCTCCGTCTCGTCCGTGGCCAGCAGCGCGGCCGCCGCCGGATTGCCCAGCGAGGTGCGCCCCGCCAGCGCCAGCCGGCGCAGCAGCCGCCTGGCCGGCTCCGGCTGGTCGGTGTAGCGCAGCCACAGCACCCGCTCGACCGGTTCCACCGGCCCGTACGCGCCCAGGTCGGTCGCCAGGGCGCGCGGCGAGCGCGGCCCCAGCGACGACCCCGCGATGCGCAGCGCCAGCGGCAGCCCACCGCACAACTGCCGCACCAGATCGGCCGACTCGGCGTCGTAGGGGCCCGAGGTGTCCTGCGCGGCGGCCCCCAGCAACTCCTCCGCGCCCGCCGCGTCCAGCGCCTCCACCGGCAGGTGGTACGCCCGGGCGGGCAGGTCGGCCGGCAGCTCCAGCGCCTCCCGCGCGGTGACCAGCACCAGGCTGTCCGACCGCTCCGGCACCAGCGCGCGCACCTGCTCGGCGTCCTTGGCGTCGTCCAGCACGACGGCCACCGGCACCCCGGTCAGATGCTGGTGGTACAGCTCGCTGAGCCGCTTGACCTGCTGGTCCGCCGAGGACCGCTCCCGGAACAGGAGTTGCTCGCGGGGCGCCCCCAACCGGTTCAGCAGGTGCAGCAGGGCGTCCCGGGTGCTCAGCGGCGACTCACCGTCCGGCCCGGGACCGTCCCCGCGCAGGTCCACCACACAGGCCCCGCGGAAGTAGTCCCGCAGCTCGTGCGCGGCGCGCACGGCGAGTGTCGTCCGGCCGCTGCCGGGCGCCCCGTGCAGCACCACGACCGTCGGCTTCGTCTCCGTGCTCGCCCGGGCCGCCTGCACCCACTGCCGCAACCGCGCCATCTCCCGCCGCCGGCCGGCGAAGGTGCCCCGGGGCTCCGGGAGTTGCGCGAACGACTGCTCCAGCGCGCTGCGTCCCCGGGCCGCGGCGCTCTTGTCGGCACCCCGCAGCTTCGGCCCCGCCTTCTTCGGCCCGGTGGACGCGGCCAGCATCCGCTGCTGGTCCAGGAAGGGCCGGATGCCGCGCACCTCCAGCGCCGTCAGCCACTGCAACCGCAACTGCTCGGGCCCGCCGGGCTGGCTGACGGCCCCGGCGCGGTGATGGGCGGCCGGCACGTGCGAGCCGACCACCTTGACGACGGTCGCCGCGGCTCCCACGACGCCGACGGCCACGCCCGCGCCCACCGCCGTGCCGGTGCCGGTGCCGAGCGCCATGTCGGCCACCACCGCGGCGACCGCCGCCACGCCGGCCACCAGCAGGGGAGTGCCGGCGCCCTCTCGGGCGTACCGCTGCCGGAAGGTGAGCTGCCCGGCCTCGGCCTCGTCCAGGGCGTGCGTGTAGGCCGCGTACTCCTCGGCGGCCGCCCCCGCCATCGCGTCGAGCGACCCGCGCGCCCGGGACAGCAGCACGTTCCCGTCCGTGCGGCCGCCCGACCGCCGCACCTCCTCCTCCACGGCCTGCCGCAACAACCGCTCGGCCTCCACCCGATGCCCGTCCCGCATGTCGCGTCCCCCTCCGGCGGCAGCCCTGTCGGCAACTCCCTGATCCACCAGTGTCCTTCGGACCGGGGGCCAGCGCGAGGGGGCGACGATCACCGGATGCCGACGGCGGCCCCCGTGGCGTACGGGCGGGGCCCGGGCGGGTGCGTCAAGATGGAGGTATGCCCAATCGACTCGCGCAGGCCACGTCCCCGTACCTCCTCCAGCACGCGGACAACCCCATCGACTGGTGGCCGTGGGAGCCCCAGGCCTTCGAGGAGGCCCGGCGGCGGGACGTCCCCGTCCTCCTCAGCGTCGGGTACAGCGCTTGTCACTGGTGTCACGTCATGGCCGCAGAGTCCTTCGAGGACGAGGCCGGTGCCGCCTACCTGAACGAGCACTTCGTGGCCGTCAAGGTCGACCGCGAGGAGCGCCCCGATGTCGACGCCGTGTACATGGAGGCCGTGCAGGCGGCGACCGGGCAGGGGGGCTGGCCCATGACCGTGTTCCTCACGCCGGACGCCGAGCCCTTCTACTTCGGCACCTATTACCCGCCCGAGCCCCGGCACGGGATGCCGTCGTTCCGGCAGGTGCTCCAGGGTGTGCACCAGGCCTGGGCGGAGCGGCGGGACGAGGTGACCGACGTCGCCGGGAAGATCGTGCGGGACCTCGCGGGGCGGGAGATCTCCTACGGCGACGCGCAGGCGCCCGGCGAGGAGCAGCTCGGGCAGGCGCTGCTCGGGCTGACCCGGGAGTACGACCCGCAGCGCGGCGGGTTCGGCGGGGCGCCGAAGTTCCCGCCGTCCATGGTGGTCGAGTTCCTGCTGCGCCACCACGCGCGCACCGGCGCGGAGGGCGCGCTCCAGATGGCGCGGGACACCTGCGAGCGGATGGCGCGCGGCGGGATCTACGACCAGCTCGGCGGCGGTTTCGCGCGCTACTCCGTGGACCGGGAGTGGGTCGTGCCCCACTTCGAGAAGATGCTGTACGACAACGCCCTGCTGTGCCGGGTCTACGCGCACCTGTGGCGGGCGACCGGCTCGGACCTCGCCCGGCGGGTCGCCCTGGAGACCGCCGACTTCATGGTGCGGGAGCTGCGCACCGCCGAGGGCGGCTTCGCCTCCGCGCTGGACGCGGACAGCGACGACGGGACGGGCCGGCACGTCGAGGGCGCGTACTACGTGTGGACGCCCGCGCAGCTCACCGAGGTGCTCGGCGCCGACGACGCCGCGCTCGCCGCCCGGTACTTCGGCGTGACCGAGGAGGGCACCTTCGAGCAGGGCTCCTCCGTGCTGCAGCTGCCGCAGCAGGAGGGCGTGTTCGAGGCGGAGCGGATCGCCTCGGTCCGGGAGCGGCTGCTGGCCGCCAGGGACGGGCGCCCCGCCCCGGGCCGGGACGACAAGGTCGTCGCCGCCTGGAACGGCCTGGCGATCGCCGCGCTCGCCGAGACGGGTGCCTACTTCGAGCGCCCCGACCTGGTGGAGGCCGCCGTCGCCGCCGCCGACCTGCTGGTGCGCCTGCACCTCGACGAGCAGGCGCGGCTCTTCCGTACCAGCAGGGACGGCCGGGCGGGCGCCCATGCCGGGGTGCTGGAGGACTACGCCGACGTGGCGGAGGGCCTCCTCGCGCTGGCGTCGGTCACCGGGGAGGGCGTCTGGCTGGACTTCGCCGGGCTGCTGCTCGACCACGTCCTCACCCGCTTCACCGACGACTCCGGCTCCCTCTACGACACCGCGGCCGACGCCGAGCGGCTGATCCGCCGCCCGCAGGACCCCACGGACAACGCGACCCCGTCCGGCTGGAGCGCCGCCGCCGGGGCCCTGCTGTCCTACGCCGCCCACACCGGCTCCGTACCCCACCGCACCGCGGCGGAGCGCGCCCTGGGCGTCGTGAAGGCGCTCGGTCCGCGGGTGCCGCGTTTCATCGGCTGGGGGCTGGCCGCCGCCGAGGCGCTGCTCGACGGGCCGCGGGAGGTGGCCGTCGTGGGGCCGGCCCCGGACGACGGTGCGACGAGGGGCCTGCACCGCACGGCGCTCCTGGGGACGGCTCCCGGCGCGGTCGTGGCCGTGGGCACGGTGGGGAGCGACGAGTTCCCCCTGCTGGCCGACCGGCCGCTGGTGGACGGGGCGCCGGCCGCGTACGTCTGCCGGAACTTCACCTGCGACGCCCCGACGACCGATCCGGAACGGCTGCGTGCGCGGCTGAACAGCTGAAAGGGCACAAAGGGAAACGATCGGTACGGATCTCGACGGCATTTTGTTCAGACCCGGTCCTCATGGTGAGGAAACACCCTCTTCATCGAAAGAGCTGATGAGCTTCACGAAAACCCCCTAACCTCGTCACCGTGCCGCGGCGGATCGGCCGCCCGCTTCTGGGTGTGCCGCCGCGGCCGGGGGATTTCAAGATCTGGGGGGATCTTTGCTGACGTCCGTCTTCATCGCTGCCGTTTCCCTGGCGCTCTTCTGGATGGCGGCGTTCACGCTGTGGTGGCAGATGCACGCCTGGCGTACGCCGGAGGTTCTCGCCTCCACCCGGTTCAGCAGTCCGGACGGGGACGAGCACGTGTCGTTCTCGCTGCTGCTGCCCGCACGGCACGAGCAGGCCGTGCTCGACCACACCATCCAGCGGCTGCTGACCTCGTCCCACACCGACTTCGAGATCATCGTGATCGTCGGGCACGACGACCCGGAGACCACCGCCGTCGCCGAACGGGCCGCGGACCGTGACCCGCGGGTGCGGGTCGTCGTCGACACCCATGAGAAGAAGAACAAGCCGAAGGCCATGAACACGGCGCTGCCGCACTGCCGCGGCGACGTCGTCGGGGTCTTCGACGCCGAGGACCAGGTCCATCCGGAGCTGCTCGCCCACGTCGACCACGCCTTCCGCACCACCGGCGCCGACGTCGTGCAGGGAGGGGTCCAGCTGATCAACTTCCACTCCAGCTGGTACAGCCTGCGCAACTGCCTGGAGTACTTCTTCTGGTTCCGTTCCCGGCTGCACCTGCACGCGCAGAAGGGGTTCATCCCGCTCGGCGGCAACACCGTCTTCGTGCGCACGGACGTGCTGCGGGCGGCCGACGGCTGGGACCCGGACTGCCTGGCCGAGGACTGCGACCTCGGCGTCCGGCTCTCCAGCATCGGCAAGAAGGTCGTGGTCGCCTATGACTCCGACATGGTCACCCGCGAGGAGACCCCGGACACCCTGGTCTCCCTGCTGAAGCAGCGCACCCGCTGGAACCAGGGCTTCCTCCAGGTGTACCGGAAGAAGGACTGGCGGCAACTGCCCACCTTCACCCAGCGGCTGCTGGCCCGCTACACCCTGATGACGCCGTTCCTCCAGGCCTTCACCGGAGTGATCATCCCGCTCAACGCGGCGGTCGCGCTCTTCCTGGACGTGCCGGTCGGCATCGCCTTCGTCACCTTCCTGCCGGCCGTCACCGCGCTGGTCACCTTCGTCTTCGAGGTGGTCGGCCTGCACGACTTCGGCAAGCAGTACGGCCTGCGGATCCGCTTCACGCACTACCTCAAGCTGATCGTCGGCGGCCCCTTCTACCAGGTCCTCCTCGCCGGGGCCGCCGTCCGCGCCGTGTGGCGCGAGCAGCGCGGCCGCAACGACTGGGAGCTGACCAGCCATGTCGGCGCACACCTCACGCCCGTGGACCGAGAGGACGTTCCCGCGTGACCTCCACCCTCCCCGCGGCGACCGGCACCAAGGTCCCCGCGCAGCGCAGACCTGCCCACGACACCGGCCCGGCCACCGCACCGAGCACGCCACCGGGCCGCCTGCGGTCGGCCCACCCGGACCTGCTGCTGTGCGGCGCGCTCCTCGTCGCCATCCTGCTCGTGCAGGGCTGGAACATCTCCGACTACCCGACCCTCAGCGACGACGAGGGCACCTACCTCGCCCAGGCCTGGGCGGTGCAGCAGGGTGAGGGCCTGGCCCACTACACGTACTGGTACGACCACCCGCCGCTCGGCTGGATCCAGATAGCCGTGCTGACCTGGATCCCCGCGCTGATCAGCCCCGAGTCGATGACCGTCGGCGCCATGCGCGGCGTGATGCTGCTGATCAGCGCGGTCTCCGCGGTCCTCGTCTACGTGATCGCCCGCCGGCTGTCCCTGCCGCGCTGGGGTGCCGGGCTCGCCATGGTGTTCTTCGGGCTCTCCCCGCTCTCCGTGGTCCTCCAGCGGGAGATCTTCCTCGACAACCTCGCGGTGATGTGGACGCTGCTGGCGTTCGCGCTGGCCGCCTCGCCGAGCCGGCACCTGTGGCACCACTTCGGCGCGGGCATCGCGGCCGCGACGGCCGTGCTCACCAAGGAGACGATGCTCGTCGTCCTGCCCGCCCTGTTCGTCACCGCCTGGCGGCACAGCCACCGCGACACCCGGAAGTTCGCGCTGACCGGTGCGGTCACGGCCTGCGCGCTCATCGGGTTCTCCTATCCGCTGTTCGCGCTGCTCAAGGGCGAGTTGCTGCCGGGCAGCGGGCATGTCTCGCTGTGGGAGGGGGTCGAGTACCAGCTCACCCGGCCCGGCTCCGGCTTCATCCTCGACGAGGGCTCCGGTTCGTGGGGCGTCCTGCAGTCCTGGCTGTACTACGACCGCGTCCTGCCGCTGGGCGGCCTGGCCGGGGCGCTGCTCCTGCTGGCCACCTGGCGCTGGTCGGTCACCGCGCGGGCGCTGGCCGGCCCGGCCCTGACGGTGGGCATCCTCGCCGCCCTCGCCCTGCGTCCGAGCGGCTACCTGCCCGCGATGTACGTCATCCAGGCGCTGCCCTTCCTCGCCCTGGTGCTGGCCGGCGGCACCGCGAGCGTCGCCCACGCCGTGCTGCGCAGACGCCGTACCCGGGACGAGAGACGGGGTCTGACCTTCGGCCGGTACGCCGTGGCGGGCGCCTTGGCGCTGGCGGCCTGCGCCTATGTCGTCCCCCGCTGGTACGACGGGGCCCGCACCGCCGTCACCGCCGACGCCAACGCCCCCTACGAGGCCGCCGCGGACTGGCTGGACACCGAGGTGGAGGACCCGGCCGGCACCCGCGTGCTCGTCGACGACGCGCTCTGGCTGGACCTGGTGCACGCCGGGTACGAGCCGGGGCTCGGCGTCATCTGGTTCTACAAGGCCGACCTCGACCCGGCCGTGACGAAGACGATGCCGGGCGGCTGGCGCGACATCGACTACGTGGTCGCCTCCCCGACGGTGCGGCGCGACGCGGTCGATCTGCCCAACGTCCGGGCCGCCATGAACCACTCGACCCCGGTCGCCGTCTTCGGCACCGGCGCGGACCGCATCGAGATCCGCCGCGTCCAGTCCTCCGGAGGCGCCCGATGAGTCACGAGTACACCGTCCCCGGCGAGCTGGGCCATCCGGCCGTCGGCGCCTCGGAGGTGCCCGAGCCGGGCGCCGTCACCATCGTCGTACCGACCTTCAACGAGTCCGGGAACGTGCGGCGGTTGCTGCACCTGATCACGGAGTCCGTGCCCGCCCGGCTGCCCTGCGAGGTCGTCTTCGTGGACGACTCCACCGACGACACCCCGGACGTGATCCGCGCGGCGGCGCTCGACTGCCCCTTCCCGGTCACCGTCCTGCACCGCGAGGAGCCGTCCGGCGGGCTCGGCGGCGCGGTCGTCGAGGGCATGAAGGCGGCCGGGTCGGACTGGATCGTCGTCATGGACGGCGACTGCCAGCATCCGCCCTCCCTGGTGCCGGAGCTGGTCGCGACCGGCGAGCGGGCGGGCGCCGGACTCGTCGTCGCCTCGCGCTACATCAAGGGCGGCAGCCGCGCCGGGCTGGCGGGCAGCTACCGGATCGCGGTCTCCCGGGCGGCGACCTGGCTGACCAAGGCGCTCTTCCCGCGCCGGCTGCACGGCGTCAGCGACCCGATGAGCGGCTTCTTCGCCATCCGCCGCAGCGAGGTCACCGCCGAGGTGCTCAAGCCCCTCGGCTACAAGATCCTCCTCGAACTGGCGGTGCGCAGCCGCCCCCAGGCGGTCACCGAGGTGCCGTTCGTCTTCGAGGAGCGGTTCGCCGGCGAGTCCAAGTCCTCGGCACAGGAGGGCCTGCGCTTCCTGCGCCACCTGACCGGCCTGCGCACCGCCTCGCCGCTGGCCCGCATGGTCGTCTTCGGGCTGATCGGCCTGAGCGGTTTCGTGCCGAACCTGGCCGCCCTGTGGGCGCTGACCGAGGCCGGGCTGCACTACCTGCCCGCCGAGGTCCTCGCCAACCAGTTCGGCGTGGCCTGGAACTTCCTGCTCCTGGAGCGGCTGCTCTTCCGCGACCGGCGCCGGCACCGGCACTGGGCCGACCGGACCCTGCGCTTCACGCTGATCGCCAACGCCGACCTGGTGCTGCGCATACCGCTCATCGCCCTGCTGGTCGGGCAGTTCGGGCTGACCGTGCTGCCGGCCACCGCCCTCGCCCTCGTCATCACCTTCGTCCTGCGTTTCGCCGGGACGGAGGCGCTGGTGTACCTCCCGCGCAGGCGTCGTACGTCAAGGAGTGCCGCATGAGAACCGCCCGAAGGAGAACCTCCGCCCTCCTGGCGGTGTCCGCCCTCACCGGCGGCCTCCTGCTCACCGCACCGCAGCCCGCCTCCGCCGCCAACCTGATCACGAACCCGGGCTTCGAGACCGCCGGCACCGGCGACATGCCGTACTGCTGGTCGAAGTCGGGCTGGGGGGACAACGACTTCACCTTCGAGACGGTCGCCGACGCCCACTCCGGCGACAAGGCGATGAAGGTGGAGCTGACCCGCCGGGCCGAAGGCGACCGCAAGGCGCTGATCACCGAGTCCACCGCGTGCGCGCCGGTGGTGACGGTGGGCAAGCAGTACGACCTCTCGCTCTGGTACAAGACGACGACCCCGGACGCGGCCCTCACCCTCTTCCGGCACGACGCCACCGCGGGCTGGCAGTACTGGACCGACCTGAAGACCCTGGAGCTGGCGGCAGGCTGGACGCAGGCGAGCGTCCGCACCCCCGAGGTCCCGGCCGGCACCGACCGCATCAGCTGGGGCGTCTCGGTCTACGGCACCGGCTCGGCGACCACCGACGACTACACGATGGAGCAGGTCGCCGACCCCGTCCCGGACCCGGAGTGCACGGGGACCGCCGAGGAGTGCGCGAACGGCCGCTGGGACGTCCTGCCCACGCAGAACCCGGTGCGCTCGATGCACTCGGTCGTCCTGCACAACGGCAAGGTGCTGCTGATCGCGGGCTCCGGCAACGACCCGGAGATGTTCGAGGCGGGCACCTTCACCTCGGCCGTCTACGACCCGCAGACCGGCACGTACGAGACGATCCCGACGCCCAAGGACATGTTCTGCGCCGGGCACGTGCAGCTCAAGGACGGCCGCGTCCTCGTCATGAGCGGCAACAAGGGCTACCCGTCGGCGGACGGCACGGTCGGCTACCAGGGCTACAAGGACTCGTACGTCTTCGACCCGGAGACCGAGACGTACACGAAGACCAACGACATGAACGACGGCCACTGGTACCCGTCGGCGACGATCCTCGGCAACGGGGACGTCATCTCCTTCGGCGGCCTGCGCGAGGACTCCACCGGTTCGGTGACGGCCGAGCGGTGGTCGGACGAGCAGCAGAAGTGGCTGCCGACCTGGCAGGTCAACCAGACCTGGTCGTACTGGGGCCTGTACCCGTCGATGATCCTGATGCAGGACGGCCGGCTCTTCTACTCGGGCAGCCACGTCTTCGGCAACAACATCCCGGGTACCGGCTCGGCGATCTACGACTACGAGGGCAACACCATCACGCAGGTCCCGGGCCTCCAGGACAAGGACGTGCGCGACCAGTCCGCCAGCGTGCTGCTGCCCCCGGCGCAGGACCAGAAGGTGCTGACGGTCGGCGGCGGCAACATCGACTCCAACCCGGCCGCCAACCGCCTCACCGACATCATCGACCTCAAGCAGCCCAACCCGGCGTACGTCGCCGGGCCGCCGCTGCCGCAGGGCACCGTCGACCTCGGCAACGGCCCGGTCCCGCAGACCGGCGGCCAGGGCAAGATGTACCTGTCCACCGTCCTGCTGCCCGACGGGAAGGTCCTGGAGACCGGCGGCGCCCTGCACAACCGGGCGGACCCGGTCTACGAGACCTCGCTCTTCGACCCGCAGACCGAGACCTTCGACCCGGTCGCCCCCGACCCGGAGGCCCGCGGCTACCACTCCTCGGCCTTCCTGCTGCCCGACGGCCGCGTCATGACCACCGGCGACAACCCGGGCAACGGCTCCTGGAACCACGACGTGTCGGTCTACACCCCGCCCTACCTGCTCAAGGGCGAGCGTCCGGCGATCACCTCGGTCATCGACACCGAGTGGACCTACGGCGACACCCAGCGGATCACCGTCGACCGGCCGATCGCCAAGGCGGAGCTGATCCGCCCGGCGGCCGTCACCCACTCCTCGGACCCGAACCAGCGGTTCGTGGACCTGCCCCTGTCGGTGGACGGCGCCAACGTCGACCTCAACGTCACCAGCAACCCCGACCTCGCCCCGCCCGGCTGGTACATGCTCTTCGCGGTCGACGCGAACGGGGTGCCTTCGGTGGCGAAGTGGGTGCACCTCGACGGTCCGCGGGCGCTGAGCACCAAGGACGCCTCGGCGCACGTGCACTCCTTCGCCGACGCCCCGCGGGGCAAGGTGTCGAAGCCCGGCAAGAAGCGCGCCTCGCAGCCGGTCGCCCCCACCGTCTCGGGCTGCGACCGCCACTACGGTTCCGCCAACGTCTGCGTGCCGACCGTCTTCCCGGCCGAGGTGAAGAAGACGACGGCCGCCCGCTGCGACTGGCTGAAGCGCAACGAGTACGGCCGCCTGGCGGTCAACGGCAAGGACGATCCGCTGCGCCTGGACCCGAACGGGGACGGCGTCGCCTGCGGCAAGGGGGACGTGCTCAAGAAGCGCCGCTAGCGCCCCTGGGCGAACTCGGCGAGGGCGCGCTCCACGAGGGCTTCCAGCTGCTCGTGGTGCGCGCCCTTCCAGTACGCGCGTCCACAGGCGCGGCACTGCGCGAACACGTCGTACGACCGCTCGGTGCCGCCCTTGAGCTGGTCGGCCACCTCCTCCTTGGTGGCCTCCCGCAGCAGGCCGTTGCAGGCGGTGCACCGGGTCCACGGGCGCAGCTCGGGCCGGAACCGGGCCAGGACCTCCCGGAGCTGGTCCTCGGGGCGGGTGCTGTACACGTAGCCGCCGGCCCACAGCTCACGGCGGCGCAGCAGGCCGCGGTCGCGGCTGAGCAGGACCCGTTTCTCGGCCGCCGACAGTGCGGCGAGCGCCGGGTCGCCGAGGTCCGTCGACTCGTACGCCGTGTCCACGCCGAGCAGCCGCAGCCGGCGGGCGAGAGTGCCGAGGTGCACGTCGAGCAGGAAGCGCAGGGGAGCGCCCGGGACCTTCTGGGGGTGCTCGACGGGCCGTACGCTGACCGACTCGCCGCCCGTGGGGACGTGTCCGGGCGCCACCTCGCGGCCGTCCACGAGGAGCGTGCCCACCTCGGTCAGCGGAACGCCGAGGGACTCGACGACGTGGCCGAGCGTGGAGACGCCGTCGGTGGCGGTGCGGGCGGTGCCGGTGGGGCGGGCCCTGGGGACGAACAGGCGCAGCTCGGGGGCGATTTCGACGTCGATCTCGGGTCCGTTCACCCGGTCAGGATGCCACGGCGCGAGGCTGTGGCCTCAGCTTTCTCCGGAGGCGGGCAGGCCGTGCTCCAGGACGTCCAGGGCACGCTCCACCAGGCCGGCCAGGTCTTCCTCGTGGCCGTGCTCGGCCCAGTACCGGGTGACCTCCATGAGGCCGCCGGCCAGGGACATCGACAGGACCCGCACCTCCAGCCCCTCCGGGTCGAGACCGGTGCGGTCGGCGAGGGCGCGGCCGAGCAGCCGTGCCGTGACCGACATGCTCTCCAGCATCCGCGAGCGCACGGCGGGCACTTCGGCCAGCAGCCGGGTCCGCAGCCGGGTCAGCTCGGCCTCCTCGCCGACGCCGCGTTCCACGGCCTTGCGCAGGGCGTGCCGCAGGGCGGTCGGCCACGGCTCGTCGGCGGGCCGGGCGGCCAGCTCCGCCGCCATCACCGGGTCGTACGCGTCGGTGAGGACGATGTCCTCCTTGACCGGGAAGTAGCGGAAGACGGTCGACGGCGACACCTCGGCCCGGTCGGCGATCTGTTCGATCGTCGTCGCGTCGTAGCCCTGCTCCTGGATCAGCCCGTAGGCCGCGGCGCGGATCGCCTGGCGGGTCCTGGTCTTCTTGCGCTCCCGCAGGCCCGGCCGGGGGCCGTCGGCGCGGGAACGGGGGGATGGTGCGGCCGTCATGGGGTCATTGTCGGCCACACCGTCCCGGGGAGCGGCCCGTCTAGTAGGCGATGAGCGAGATTCCCACGTAGTGCGCGATGAAGGCGGCCAGGGTGAAGGAGTGGAAGACCTCGTGGAAGCCGAACCAGCGGGGTGAGGGGTTGGGCCGCTTGAGGCCGTAGATCACGCCGCCCGCGCTGTAGAGGAGGCCGCCCACGATCACCAGGACCAGCACCGCGATGCCGCCCGCCCGCATGAACTCGGGGAGGTAGAAGACGGCGGCCCAGCCCATGGCGAGGTAGCAGGGCGTGTAGAGCCAGCGCGGGGCGCCGACCCAGAAGACGCGGAAGAGGATGCCGGCCACGGCGGCGGCCCAGATGCCCCACAGCAGCCACTGGCCCGTGGCCTCGGGCAGCAGCAGCATCGTGAGCGGGGTGTAGGTGCCGGCGATGATCAGGAAGATGTTGGCGTGGTCGAGGCGGCGCAGGATGCCGTCCATGCGCGGGCTCCAGTCGCCCCGGTGGTAGAGCGCGCTGACGCCGAACAGCAGACAGGCCGTCACGACGTAGATCCCGCAGGCGATGCGGGCCTCGGACGACTCGGCGAGGGCGGTGAGCACCAGGCCGGCGATGAGCACGGCCGGAAACATGCCGAGATGCAGCCAGCCGCGCAGCTTCGGCTTGACGGGGTGCGGCAAGGAGAGCGCCACCGGGCCGTGGCCTGCGGCCTGCGTGTCCCTGGGCGCGTCGGAGGCGGACGCAGTCATGCACTCATCGTACCTACGGGACCGTAGGTTACGCATCAGTACGGGCGGTTGCCGACAGGGAGTGGCCAGCATCTCACGGGGGGTCCCGTCCCGCATCCCGGTCTTCCGGACGTGGCGATCCTCACGCCGCTCAGGTGTGACGCCCTCTGGACAGATGGGCGCTCTCGTCGGATGATCAAATGAGTGCGGTCGACACCGGATGAGCGCCCAGGAGGACGACGTCACGCATCCGGGTCGCAGCCCCCACGGGGCCTCCCAACAAAAAACCCCTCATTTAGGAGCAATCGTGGCGCGCGACATCGCTGCTCCCCCCGTCCCCACCGACCATCAGGAGCTGATCTCGTGGGTGAACGAGATCGCCGAACTGACCCAGCCGGACGAAGTGGTCTGGTGTGACGGATCCGAGGCCGAGTACGAGCGCCTGTGCGAGGAGCTCGTGGCGAAGGGCACCTTCCGCAAACTCGACCCCGTCAAGCGCCCCAACTCCTACTACGCGGCCTCCGACCCCTCCGATGTCGCGCGCGTCGAGGACCGGACCTTCATCTGCTCCGCCAAGGAGGAGGACGCCGGCCCGACCAACCACTGGAAGGACCCCGCCGAGATGCGGGAGATCTTCCGGGGCACGGGCGGTGAGGGCGGTCTGTTCCGCGGCTCCATGCGCGGGCGGACCATGTACGTCGTGCCCTTCTGCATGGGCCCGCTCGGCTCCCCGCTCTCCGCGCTCGGCGTCGAGATCACCGACTCCGCGTACGTCGCCGTCTCCATGCGCACCATGACCCGCATGGGACAGCCGGTCCTGGACGAACTCGGCGACCAGGGCTTCTTCGTCAAGGCCGTGCACACCCTCGGCGCCCCCCTCGCGGCGGGCGAGACGGACGTGCCGTGGCCGTGCAACAGCACCAAGTACATCTCGCACTTCCCCGAGGACCGCGAGATCTGGTCCTACGGCTCCGGCTACGGCGGCAACGCCCTGCTCGGCAAGAAGTGCTACGCCCTGCGCATCGCCTCCGTCATGGCCCGCGACGAGGGGTGGCTCGCCGAGCACATGCTCGTGCTGAAGCTGACCCCGCCCACCGGCGCGCCCAAGTACGTGGCCGCCGCCTTCCCGTCGGCCTGCGGCAAGACCAACCTCGCCATGCTGGAGCCCACGATCTCCGGCTGGACGGTCGAGACCATCGGCGACGACATCGCCTGGATGCGCTTCGGCGAGGACGGCCGCCTGTACGCCATCAACCCCGAGGCCGGCTTCTTCGGCGTCGCGCCCGGCACCGGCGAGCACACCAACGCCAACGCGATGAAGACCCTGTGGGGCAACTCGGTCTTCACCAACGTCGCCCTCACCGACGACGGCGACGTGTGGTGGGAGGGGATGACCGAGGAGACGCCCGCCCACCTCACCGACTGGAAGGGCAACGACTGGACGCCCGAGTCGGGCACCCCGGCCGCACACCCCAACGCCCGCTTCACCACCCCCGCCGCGCAGTGCCCGATCATCGCGCCGGAGTGGGAGGACCCGAAGGGCGTGCCGATCTCGGCGATCCTCTTCGGCGGGCGCCGCGCCACCGCCGTACCGCTGGTCACCGAGTCCTTCGACTGGAACCACGGCGTCTTCCTCGGCGCCAACGTGGCCTCCGAGAAGACCGCCGCCGCCGAGGGCAAGGTCGGCGAGCTGCGCCGCGACCCCTTCGCCATGCTGCCGTTCTGCGGCTACAACATGGGCGACTACATGGGGCACTGGGTCGACGTGGCCAAGGACAAGGACCAGTCCAAGCTGCCCAAGATCTACTACGTCAACTGGTTCCGCAAGGACGACGAGGGCCGCTTCGTCTGGCCGGGCTTCGGTGAGAACGGCCGCGTCCTGAAGTGGATCGTGGAGCGCCTGGAGGGCAGGGCGGACGGCGTCGAGACCCCGATCGGCGTGCTGCCGACCAAGGAGTCCCTCGACACCGACGGCCTCGACCTCGCCGACGCCGACCTGGACTTCCTGCTCAGCGTCGACAAGGAGGTGTGGCGCGAGGAGGCGGCGCTCGTCCCCGAGCACCTGAACACCTTCGGCGACCACACGCCCACCGAGCTGTGGGACCAGTACCGGGCGCTGGTGCGGCGCCTGGGCTGAGTCCGCACACCGCCAGACTCCGTGGCCGGTCCGACTAGCCCTGACCCGCGAAGTCGTCACGAAGGCCGGTCACGAGGGGGGCTCCCCGCGCTCCAGTAGCTCGCAGTACCCCGGAGCGCGGGAGGTTCCCGCTCGGGCCGGGTCACCGCACAACGGCGTGCGGAGGACCCGGCCCTTCGGCATGTCCCGCCCGCGACCCCACCGGGCAGAACGCGCCGTTCCTCTTGCGCCACGCCGCGGAAACCACGCCGTGCCGCCGGGCGGGCCGGTGTACGCTCCCGATCTTGCACGACCCGAACGGCTGTTCCCCGCCCCGCGGGGGAGGGGGTGCCGTTGTCCGTCGGGTCGCCGACACAGCCTGTGGGGGGCACAGTTGAACACGTTCCGAGGTACCGGACGCACCGCACGTCTCGCGGCCACGCTGCTCACCGCCGCGCTCGCCGCCGGCGGGCTGACCGTCGCCGCCGCACCCGCCGCGCACGCGGCGGCCTCCGACGTCGTGGCCAAGCTGCCGATCTCCTCGTTCTCGGCGCTGACCGTCGACTCCGCGCACCAGCGGGTGTACGTCGCCGACAGCAACCTGGGCTACTACGACAACAGGGGCCTCGTCGCCGTCTACGACTTCTCCGGCGAGCGCGTCACCACCATCACCACCCCGCGCCACGTCTCCGGCCTCGCGCTCAACGCCGACGGCAGCGTGCTGCACGTCGGCGGCCGGGACGGAATCCTGCGGTACGACACCAGCACCTACCTGCCGGTCAGCTCCGCGGTGGCGGGCACCGACACCTGCGGCCGCAGCATGGCCTTCGCGGGCGGCAGGGCCTACCACACCACGCCGTACGCCAACAGCATCTCCGACTGCGAGACGACGCTGACGTACCTGGACTACAACCAGGCCGACAACACCTGGCAGCGCAGCGGCTGGCAGGACAACGGCAAGCTCCAGCTGGAGGCGGGACCCGGCGACCGGCTGATGTTGGGGCAGCCGGCCAACGCCAAGGCTCCCAACCCCTTCCTCGCGGTGTTCGACGCGAGCGGGGCGACCCCGGTGCGCACGGCCGAGCGCCGCTTCGCCGACGCCGAGGGCAAGGGCGCGGCGAACCTCAAGGACATGGCCTTCTCCGCGGACGGCACCCGGGTCGCCGTGGCCGACGCGGCCGCCGGTACCCGGCTGCTGGACACCGCCGACCTCTCCGACGCGGCGAGCGGCTACCCGGCGCTGCCGGAGGGTGCCGTCTCCTCCGCCGTCGCCTTCAGCGGGGACGGCAAGTACCTCGCGCGCGGCGCCTCGGCCACCGGTGCGACGCCCGACCTGCTGCTCTCGCCCGCCGACCCGGCCGACGGGACGCCCGCGCTGGAGTTCGCCTTCGAGGGCAGCCTCGACGGCGACCGGGTCGCGCCGCGCGGACTGGAGTGGTCCGCCGACGGCTCCCGGCTGTTCGCGGTGACCACCAACGCCACCGGAGGCCAGTACTGGCTGCACGTCGTCCAGCCGCCGGCCGTCCAGTACGACACCCGCTTCACGGGCGGGCTGACGCACAGCCCCGCCCAGGCGGTCGCGGGTGAGGCCCTGGCCGTGCGCGGCCGGCTGGAGCTGGACGGACCGGCTCCCGTCGAGCCGCTGAGGGTGACGGCGACCCGCACCGACGCGGGCGGCACGCACCGGCTCGGCACGGCGACCGTCAAGGCGGACGGCACCTTCAGCGTGCTCGACGAGCCGGAACTGGTCGGCGAGGCCACGTACACCGTGTCGTTCCTCGGCGACCTCACCCACCGCCCGGCCACCGACGTCACCCACACGGTGTCCGTGGGCAGGGCGGCCACCTCGATCGCCCTCACCGCCCCGGCCGAGGCGGCGATGAGCACCGGCGTCCACATCACCGGCACCTTCACCGCGCAGGGGAAGGCGCTGCCCGAGCGGGCGGTGCTGAAGGTGGAGCGCACCGACCGGCTCGGCACCGGGACCCTCTCGTCGGTGACGGTCGCCGCCGACGGCACCTTCACCGTCGACGACCTGCCGCGCGCCCGCCGCAACACGACCTACACGGTCAGCTGGCCCGGCGACGACCTGCACGAGGGGTCGACCGCGTCGGCGACGGTCCGCGTCACCCGCTGATCACGCACCCGCGGGCGGGGCACCGGGGGCGCTGCCCTCGGTGCCACCGCCCGCGGAGTGGGGTGAGTGGCGCCCGGTCCGCGCGTCGCTGCGGGTGCGCGCGGACCGGGGCCGTACGGGGGAGCCCGGAGGGCTCAGCGGGACGCCAGCTCGCGCGGCTCCAGGGCCGCGGCGTGCGCGTCCATGCGCTCGGCGGTCAGGATCGCGACCGCCGTGTCGGCGTTGGAGGCCGCCACCACCAGGGCGCGGCTCGCCAGGGTGTGCGCCCGCCGGTGCAGGGCCGCCAGGTGCGGCTCGGGGTGCGCGGCGGTCAGCGGCGCGCGGAGCGCCGCCCGGCCTCCCCGCAGCCGCGCCACCTGCTCGGCGAGCCGGTCGGCGGCGGTGTCCAGGTCGGGGGAGGGGGCCAGCGCGCGCAGCTCGTCCGTGGCGGTGAGCAGCGCCGCGAGATGGCCCGCGAGCTGGATGTCCAGCTCCTCCTCACGGGACCGGTGGGGGAAGTCCGAGGTGCTGCCGCCCGTCGTGGTGTGGACGGACCTGGTGCGGATCGGTTCGTACATGGGACGGCCTCCTGAATGCTTCAGGAAACCATCCTACATTGGATTCAATCTAAAGTTGAGAAGGATCGGAGACTGGCTCGGTTCGACCTCAGGGTTGGCCGTAACCGTCCAGGAAGTTCCCGATCCGGCCGACCGCCTCGCGCAGGTCACCGGCGGTCGGCAGGGTCACCACCCGGAAGTGGTCGGGCTCGGGCCAGTTGAAGCCGGTGCCCTGGACGACCATGATCTTCTCCTGGCGCAGCAGGTCGAGGACCATCCGCCGGTCGTCCTTGATCTTGAAGACCTTGGGGTCCAGCCGCGGGAAGAGGTACAGCGCGCCCTTGGGCTTCACGCAGGTCACCCCCGGGATGCTGGTCAGCGCCTCGTGGGCGGCGTCCCGCTGCTCCCGCAGCCGCCCGCCCGGGAGCACCAGCTCGTTGATGGTCTGCCGCCCGCTGAGCGCCGCGACCACGCCGTGCTGCCCCGGCATGTTGGCGCACAGCCGCATGTTCGCCAGGACCGTCAGGCCCTCGATGTAGGACTCGGCGTGCGCGCGCGGCCCCGAGATCGACATCCACCCGACCCGGTAGCCGGCCACCCGGTACGCCTTCGACATGCCGTTGAAGGTGAGCGTGAGCAGGTCCGGGGCGATCGCGGCGGTCGGGGTGTGCGTGGCCTCGTCGTACAGGATCTTGTCGTAGATCTCGTCGGAGCAGATCAGCAGGTTGTGCCGGCGGGCGATGTCGGTCAGCCCGCGCAGCATCGCCTCGTCGTAGACCGCGCCCGTCGGGTTGTTCGGGTTGATGATCACGAGCGCCTTGGTGCGGTCGGTGATCTTCCGCTCGACGTCGGCCAGGTCCGGCATCCAGTCGGACTGCTCGTCGCAGCGGTAGTGCACCGCCGTGCCGCCGGACAGGGAGACAGCGGCCGTCCACAGGGGGTAGTCGGGCGCCGGGACGAGGACCTCGTCCCCGTCGTCCAGCAGGCCCTGCATCGCCATCACGATCAGCTCGGAGACGCCGTTGCCGATGAAGACGTGCTCGACGTCCGTCTCGATGCCGAGGGTCTGGTTGTGCATGACGACGGCCCGGCGCGCCGCCAGCAGGCCCTTCGCGTCGCCGTAGCCGTGGGCCGTCGACACGTTGCGGAGGATGTCCTCCAAAATCTCCGGCGGGCACTCGAAGCCGAAGGCGGCCGGGTTGCCGGTGTTCAGCTTGAGGATGCGGTGTCCGGCCGCTTCCAGCCGCATCGCCTCCTCGAGCACCGGGCCCCGGATCTCGTAACAGACGTTGGCGAGCTTGGTCGACTGGATCACCTGCATGTCCGTGAGCTTACGACCCGACGCCGTGCGGTGGGCCGTGTCTTCCGCCACGTGAGACGTGTGGTTTGGGTGGATTTCCCCGAGCCGCCGCGGAGGCGGCTCGGGGAAATCCACCCGGGAGGGCTACCGGGGGGTGCGCCGCACCGAGCGCCCCGCCAGCACGTCCGTGCGCCGCCCGTCCCGCATCACGAACCGCCCGTCGACCAGCACGTGCGGGATGCCCGTCGGCAGCACGCGCGGGTTCTCGTACGTGCTGCCGGCCGCGACCGTCGCCGGGTCGAAGAGGACCAGGTCGGCCCGGTAGCCCTCGCGGACCAGCCCGCGGTCGGGCAGCCGCAGCCGGGCCGCCGGGCGCGAGGTGAGATGGGCCACGCACTCCTGGAGGGAGAGCACGCCCAGCTCGCGCACGTAGTGGCCGAGGTAGTGCGGGAAGGTGCCGTAGGCGCGCGGGTGCGGCTTGGTGCCCTGGAGGATGCCGTCCGAGCCGCCGGTGTGCACGCGGTGCCGCATGATCGCGCGCACGTTCTCCTCGTGGCCGACGTGCTGGAGGATGGTCGGCGCCAGCCGGTCGGCGAGCAGGAGGTTCCGGGCGACCGTCCACGGGGTCTCGCCGCGCCGCCGGGCCGACTCCAGGACCGTACGGCCGACGTACTCCCCGAGCGCGGGGTCGCCCGTGCCGGAGATCTCGATCGTGTCCCACTCCATGCGCACGCCGTGGCAGCCGTCGGAGCCGATCTCCTCGATGTGGTGCCGGATGCGTTCGGCGGTGTCGTCGTCCGCCAGCCGCTTCATGATCTGCTCCGGGCCGCCCTCGCTCGCCCAGCTCGGGAGCATCGCGACGAGGGTGGTGCAGCCGGGGGTGTACGGGTACGTGTCGAGGGTGATGTCGGCCCCCGAGGCCAGCGCGTCGTCGAGCAGCGTCAGCAGTTCGGGGGCCTTGCCCTTGTTGACGCCGAAGTTCATGGTGGCGTGCGCCAGGTGCAGCGGGCAGCCCGCGTCCCGGGTCAGCTCGACCATCTCCTCGTACGCCTGGAGCGCCCCGGCCCCGTACGAGCGGTGGTGCGGGCAGTAGTAGCCGCCGTACGACGCCACCACCCGGCACAGCTCGGTCAGCTCCGCGTCCTTGGCGTACATGCCCGGCGTGTACGTCAGGCCGGACGACATGCCGACCGCGCCCTGCTCCATGCCCTCGGCGACCAGCCGCCGCATGTGCTCCAGCTCGGCCCCGGTCGCCTCCCGGTCGTCCCAGCCGACGGCGAGGGCGCGGACCGTGCCCTGCGGGATCAGGTAGGCGGCGTTGACGGCGATGCCCCGGTCGAGCCGGTCCAGGTACTCGCCGACCGAGCGCCAGTCGAAGTCGATGTCGTCGCCGGGGCCGTTCCACCCGGCGATCGCGCGGCGCACCTCGGCGAGGGTGCGGTCGTCGACCGGGGCGTACGACAGCCCGTCCTGGCCGATGACCTCCAGCGTGACGCCCTGCGCGGCCTTGGCGCTGTGGTCGGGGTCCCGCAGCAGCGCCAGGTCGCTGTGGGCGTGCATGTCGATGAAACCGGGGGAGAGGACCAGGCCCTCGGCGTCCAGTTCCCGGCGGGCGCTCGGGCGCTGGCAGCCCGCGGCCGCCGCCTCCTTGACGATCGACACGATCCGGCCGCCGTCGACCACGACGTCGGCGCGGTAGGAGTCGGCGCCGGAGCCGTCGACGACGTCCGCGTCCCGGATGACCAGCTCTTCCATGGCAGACCTCCTAGAAGAACGTACGGATGTAGTCGACGACCGTCCCGTCCGCTTCCGCGACCGGGATCAGCTGCCACTTGTCGAAGGACGTGCACGGGTGGGACAGGCCGAGCCCCACCCAGTCGCCGACCTCCAGCTCGGCCTCCGGGGCGGTGCGCAGCCAGGCGTGCTGGTCGGACAGGCCGGTCACCGTGATGCCGGTGGCCGGGCGCTCCGGCCCCCCGTCGGCCGGGCGGACCGCCTGGGGGAAGGGCAGGTCGAGGTCGTAGGCCGCGTCCCGCTTGCCGGCGTTGGCGAAGGCCTGCTCGGCGGAGGGGCGGGAGACCACCTGGGTCCACAGCCGGAAGGCCGGCTCGAGGGCGCCCTCGGCGGGGACGCGGTTGAAGGGCGTCACCTCGCGGTAGTGCCCGTCGTCGTGCGAGACGTACGCGCCCGAGCGCAGCAGCTTCAGCACGGGCAGGGAGAGGTCCGGGACCTCGGCGAAGACGTCGGCGACCGCGTCGAACCAGGCGCTGCCGCCCGCGCTCAGCACGATCTCCTCCAACCCGGCGAAGCGCCCGGCCCCGTCGAACTCCACGGTCAGCGCGACCAGCCGCCGCAGCCACGCGCGCACCTTCTCCGGGTCGGCGTCCGGCACCTCGCCCTCGTACCCGGCGACCCCGGCCAGCCGCAGCGTCCGCGTCCCGGCCACCGCGTCGGCGACGGCGGCGCACTCCGCCTCCGTGCGCACCCCGGTGCGGGCGCCCTCACCGGCGGCCAGCTCGACTACGACGTCCACCGGGCGGCCGGCGCCCGCCTCGGTCAGCGCCGCGTCCATCAGCGCGACGCCGCGCACGGAGTCGACGTAGCAGACGAAGCGGAAGTCCGGGTCGGCGTCCAGCTCCGCGGCGAGCCGGCGCAGCGCGGCGGCGTCGAGCAGCTCGTTGGCGAGGAAGATCCGCCGGACGCCGAAGGCCCGCGCGACCCGCACCTGGTGCGGCACCGCCAGGGTGATGCCCCAGGCACCGCGCTCGATCTGGCGGTGGAAGAGCTGCGGGGCCATGGAGGTCTTGCCGTGCGGCGCGAAGGCGAGGCCGTGCCGGGCCGCGTAGGTCTCCATCAGCGCGAGGTTGTGCTCCAGGCGCTCGGCGGACAGGGCCAGCACCGGCGTGGTGAAGCCGCCGGTGAAGAGGTTGCGGCGCTGACCGGCCAGCTCGGCGACGGTCAGGCCGTCGGCGTCCGGCGGCAGGCCCTTGAAGCGGTGGTCGACGGGCTCCTCGGCCAGACGGGCGAGGGCTTCGGTGCCGGTGTCGAGGGCCATGGAGCCTCCATGAGGTGCGGTGTCGCGTCAGGTGCCGCGGCAGGTGAAGCGTCGGGGAGCGTCAGGGAGCGTCGGGGTACGCCCGCACGTTGCATTGTGTGCAACGGGCATTGCGTATGTCGCTTACTGCTGTCTAACATCTCGGCCAACGCGGGGTCAACGGATCCGCCGAGGCCCGCGAAGAGCCGCAAGGGAGCCCTCACCATCGTGACCGCCACCGGACCCACCAGCACCGCCCCCGGCGTCGTGGACGTCGTCGCGCTCGGCGAGTCCATGGTCACCTTCCTCCCCTCCCGTCCCGGGCGGCTCGCCGACGTCCCCTCCTTCGACCGGGGCATCGGCGGCGCCGAGTCCAACGTGGCCTGCGTCCTGGCCGCCGCCGGGCACTCCGCGCGCTGGGTCGGCCGGGCCGGCGCCGACGGCTTCGGCGACCACCTCGTCGAGGCGATCGGCGCCTACGGCGTCGACGTCTCCGCCGTGCGCCGCGACCCCGACCGCCCGACCGGCGTGTACTTCCGCACCGCCGGGGACCGGGCCACCGACGCCCACGAGGTGGCGTACTACCGGGCGGGCTCGGCGGCCTCCGCGATGTCGGTGCGGAACATGGACCTCGACGCGATCCGCGCCGGACGCGTCCTGCACCTCTCCGGCATCACGCCCGCCCTCTCCGCCGACTGCCTCGGCCTGATGCGCGAGCTGACCGCCCGCCGCCCCGGCCGGCCCCTGGTCTCCTTCGACGTCAACCACCGCCCCGGGCTGTGGCGCGGGGGGAGCGACGGCTCCCGGGTGCTGCTGGAGCTGGCCCGCGGCGCCGACCTCGTGTTCGTCGGCGACGACGAGGCCTGGGGCCTCAGCGACCCCGAGGCCGTGCGCGCCGCACTGCCCGAACCCGAACTGCTCGTCGTCAAGCAGGGCGCGACCGGCGCCACCGCCTTCCACGGCACCGAGGTCACCTCGGTCCCCGCCCTCACCGTCGACGTCGTCGCCGCCGTCGGCGCGGGCGACGCCTTCGCCGCCGGGTTCCTCTCCGCCACCCTGCGCGGACTGCCCGTGCGCGAGCGCCTGCGCCACGGCCACCTGATGGCCGCCGCAGCCCTCACCGTCCCCGGCGACCTCGCCGTCCCCCCGGCCCGCGACCACGCCGACCGCCTGGCCGCCCTCGACGACGCCGCGTGGGGGAGACTGCGACTCGGCCCCGGCTGGACACAGGCCGCCGAGAGGGCCGAGGAGGAGGTACGCACACCATGAGCCAGACCGTCGACCGCGCGCTGAGCATCCTGCCGCTGCTCGCCGAGGGCCCCGCCGACCTGGGCCGGGTCGCCGACCGCCTCGGCGTCCACAAGTCCACGGCGCTGCGCCTGCTGCGCACCCTCCACGAACACGGCTTCGTCTACCGCCAGTCCGACCAGCGCTACCGCCTGGGCGCCCGGCTGATCGCCCTCGCCCAGGAGGCGATGGAGAACCTCGACGTCCGCGAGATCGCCCACCCCCACCTCGTACGCCTCAACGAGAGCTGCGGACACACCGTCCACCTCGCCGTCTACGAGGAGAACGAGGTCCTCTACATCGACAAGGTGGAGAGCCGTTACCCGGTCCGCATGTACTCGCGGATCGGCAAGCCCGTCGCCATCACCGTCGCCGCCGTGGCGAAACTGCTGCTGGCCGACCTCCCCGAGAACGAGCGCCGCGCCCTCGCGGAGAAGCTCGACTACCCCCTGTACACGGCCCGTTCGACGCCGAACGCCGACAGTTTCGTCAAGGAGCTGGCCAAGGTGCGCGAACAGGGCTGGGCCACCGACCTCGGTGGCCACGAGGAGTCCATCAACTGCGTCGCCGCGCCCATCCGGGGCGCCGACGGCCGGGTGGTCGCCGCGATGTCGGTCTCCGCGCCGAACGTCGTCGTCACGGCCGACGAACTCCTCACCCTGCTCCCGCTGGTGCGCCGTACGGCGGACGCGATCAGCGGCGAGTACTCCGGCAGGACCCCCGTGCAGCACCCCGAGCACCACCCCGAGAAGGACACGGTATGACCGACAAGACCGCCCTCACGCCCGCGACCCACACCGTCCCGCCGGCGAAGTTCTCCCACGGCGTGAAGAAGGGCAACATCCTCCAGGTCGCCGGCCAGGTCGGCTTCCTCCCCCACGAGGAGGGCAAGGCCCCCACCCCGGCCGGCCCGACCCTGCGCGAGCAGACCCTCCAGACCCTCGCCAACGTCAAGGCGATCCTGGAGGAGGGCGGCGCCTCCTGGGACGACGTGATGATGATCCGCGTCTACCTCACGGACGTGGACCACTTCGCCGAGATGAACGAGATCTACAACGCCTACTTCGAGGAGCAGGGCCTCACCCAGGCCCCCGCCGCGCGCACGACCGTGTACGTCGGTCTGCCCGCCGGCCTCCTCATCGAGATCGACGCGCTGGCCGTCCTGGGCTGACCCTTCCCCGGTCGCCCTTCCGTTCCGTCTGCCTGTCTGTCGCACGGCACGGTGCCCCCACCCCCTCCGGGGGCGCCGTGCCGCGCCCCGCCCTGCCCGAAAGCAGTATGTGTTTACCCAGAGGACCCCCGTATGTCCTACCCGTCCCTCCAGCTCGCCGCTTCCGCCCCCGCTCAGACCCCACCGCACACCGGTGGCCTGCTCCACCTGATCGACGGCACGGCGGGCCTGCTGACCGTCGCCGCGATCGGCATCGCGCTCCTGCTCTTCCTCATCATCAAGGTGCGGCTCCAGCCCTTCGTCGCGCTGCTCGCCGTCTCCATAGCCGTCGGCCTGCTCGCCGGCCTGTCGGTCACCGAACTCTTCGGCACCGTCCAGAAGTCCGACGCCGTCTCCACCATCGAGTCCGGCATGGGCGGCATCCTCGGCCACGTCGCCATCATCATCGGCCTGGGCACCATGCTCGGCGCCATCCTGGAGGTCAGCGGCGGCGCCCAGGTGCTGGCAGGCCGGCTGCTGGGCCTCTTCGGCGAGAAGCGCGCCCCGCTCGCCATGGGCCTGACCGGCCTCATCTTCGGCATCCCGGTCTTCTTCGACGTCGGCATCTTCGTCCTCGCGCCGATCGTCTACGCCGCCGCCAAGCGCTCCGGCAAGTCGATCCTGCTCTACTGCCTGCCGCTGCTCGCCGGCCTGTCGATGACCCACGCCTTCCTGCCGCCGCACCCCGGCCCGGTCGCCGCCGCCGGACTGCTGCACGTGGACCTCGGCTGGGTGATCCTCATGGGTGTCGTCTGCGGCATCCCGGCCGTGCTCGCCGCCTGGGTGTTCTCCGCCTGGATCGGCCGCCGCATCTTCGTGCCCGTGCCGCAGGACATGGTCGAGGCGGCCGAGGAGGCCAAGCAGGCCGTCATCGACGAGCAGACCAAGGCCGGCGTCGCACCGCACGAGAGCCCGGTCGCCCTCGGCACGGTCCTCGGCATCATCGGCACCCCGCTGGTCCTGATCCTCGCCGCGACCTTCTCCTCCATCGCCCTGGACCCGTCCACCCTCCGCTCGGTGATCGAGTTCTTCGGCAACCCGTTCGTCGCGCTGACCATCGCCCTGTTCCTCGCCTACTACCTGCTCGGCATCCGGCGCGGCTGGTCCCGCAAGTCCCTGGAGACCGTCTCGACGGCCTCGCTGAAGCCGGTCGGCAACATCCTGCTGGTGGTCGGCGCGGGCGGCATCTTCGGCGCCGTCCTCAAGGCCAGCGGCGTCGCCCAGGCACTCTCGGACACCTTCAACGACGTCGGCCTCCCGGTGATCGTCCTCGCCTACCTGATCTCGCTGGTCCTGCGGGTCGCCCAGGGCTCGGCGACGGTCGCCATCGTGACGACCGCGGGCATCGTGGCGCCGCTGCTCGCCGAGGGGGACCACTCGCAGGCGTTCGTCGCCCTGGTCATCATGGCCATCTCGGCGGGCTCCATCTTCGCCTCGCACGTCAACGACGGCGGGTTCTGGATGGTCGCGAAGTACTTCGGCATCAGCGAACGGGACACCCTGAAGACGTGGACCGTGCTGGAGAGCGTGCTGTCGGTGGCCGGCTTCGTGGTCGCGGCGCTGCTCAGCCTGTTCGTGTAGGCGTCCCGTGCGGGCGCTCACCCGGGCGCTCGCGCGGGCACTCGGACGGACGTCTCGTGTAGGCGTCTGATAACGAAGTTGGGGCTGGCTGTGTCCGGCACAGGATCGTCGACCATACTGCCCGCTGTGGAGCAGCGCAGAGGATCGACGAGCCAGCCCCTGGAAGGCGCCGGATTCGACCCGGCCTTCATCCCCGGGCTCACCGCGCCCGTGACCCGCGAGCCGGAGGACGCGAAAGCGGACGAGCCGGAGGCGGAGTCCGGGACGGGGCCCGGGGAGGTCCGCGACGCGGCGGAGGCCCCGGTCGGGGACCCGTCCGCCGCGGAGCCCGCCGGGGAGTCCGCCGAGCAGTCCGGCGAACCGGACGAGGAGGTCCCCGACGGCCCCGTCTTCGAGGCGTCCGACCGCCGCGCCAGGATCGTCGCCGACCACAGGGGCGTACGCCTGTCCCTCGACGACCAGAGCTGCGAGTTCCGCTGGGACGAGGTCGGCGCCGTGGAGACGGAGACGGGACGCTTCGGCAAGAGGTTCACGGTGACGGTGCACACGCCCGACCGCCGCTGGTACCCGATCGAGATCGAGGCGAAGTCCAGGAGCCTCTTCCCCGAGTGGGAGTCCGCCCTGGACGAGGTCCTGGACGCGTACTTCGAGGACGACGCGACGTCCGACGCGCAGGCCGGCGCGGAGCCTGACGCGCGGGACGACGCGCAGGCCGACGCGCGGGACGACGAGAAGCCCGGTGCCCAGGCCGGCGCGGAGTCTGATGCGCAGAACGGCGCCAAGGGCAAGGCCGACGGCGACGAGTAAGCGCATCGGGTGAAGATCCGCGCACGCCCTCTTGTCCCACCGGCGGTCATGGGCTTGGTTGGCCCGCATGGCGGACACCACGGGCAACATCGCAGACACCGGCGGGCCGGGCGGCACCGACTCGGCTCCCCGTAAGTCCAGTTGGCGCTACATCGGCCCCGGCATCGTCGTGGCGGCGACCGGTGTGGGCGCCGGCGACCTCGTCGCCACGCTCATCGCGGGCAGCAACTTCGGCTACACCCTGCTGTGGGCCGCGGTCCTCGGCTGCCTGGTGAAGATCTCGCTCGCGGAGGCCTGCGGCCGGTGGCACCTGGCCACCGGCCGCACGCTCTTCGACGGCTGGGCCAGCCTCGGCCGCTGGACCACCTGGTTCTTCGGGGTCTACACCGTGATCTGGGGCTTCGTCTACGGCGCGGCGGCGATGTCGTCCAGCGCCCTGCCGCTGCAGGCGCTGTTCCCGGACGTGATGGACCTGGAGTGGTGGGGCATCGCGTGCGGCCTGGTCGGCCTGGTCTTCGTCTGGTTCAACAAGTACGCGGTCTTCGAGAAGGTCATGACGGTCCTGGTGGGCGTCATGTTCGTGGTGACGGTCTACCTCGCGATCCGTGTGACGCCCAACCTGGGCGACGCCTTCGCCGGCCTCCTCCCCGTCCTGCCGGACGAGAAGGACTCCGTCCTCAACACCCTGGGCCTGATCGGTGGTGTGGGCGGCACCATCACGCTCGCCGCGTACGGCTACTGGGTCAACGCCAAGGGCTGGACCGACACCGGCTGGATGAAGGTCATGCGCCTGGACAACCGGGTCGCCTACGCCACCACCGGCATCTTCGTCGTCGCCATGCTCTTCGTCGGCGCGGAGCTGCTCCACTCGGCGAACATCGCGATCGCGAGCGGGGACAAGGGCCTGATCCAGCTGGGCGACATCCTGGAGGACGAGTACGGGACGGCGACCGGCAAGCTGTTCCTGGTCGGCTTCTTCGCCACGTCCTTCACCTCGCTGATCGGCGTCTGGCACGGAGTGAGCCTGATGTTCGCCGACTTCCTGTCCCGGCAGCGGGGGGAGCGTCAGGCGAGGGGCGAGGAACTGGCCTCGGGGCGGCGCGAACGCTCCTGGGCCTTCCGCGCCTACCTGCTCTGGCTCACCTTCCCGCCCATGGTCCTGCTCTTCCAGGACGAGCCCTTCCGCCTGATCATCATCTACGGCGTCCTGGGCGCCGCCTTCATGCCCTTCCTCGCCCTGACCCTGCTGTGGCTCCTCAACTCCGGTCGCACACCGCGCGAGTGGCGCAACGGCCGGCTGAGCAACGGCATGCTGGCCGTCGCCGGCCTGCTGTTCCTGGTGCTGTGCGTGAAGCAGGTCTGGGACCAGCCGTGGTCGGAGTTCTTCTAGGGGTCTCGTTCCCATCCGGCCGCCATGTCGACGACACCGCCGTCGGCATGGCGGCCACCGCGTCCCGTCGATGTTCAAGACCATGAACGGCAATCACGTACCCAACCGTTGACGTGTCCGCAACACGGTCGTAGCTTGCGTGAAAGCGCTTTCCCTTTCCGCGGCCCACTCATGGCTCATCGACGATCCGGAGACCCACGATGCTTCGCAGACCCGTCATCGCCAGTGCCGGCCTCCTGGCCGGAACGCTCGTCGCCCTGTCCGGCAACCCGGCGCAGGCCGCCACCACCCGCTACGAGGCCGAATCCGCCCCGGCGAGCTGCACGGGCACCGTCGACTCCGACTGGTCCGGCTACTCGGGCGGCGGGTTCTGCAACGGCACCAACGCGACGGGAGCCCACGCCCAGTTCACGGTCGACGCCCCCGCGGCGGGCACGGCGACCCTCCGGGTGCGCTTCGCCAACGGCACCGGCACGCAGCGCCCCGCGAACATCGTCGTGAACGGCACGACGGTCGCCTCCGCGCCCTTCGAGGGCACCGGCGCGTGGAGCACCTGGGCGACCCGGGAGTTCGAGGTGCCCCTGAGGGCCGGCGGCAACACCGTCCGCCTCACCCCGACCACCTCGGCCGGCCTGCCCAACATCGACTACGTGGAGGTGGAGACGGACGGCGGCACCACCACCCCGCCCCCCACCACCGGCACCCTCCACGTGTCCCCCAACGGCACCGACGGCGCCACCGGCACGGCGTCCGACCCGACCACGCTCACCTCGGCGCTCACCCGTGTCGCCCCCGGCGGCACGATCTACCTGAGGGGCGGCACCTACCGCTACTCCCAGACGGTGACCGTCCCGCAGGGCAACGACGGCACCTCCGCGGCCCGCAAGACACTCGCCGCCTACCCGGGGGAGACCCCGGTGCTGAACTTCTCCGCCCAGAGCGAGGACCCGGCGAACCGGGGCCTCGCGGTGAACGGCTCGTACTGGCACGTCAAGGGCCTCGTCGTCGAGCGCGCCGGCGACAACGGCATCTTCGTCGGCGGCAGCAACAACATCTTCGAGCGCACGGTGACCCGCTTCAACCGGGACACCGGCCTGCAGCTGTCCCGGATGCTCTCCAGCACGCCCAAGGCCCAGTGGCCGTCGAACAACCTCGTGCTGAGCGCGGTCTCGCACGACAACGCCGACTCCGACGGCGAGGACGCCGACGGCTTCGCCGCGAAGCTCACCTCCGGCCCCGGCAACGTCTTCCGCTACGCCGTCGCCCACAACAACATCGACGACGGCTGGGACCTCTACACCAAGTCCGACACCGGCGCGATCGGAGCGGTGACCATCGAGGACTCCCTCGCCCTCGAGAACGGCACCCTCAGCGACGGCTCCCAGGCGGGCAACGGCGACCGCAACGGCTACAAGCTCGGCGGCGAGGACATCGAGGTCGACCACGTCGTCCGGCGCAGCATCGCCTACGGGAACGGCAAGCACGGGTTCACCTACAACAGCAACCCGGGCACCATGCAGGTGTCGGACAACGTCAGCGTCGGCAACGAGGAACGCAACTTCAACTTCGACGACGGCGACTCCGTGTTCCGGAACAACACCTCGTGCGACAGCGGCTCGAACGACCGGATCATCGGCAACGCCGACGCGTCCAACCAGTTCTGGTCCGGCTCGAACGGCTCCCGCTGCTCCTCGTACGCCGGAGCCCCGCGCTGGTCCTTCGCCGCGGACGGCCGCCTGGTGGTGACCTTCGGGGGGTGACCGTGCCCCGTCGACCGCCGGCGCCGACGTCGATGCCGGCGGTCGGCGGGGGTGCCCACCTCAGCGCCTCCCGCCCCGACCGAGGGCGACCTCCCTGAGCGCGGCAGTGACCGAGGCGGAGGGCCGGTGCGGAAAAGGCCCCCGGCGCTCCGAGCGCCGGGGGCCGGACCGCACCAGGGGGCCTACGGCAGCGCGTGCACGTGGGCGCCCACCGCGTTGGACCAGGCGTTGCCCGCCGTCGCGTCCCAGTTGGTGGACCAGGTCATCGCGCCCCGCAGATCGGGGTAGGTCCTGGACGGCTTGAAGGAGCCGCAGTTGGTGCCCTTGGTGAGGCAGTCCAGGGCGGCGTTCACCACCGACGGTGCGACGTAGCCGCCGCCGGCCGCCCGGGTGGAGGCCGGCACGCCGAGGCCCACCTGGGAGGCGTCGAGGCCGTTCTCCAGCTGGATGCAGGCCAGCGCGGTGAGGAAGTCGACCGTCCCCTGGGAGTAGACCTTGCCGTCGCAGCCCAGCATGGAGCCGCTGTTGTAGTACTGCATGTTGACGACCGTGAGGATGTCCTTCACGTTCAGCGCGGTGCGGAAGTACGAGCCCGACGTGGACTGCATGTCGATGGTCTGCGGCGCCATCGTGAGGATCATGTCCGGCCCGGCCTTCGCCGACAGGGCACGCAGGGCCTGCGTCATGTAGGTCGGGTTGAGGCCGTTCTCCAGGTCGATGTCGACGCCGTCGAAGCCGTACTCCTGCATCACGGCGTACACCGAGTCGGCGAAGTTGGTCGCGGAGGCGGAGTCGTTCACCGAGACGGTGCCCTTCTCGCCGCCGACCGAGATGATGACCTTCTTCCCGGCGGCCTGCTTGGCCCGCACGTCGGCCTTGAACTGGTCGACGGTGTAGCCGCCGAGCCCGGCCGAGTCGAGGTTGAAGGTGACCGCGCCCGGGGTGGTCGTCGCGTCCGCGAAGGAGACCGCGATGATGTCGTACTGGGAGGAGACGTCCGAGATCCGCTGGACCGCCGCCCCGTTGTTGAAGTTCTGCCAGTAGCCGGTCACCGCGTGCTTGGGCAGGTCGCCGCCCCCGCCGCCGCCCTGCTCGGTGGTGCGGGCCGTCACGGTCGCCGATCTCGCGGACTCGCCCGCCGCGTTCGTCGCCGTGACCTGGAAGGAGTACGAGGTGGCCGCCGCGAGGCCGGTCACCGTCGCCGAGGTGCCGGTCACCGCGGTCACCTTCGTGCCGTTGCGGTAGATGCTGTAGCCGGTGGCGCCGGAGACCGCGTTCCAGGCCAGGGACGCCGACGACGAGGTGGTACCGGTGACGTTCAGGCCCGCCGGGGCGCCCGGCACGGTGGGTCCGGGGCCGTCGCCGCCCCCGCCGCCGTCCGGACCGAAGACCGAGAGGTCGTCGACGTGGTAGGCCGCCTGTCCGTACCAGCCGTGGGTGTACACCGTCACCGAGGTCGTCGAGGAGCCCGTGGTGAACCTGGTCGACAGCTGCTTCCAGGAAGCCGAGTCGGGGGTCCAGGTGGACACGTCCGTCGTGCCCGTGCCCGTGACGCCCAGGTAGGAGTACCCGCCCTGCACCCAGGCGCCCAGGGTGTACGTCGAGCCGGGCTTGACCTTCACCGTCTGGGAGCAGCGGGCGTTGTCCTGGCCGTTCGGCGTCGCCTTGAGCGCGGCCGAGCCGCCGTGCACCGGGGAGGAGACCGTCGTGCCGCTGTTCGCGGAACAGGACCAGTCGCTCAGTCCGGCCTCGAAGCCGGCGTTCTTCGCGTTGTTGACGTCGGCGGCGGACGCCTGACCGACGGCCGTGACCGAGAGGGCGAGCGCGGCGGTGACGGCTCCCGCCCAGAACTGCGTGCGTCTGCCGGGCCGTCTGCGTACGGGCTCCATGGGGGCCTCCGCTGGGGATGTGGGGGCGTTGCGGTGTGTCCGCCCAAGGTGGTCCAGACCAATTGAGGGTGTCAAGGGGTAGGTCCGGACCAACTTGGCGCTCAGGCCGCGGACTTGGTGAGCGCCGGGAGGGGAGGGTCGGGGGTGGGCGCGAAGGCGACCGGGAAATGCTCAACCTGTCCTGATTTGACGCACCTTGTACATCACAAGTTGTTCCACAGCTGTAGGAAACGCTGTTCTCCGGTCACAGGCGCGTGGATACAGTGCTCAGGTAGTCACGCAGTGAAGTCATCCGGGTGTGCCGGAGTTACGCCGGTGGACCGACGGCCATGGGGAGACGGGGAGCCGCGCGTGCCAACTGCCATTGCCGTGACCAGTGCCGACATGGCGCTGCCGCCGCACGACGAGCGGACGCTGCCCGCGGTCGTGCTCCAGGACGTGGACCGGCGTCCGCTGGACCAGGTGCTGGCCGAGCTGCAGTCGCTGGTCGACCTGCACGGGCACCTGATCGTGGTGTGCTCCCGGGCCGTCCCGACGGGCGTCGAGCGGCGGCTGCACACCGTCCGCGCCCTCCTGGAGACCGACCGGATCGCCCTGTTCCGTCCACCGCTGCCGCCGCTCGGACTCGCCGTGCTGGCACGCCAGTTGAGGCAGCTCGCCTCCTGCGACCTCAGCCCCGGCGTCCTGGCCTCGGCCGGCCGCCTGCTCACCCACTACCTCCACGCCGGCGCGCTCCTCGGCTCCGTCGCCCGGCTCGACCACGTCCCCGTCGGCCTCAAGTCGCACGCCAGGTCCTGGATGCCCGGCAGCCAGTTCGGGGTCGTGGCGCACCCCGTGCCGCAGCTGGTGCGGATCGGCCCGGAGGCCGCCCTGGACGGGCCCGAGTTCGGCACGTGGCTGCTGGTCGCCAAGGGGCAGCTCCCCTCCGACTGGGTCACCGGCACCCTCGCCCCCTCCTGGCGTGCGCAGGGGCTGCGCGAGGCGCCGCTGCCCGCCGAGTCCGCGCGCTGGTGGGGGACCGGCAAGCTGACCGAGTTCTGCGCCTACCTCCCCGACCTCTCCGTCCTGTACCAGCTGGTCACCTCGGTGCGGCAGAGCCGGTGCCACTGGTGCGGCATCGACGTCATCGGCGACCGCTGCGTCTTCTGCTCCGCGACACCGCCGGAGTACGAGCGGCGGCCCGACTCCGGCCGCTCCCTCCAGCACCGGGAGAGACGCGCGCTCACGGGGTAGGCCCGCAAGGCCCCGCCCGCGCCCCCCCCGCCCCGCCATCCGATCCGGCTCGACCGATTCCCCCAATGAGGTTGCACGGTTCATGAACTCCCGTCAGCGCCGCGGCATCATCCTGCTGATCCTGTCGGTCCTGTGCGCCCTCGGCGCCTTCGCCGGCGTGCTGTCCGTCGTCAACGACGTGAAGTCCAAGGTCGGGCCCGAGGTCACCGCCTATCGGCTCAAGAACGAGGTGCAGCCCTACACGCCCCTCGACGCGGGGCAGTTCGAGAAGATCCAGATGCCCGAGCGCTGGCTGTCGGAGAACGCCGTCACCGACCTCGGACAGGTCCGCGGCAAGATCGCGGTGACGACGCTCAAGGCGGGCTCGCTGCTCCAGAGCGACATGATCGTCGATCAGCCCGCCCTCCAGCCGGGGCAGCAGGAGGTCGCCATCATGATCGACGCGGCGACCGGCGTCGCCGGAAAGATCACACCGGGCTCCACCGTCAACGTCTACGCCACCTTCGAGGGGGCGCGCGAGGGCGACCCCGCCCAGTCCAAGATCATCGTGACGAACGCCCGGGTCATCGACGTCGGCGACCTCACCCCGCTGAAGCCCGACGAGGACAGCCGCGACCGCGAACCGACCGACGCCGTCCCCATCACCTTCGCCCTGTCCACCATCGACGCCCAGCGCATCACCTACGCCGAGTCGTTCGCCCAGCGGGTCCGGCTCGCGCTGGTGGCGCCCGGCGGCGGCACCACGGTCCCGGACAAGGACCGGACGTACGAACTCGCGAAGGACAAGTGAGACCCGTATGCCCACGAGGATCCTCCCGGCAGTCGGCGACGCGGACGCCGTACGGTCCGTCACGACCCTGCTCAGCCAGCTCCCCGACGCCGAACCGGTGGCCCCGGTCGTCGACTCCACCCAGCTCGTCGACACCCTCGCCCGACTGGCCGCCGAGTCGGTCGACGAACTGCCCGAGGTCGTCGTCGTCCACGAGCGCATCGGCCCGGTGCCGGCCCTGGAGCTGATCCGCGAGGTCGCCCTGCGCTTCCCGGCCGTCGGCGTCATCCTCGTCACCTCCGATCCCGGCCCGGCCCTCTTCCAGGCCGCCATGGACCACGGCGCCCGCGGCCTGGTCGCCCTGCCGCTCAGCTACGAGGAACTCGCCAGCCGCGTCCACGCGGTCGCCCAGTGGTCCGTGGGCGTCCGCCGGCACCTGGGCAGCGGCGGCGACGTCTTCACCGGGGCCGGCGGCACCGTCGTCACGGTCAGCGGCGCCAAGGGCGGGGTGGGGACCTCCCTGACGGCGATCCAGCTGGCCCTCGCCGCCCAGGCGTCCGGCCGCCCCACCGCCCTGGTCGACATGGACCTCCAGACCGGCGACATCGCCTCCTACCTGGACGTCCAGTTCCGCCGGTCGGTCGCCGACCTCGCCACCATCACCGACATCTCCCCGCGCGTCCTGGCCGACGCCGTCTTCCGCCACGACACCGGACTAGCCCTGCTGCTCGCCCCCGGCGAAGGGGAGCGCGGCGAGGACGTCACCGACCGCGCCGCCCGCCAGATCGTCGGCGCCCTGCGCTCCCGCTACGAGGTCGTCGTCATCGACTGCGGCGCCCAGCTCGGCGGGGCGGGCGCGGCGGCCGTGGAGACGGCGGACACGGCGCTGCTGGTCACCACCCCCGACGTGGTCGCCGTGCGGGGCGCCAAGCGGGCGGTGCGGATGTGGGACCGGCTGCAGATCCGCAAGGCCGAGGAAACCACCGTGGTCGTCAACCGGCACACCCGCGGCACGGAGATCCAGCCCGCGCTGATCCAGAAGATCACCGGCACGCTGATCGCCGCCACCACCGTCCCCGCCAACTTCAAGGAGCTCCAGGGCGCCGTGGACGCCGGCCGCGTCCACGAACTGGACAGCCGGAGCACGGTGAAGCAGGCCCTGTGGGCCCTCGCGGGCGAACTGGGCCTGGTCCGGGCGGCCGAGCCCGACCGCAAGGCCGGCCGGTTCCGCGGCGACCGGGGGGCCACGGGCGTCCGACGGCGGAAGGACGGCGGGGGATGAGCGCGTCACGGGCCCGCATCCGCGGCGAGGCACTCCGACCTGCGCGCCGGGACCGGGGCCAGGTCACCGTGGAGTTCCTCGGCATGCTGCCGACCATCATCGTCACGCTGGTGGTGCTGTGGCAGCTCGCCCTCGTGGGATACACCTACACGCTCGCGGGTAATGCTGCGGACGAGGCGGTACGGGCGGCGACGGCCGCCGACCCGGGGGCTCGGCAGAGCGCCTGCCAGGAGGCGGGCCGGGACAAGCTGCCGGGCGCGTGGGAGGGGGGCGCCGGCGTGGACTGCGGCACCGGGGGCGGGTACGTCACCGCCGACGTACGCATCGAGGTGCCCATCCTCTTCCCCGGCACGGTCAGCTTCCCCTACACCGTGCACGGGCACGCGGGGGCCGTCGAGGAGGAGGACGACTGAGATGCCGTACTCCGTGCGCGGCCGGGCGAGGGACCGGGGCCAGGTGGCCATCGAGTACCTCGGCTTCCTCCCGATCCTGATCATCGTCGGCATGGCCGTCGTCCAGCTCGGCCTGATCGCGTACGCCGCCCAGCAGGCCGGGACCGCCGCCCGGGCCGGCGCACGCGGGGCCTCGCTCGACCGGAGCGCGGAGGCGGCGTGCGCGGTGGCCGTCAGCGGCTGGCTGGCCGGCGGCACGAACTGCACGGAGGCGCAGGGCGGCGACGAGGTGACGGTCACCGCCACCGTCGAGATCCCCTCGATCGTGCCCGGCTGGGACTTCGGGGACGCCACCAGAACCGCCACCATGCCCCTGGACCACTGACCGAGGAGCCGGACACGCATGAGCCTGCGCGCACGCATCCACTCCCCCGAGGAGCACGGCAGCCGGGGCGAGGACACGCACCTGGTCGCCTCCTACCGGACCAAGCTCCTGGAGGAGATCGACCTCGCCGAGATGAGCTCGCTGGCGACGGCCGAGCGCCGGGCCCGCCTGGAGCGGGTCCTCGGGCACATCATCAGCCGCGAGGGCCCGGTCCTGTCCACCGTCGAACGCTCCCAGTTGATCCGCCGGGTGGTGGACGAGGCCCTCGGCCTCGGCATCCTGGAACCGCTGCTGGAGGACGCCTCGATCACGGAGATCATGGTCAACGGCCCCGACGCGATCTTCGTCGAACGCGGGGGGCGCGTCGAGCAGCTCCCGCTGCGCTTCGCCTCCGAGGACCAGCTGATGCAGACCATCGAACGCATCGTCTCCACGGTCAACCGCCGCGTCGACGAGTCCAACCCGATGGTCGACGCCCGGCTCCCCTCCGGTGAGCGCGTCAACGTCATCATCCCGCCGCTGTCCCTCACCGGCGCCACCCTCACCATCCGCCGCTTCCCCCGCTCCTTCACCCTCCAGGAACTGATCGGCCTCGGCTCGCTCGACGAGCACATGCTGTACCTGCTCGCCGGCCTGGTGCGGGCCCGCTTCAACATCATCGTCTCCGGCGCGACCGGCACCGGGAAGACCACCCTCCTCAACGCCCTCTCCGGCCTGATCCCCGAGACCGAACGCATCATCACCATCGAGGACTCGGCGGAACTCCAGCTCCAACAGGCCCACGTCATCCGCCTGGAGTCCCGCCCGCCGAACGTCGAGGGACAGGGCCGCGTCACCATCCGCGACCTCGTCCGCAACTCCCTGCGCATGCGCCCCGACCGCATCGTCGTCGGCGAGGTCCGCGGCGGCGAGTCCCTGGACATGCTCCAGGCGATGTCGACGGGCCACGACGGCTCCCTCGCCACCGTCCACGCCAACAGCGCCGAGGACGCCCTGATGCGGCTCCAGACCCTGGCCTCCATGTCGGACGTCGAGATCCCCTTCGTCGCCCTGCACGACCAGATCAACAGCTCCGTCGACGTCCTCGTCCAGCTCACCCGGTTCGCCGACGGCGCCCGCCGCATCACCGAGATCGCCCTGCTGGCCAGCCACGGCGGCGAGCCGTACCGCCTGGCCACGGCCGCCCGCTTCAACGCCCGGCCGATGTCCGCCGACGGCCGAGTCGACGGCGTCTTCGAGTACTACCCCCTCCCGCGTCGCACCGCCGAACGCCTCTACATGGCGAGCCAGCCCATCCCGCAGGCCTTCGGCGTGGCCCACACCGCGGACCAGCTCGCCACCCGAGAAGCCAGGTAGGAACCGAACCGATGGAAACCGAGTAGGTACCGCCCGATGGAACTGGACACGCTCGTCACGCTCACCACCGGCATCACGCTGCTCACCTGCACCCTGGCGGTCGTCGGCCTGCACTCGTGGGCCGCCGGCAAGGCCCAGCGCGACGCCCTGGTCGACCGTCTCTCCGCCACGGGCCGGCTCACCCCCTCCGGCCGTCCGCGCCGCTTCCGGACCCTGGACCGCCGCCTGCGCCGCACCAAGCTCGGCCGGCAGCTGGAACTGCGCCTGGCGGCGACCGGCCTGGACGTCACGCCCGGTGAGTTCTTCGCGTACATGCTCGCGGCGGTGGCCGGTCTGTGGCTGATCGGCCAGGCCGCCCTCGCGCCCTTCTTCGGGCCGCTCGCCGGCCTGCTCGGCATCGCGGTGGCGGTGCAGTTCCTCAACTGGCAGCGCCAGAAACGCATCGAGAAGTTCATCAACCAGCTCCCCGAACTCGCCCGCATCCTCGCCAACGCCACCCAGGCGGGCCTCGCCCTGCGCACCGCCATCGGCATGGCCGCGGAGGAGCTGGAGGCCCCGGCGGGCGAGGAACTCGGCAAGGTGGCCGACCAACTGGCCCTCGGCGCCGCGATGGACGACGCCCTCGGAGAACTCGGCGAGCGCCTCCCCTCCCGCGAACTCGTCGTCCTGGTCACCACCCTCGTCCTGTCCAACCGCGCGGGCGGCCAAGTGGTCAGCGCCCTGCGCAACCTGACGGAGACGCTGGAGGAGCGCAAGGAGACCCGGCGCGAGGTCCGCACCCAGCTCTCCCAGGTCAGCATGACCTCGTACGCCGTCCCCGTCCTCGGCGTCGGCTCGTTGTTCCTCATGAACGGGGTGAAGGACGGCGCCCTGGAACGCATGACGGGATCCCCGGCCGGCCAGGCCGCGGTGATCATCGCCTTCGCGCTCTACGCCGTCGGCTTCGTCCTCATCCGCCGCCTGTCCCGCATCGACGTCTGAGGAGGTGACGCCATGACCCTCGGTCTCCTGCTCGCCCTGCTCATGGCCCTGAGCGTCTGGGGGGTCTTCGCCGGCATCCGCATGTACCGGGCCGACGTCAAACTCCCCGGCGACCTGGCCCTCGCCCTGGAGGTCGGCTCCACCCGCACCGGCGCCGTCGACTCCCTGATCGACCGCATGGGCATGCGGTACGCGCCCGCCGTACTGCGCCTGATGGGCCCGGCCCTGGTCGCCCGGTACCGCCGCCGCATCGACCTGGCCGGCAACCCCGGCGGCCTGACCATCGACCGCTACGCCGCCCGCCGCGCGGTCTACGGCTTCCTGGGCGCCGTCGGGTTCCTCGTCTTCCTCCTGCGCGGTCAGTTCGTGGTCGCCCTGCTCCTCCTCGCCTTCGGCGCGTTCTGGACGGAGGTCGGCATCTGGTCGGCGATCCGCATCCGCAAGGACGTCATCGAGCGGACCCTCCCCGACTTCCTGGACGTGCTGGCGGTCGTGGTGAGCGCGGGCCTCGGCTTCCGCCAGGCCCTGGACCGCGTCGCCACCCACTACGAGGGTCCCTGGGCCGACGAACTGCGCATCACCCTGCGCCAGATGGACCTCGGCATGAGCCGCCGCGAGGCCTTCGCGGAACTGCGCCGGCGCAACGACTCCGAACAGGTGGCGATGTTCGTGACGGCCCTCCAGCAGGGCGAGGAACTGGGCGCGCCCATCGTCGACACCCTGGTCTCGCTGGCCAAGGACATGCGCCGCACGGACGCCCAGAACGCCCGCCGCAAGGCCGCCCGCGCGGTCCCCAAGGCCACGATGATGATCACGACCTTCATGGTCCCGGCCACGATGATCCTCCTCGGCGCAGGCCTGATCCTGGGCTCGGGGACGGACTTCGGGACCATCACGGGGGAGTAGGGGAGGTGGACCACATGCCGGCCACGCGACCGGGGACGAGGGAGGAAGTCAACCAACAGAGTGCGACTGCACACGAAACAACGAAATCAACACCCCGCAATCCATTGCCCACTAGTGCCACATCCATCCAAATCCTTTCGCAGCTGCAATCAACTGTGAGACAGTCGTCGTCTGGTGTTTCCGACCGGCCGGGGACCCGACCGGAGTCAGGGGAGGTGGAGATCGTGACCCCCGTCGCGCCCGGCACGACCACCGCGGACCTCCACCACCGTGCCCTGCCTCCGGGACGGACCCCGATGGACCGGCTCACAGCCCGAGACACAGCCTGCGAACGGGCCCCGCGGCCCTCGGACCCGAGGACCGCCCACCCTGGAGGGGAACACCATGACCAACTGGCTCCGCACCACGACCGCTTACCTGCACACCCGCACCCACGCCCGCGACGACAGGGGCCAGACGGCGGTGGAGTACCTGGGGATCATCGCGGTGGTGGTGGCGATCGTGCTGGCTATCACGGGGACGGACATCGGGCAGACGATTTTCGACGCGATCACTTCGAAGATCGCCGAAGTCACCGGTGGCTGAGTCGAACCCGGGAGTACAGCGACGCGGGGCAGGCCTTCCCGATCTACATCACGGTAGTGGGAGGCCTGCTTCTGCTGGCATTGGCGTACTTCGCGGTGGGGCAGGCCGCAGCCACTCGAAGTGACGCCCAGTCGGCGGCCGACGCCGCGGCGCTCGCGGCCGCCCTTGAGACCCGCGACCACCTCGCGGACGAGTGGCTCGCAAACGTGTTGGATCCCGACACCTGGCGGGACATCTTCGAGGGAGAGGTGCCGGTCCCCGACGCCTGCTGGCGAGCTCACGAGTTGGCGGCTCTCAACGACGCGAGCGTGGACTGCGGATCCGATGGGATGCTGGGCTACACAGTCGTTGCGGAGACCAACGACACCGTCGGGGACACGATCGTGCCGGGCACGGAGGATCAGAAAGCGACGGAGTCCGCGCGAGCCGTCATCGAAGCCCGTTGCGACTTCAAGCCGCTCGCCGAGGATGCCGACGAGGACGTGCTGCCGGTGCTTTCCTGCAAGGGTGAGGACTGGGAATTCGACCCGGACGACCTCTCGGTCCTGCCGAAGCCCGAGGATCTTTTCGACGTCCATCTGGCCGACTGACAAGTGAACGACGAGGACGAAGGAAGCGGAGTCATGAGCATTCGGTTCACGAGGACATCCCGTCAGGGGATGCTCGCATTGGCCGTTCTCGCCGGTCTGGCCTCTGGTGCCGTCGGCTGTGGTGGTGGCGGTGACGACGAGAAGCCGAAGGCCTCAGCGTCCGCCTCCAAGGAGAGCGGGTCGGGACCGAGTGCTCAGGAGGGCGGCACGGAGGAAGCCTTGGCCGAATTGAAGGGGCCCAACGGTCTGATCCTGCGTATTTCCTCCGCTGAGCGTGATTCGGGTGGCTTCCTGACCGTGAACGGCGACCTGAAGAACGATGGCGACAAGAGTGTCGCGATCCCGTCGGCGCTGAGCGGGAACGAGACGGAGATCATCAGAAACGGTAGGTCGCTCGGCGGGGCGACACTCGTGGATTCCAAGGGCAAGAAGCGATACTACGTGCTGCGCGACACAGATGGCCGCCCGCTGACGACGGCGGGTTTCTCGTCGATCAAATCCGGTGACCGCCTGGCGGTGTTCATGCAGTTCCCTGCTCCGCCGACGGAGACAACCGAAGTGACGTTCCAACTGCCGACCTTCGCCAGCGCGACCATCTCCATCTCCGGGTGAGGCGCGCCATGACCTCAACCCCGCGACTCACCCTGGTGCTTACGGCAGTCACCGTCCTGCTCAGCTCCAGTCTTTACGGGGCTGCCATGGCCCACGCCGACGACCCCAACGACCCCCCCGGCACCGAACCCTCCGCCTCCGCCCCGGTCGAGGTGGACCCCAACGACCCGGACCTCAAGATCCCGGACGGTGCCACGCTCGCGCAGGCGAAGGTGCTGGACATCAAGTCGGTCGTCGAGGACCAGAGCGGCGACGAGCGCCGTGAGGACACCAACACGAACGTCACCTTCGCGCTGCAGGCCGAGGTGCTGTTCGGCAAGGACAGCGCGAAGCTCGGCGCCGAGGCCAAGTCCCGTATCGAGGGGATCGCGGAGGAGGTCAGCAACCAGAACGCCACCAGGGTCCGCGTCTTCGGCTTCACCGACGACCTCGGCTCCTCCGCCCACGGCGACGTCCTGTCCAGGAAACGCGCCAACGCCGTGCACGACGTCCTGACCCAGACCCTGAACGACGCCGACATCACCTACGAGGTCCGCGGCTACGGCGAGCAGTACCCCATCGCCGACAACTCCACGGAGGCCGGCCGCAAGAAGAACCGCAGGGTCGAGGTCTCCTTCCCCCGTACGGAGGCCTGACGGACCGACACCGCAGCCGCGCGGAGGCGCCCCGCGCCTACTCCTCCACGACCTCCACCCGTACCCCCACCCGCACGCCCCACCCTGCCATCGCCCCGGCCTCCGCCTCCAGCACGTGCCGGGAGCGCAGGCGCGGTGCGCCCAGCAGGCCCGGCCGCATGGTGCGTACGGCGATGACCGTCAGCCGCCGGTCGAGGTAGGCGACGTCGATGGGCATCCGCATCCGGAAGGTGTGCACGTTGTTGGCGGGCGACAGCAGCATCGCCCCCTCGACGGATTCGCGCCCCAGCAGCCCCTTCGTGCGGGCGCGGTAGGACCCGGCGATCTCCAGCGGAACGCGGACATGCGCGCCGCCCTCCCCGTGCACGACCAGGACACCCGTCCCGTCCCGCCAGCGCCGCCCCATGCCGCTGCCCCTCCCGCCCGTCCGGTGTGCGTTATGCAACCGTAATGGCCCGAGAAGGCACACGTACGGAGGATGCGGAGCCCTGTGGCGCCCCGGGTTCGCGTTCTCCACCCCTGGTGCCCCTCCAACCTGGTGGATAGCGTTGCCCCGCTCGACACAAGCCTCGCCCCACCCAGGAGCCACCGTGAATCGCCGCCGCCCCACCCTCCTCGCAGCGCTCACGCTGACCACAGCAGCGGCCCTGACAGTGTCCGCGTGCGGCAGCGACGACGGCCCGTCCGGCGACAACGACAAGATCGCGGGCGCGGACACGGGCAGTTCCGCGCCGCCCGCGTCGCCGACCGCATCCGCCACGTCGCAGGCCGACCGGCCGGAGATCGAGTTGCCGGGCGATGTCACGTACACCTTCGAGTGGGACAAGACCGGTGATCCCGTCAAGGACGCCGTGCTGCATGATGCCGAACAGCGCATCAGGGCCGTGGACATGGCCATCGCGAAGCAGAATCCGCTTCATGAGGCCTATCGCTTCTACTCCGAAGGGGAAGCCGCCGCCGGAAGTCAGAAGTACATCCAGGATTTCGTCGACCACGAGGCCCGTACGACCGGCTTGACCCGGTACTACCGTGAGAGCGTCAACGTCAAGAAGGACGGCACCGCCTCGATCGTGTACTGCGAGGACCAGAGCAAGTCGTTCAACAAGTTTCTCAAGACCGGCAAAACCGATGTCACATCGGTGACGAAAGACAGCTATGTCGTGTATGCGGGCACCCTGCGCAAGAACAATGACGGCGTCTGGGTGACGGAGCGACTGGTTTCGGAGCGGGGGAGCTCGAAGTGCCAGCCATGAACCGAAGCAACGTCCTGGTCCTCGGCGCGGGACTGGTCGCCCTCAGTCTCTGTGCTGTTGGCCCCGCCCATGCGGAAAAGGGGTTCGGGGGCGGCACGGACGGGTCGGAGCAACGCGCTGACACCGGCGCAGACGGCACCGTCTCCGTCACCGTGGGCGGCATCGTCTTCGACCGTTCGAAGAACGGCACCGGCGATTCCACCGGGGCTCTGACGTCGCCCGTGTCGTGGACTCCGCCGGCCTGCTGGTACGCCCCGAAGTACACGCCCGAGGAGTTGCAGAAGTACCTGGAGCCCATCTGGGAGGCGGGCTCCACGGGTCACGAGTGGGATGCCGAGCAGCGGGAGCAGTACAACGCCGACGACGAGAAGAAGGCCTTCAACAAGGACAAGTCCGGCAAGGGCTACTGGTGGGGCTCTTACGTGAACAAGAGTTACCCGCCAGGCTGGGACGCCTGCGACGAGGACTACTTTTGGGTCGACACGGGCGACGCCCCGCCCCCGGACATCGAGAACGCCGTCACTCCCAAGATCCTCGCCGAGCTGGCGTACGCGGAGATCCGCGTTCCGGGTACCGAGGTGACGCTGGCGCCCGCGCAGGCGACCAAGGTCAACCTTCCGACGTGGGCGTGGCTGGACGGTGCCGAGTTCAAGCCGGTCTCGGTCACCGCGTCGATCGAGGAGATCGGTATCGAGGCGACGGCCACGGCGGAACCCGTTTCCCTGCGCATCGAGCCGGGCACGCCGGACGCCGAGACCTACCCGGCCTCGGGTGTCTGCGAGATCGAGGGCGGCCGTATCGGGGCGCCGTACGAGAAGGGCAGGGCGAACGACACGCCCCCGTGCGGAGTGCGGTACCTGCGTTCGTCGGGCGACGGGACGTTCCCGCTCCAGGCGACGGTCACGTGGGACATCCACTGGACCGGCAGCGGCGGTGCGGGCGGAGACCTTCCCGAAGGCACCTTCGGCGCCACCCAGGCCGTCACCGTCCAGGAGATCCAGGCCATCAACCGCTGACACCCCCGCCGGCCCGCCCGAATCCGGTTGTCCGGTGCCCCGCGCCGAAGGTAGGAAGGTCGCATGACTGGACTCGGCGCGGTGTTCCGCCCCCAACTCGCCCCCGAGCGGCTGCGTGCCGTCGCGCAGGCCGCCGATGACGCCGGCCTCGAGGAGCTGTGGCTCTGGGAGGACTGCTTCCGCGAGGGCGGCGTCTCCTCGGCCGCCGCGGCGCTCGCCTGGACCGAGCGGACGCGGATCGGCGTGGGACTGCTGCCCGTCCCCTTGCGGAACGTGGCGCTCACCGCGATGGAGGCCGCCACCCTGCACCGCATGTTCCCCGGCCGCCCGATCCTCGCCCTCGGCCACGGTGTGCAGGACTGGATGGGGCAGGTCGGAGCGCGGGCCGAGTCGCCCGTCACCCTGTTGCGGGAGCACCTGCACGCGCTGCGGGCGTTGTTGCACGGGCAGCGCGTGACGACCGAGGGCCGCTACGTCCGGCTCGACGACGTTTGCCTCGACTGGCCGCCGGACCGGGACGTCCGGGTCTTCGCCGGCGCCACCGGCCCCCGTTCACTGCGGCTGGCCGGTGAGGCCGCCGACGGGACCGTGCTCACCGCGTCCACCCCGCCCGACGGGGTACGGCAGGCCCGTCGGCTCATCGACGAAGGGCGCGCGGCGGCCGGGCGGACCGAGCCGCACGAGGTGGTCGTGTACCTCCTCGCGGCGACCGGCCCGGGCGCCGGCGAGCGGCTGCGGGCCGACCTGGCCGCCGAGGGCGTCGGCTCGGTGCCGGACCTCGGGGTCGCGGGGGACGCGGCAGCCGTCGCCGAGGCCGTGCGACGGCTGGCCGAGGCGGGAGCCGACACCGTGGTCCTCCAGCCGACCGGCGACGAGCCCGACCCGGAGGGCTTCGTACGGTTCGCCGCCGAGCAGGTCAGGCCCCTGGTCGTCTAGACCGCGCCGCGCTCCACGTCCCCCCATGACGCCGAACGGATCCGCCCCCATGGCACACCCACCCGCCCCTCGCCCCCGCACCTTCGACGAGCTGGTGGCCGAAGGCGCCGCCGTGCCCACCGAGGGGTGGGACTTCTCCTGGTTCGAGGGCCGGGCCACCGAGGCGCGGCCCTCCTGGGGGTACGCCCGGTCCCTGTCCGCACGGCTGGTGGCGGCCGGCGCGGTGCTGGAGGTGCAGACGGGGGGCGGGGAGGTCCTGGACCACGCGCTCGCGGCCGCCGCACCCCACCGCCCGCCGCTCGTCGTCGCCACCGAAGGCTGGCCGCCCAACGTCGCCGGGGCCACGAGGCTGCTCCGCCCGCGCGGCGTCCCCGTGGTCGCCTCGCCCGACGACGCGCCCTTCCCCTTCGCGGACGGCGCCTTCGACCTGGTGGTGAGCCGCCACCCCGTCCGGCCGCACTGGACGGAGATCGCCCGGGTGCTCGCGCCGGGCGGCACGTACTTCGCCCAGCACGTCGGCCCCGCCAGCGTCTTCGAGCTCGTCGAGTACTTCCTCGGGCGCCTGCCGGAGGAGAACCGGAACCACCGCCACCCGGACCGTGAGCGCGCCGACGCCGAGCAGGCCGGTCTGGAGGTCGTCGACCTGCGCGCCGAACGGCTGCGGATGGAGTTCCACGACGTCGGCGCCGTCGTCCACTTCCTGCGCAAGGTCGTGTGGATGGTGCCCGGCTTCACCGTCGACGGGTACCGGGACCGGCTGCGTGAGCTGCACGAACGCATCGAGAGCGAAGGGCCCTTCGTCGCCCACAGCGCGCGTCACCTCTTCGACGCCCGCAAGCCGCACGAGTAGGGCCCGCCCGGCGGGTCACGCGTGCGCGCCCGTCGTCACCTCGCCCACCACCAGCTCCGCCCGTGCCTCCAGGACCTCGCCCACCCGCTCCACCCGTGCGGACAGCTCGCGCCGCTGCCGGGCCGTCAGCCGCCCCAGCGGTTCGACCGTGACGGTCGTGAGCCGTCCCCGGCGCCGCTGGTGCCACACGCCGGCCACGGCGCCGTCCACCAGGAGGACCGGGAAGTTGCCCGCCTGTCCGCCCGCCAGCGCCCGTTGGTACGCGGCTCCGGGGAAGAGCAGCTCCCGCGGCTGCGCGGCGATGACGTAGGCGTCGAAGTACGGCAGCAGCCGCACCCCGCGCAGCAGGTCGTCCCGCGCGGGCCCGTCGGGGAAGACCGTGTCGCCCGCCACCACCCAGGCGGGCGCCCCCTCGAAGCGGATCTCCTCGATCTCGCCCGCGGCGGCCAGGCCGTCGTACAGCGCCCGCGCCCAGCCCGCGGGTGCCGCGAGCCACCTGGCGAAGTGCTGCGGGGTGGCGGGGCCGTACGCGTGCAGGTAGCGGCGTACCAGGAGCCGCAACGCCTCCTCGGGCGGCAGGGGGGTGAAGCGGGGCGGGCGGGTGTACGTCACCTTGCGGCCCCGGTTCGGGCCGAAGGAGAGCGCGCCGGACTGGCCCGCCCGGTGCAGCACCTGCCGCCAGCGCGGCCACAGGGTCTGGAACGCGGGCATCACCAGGTCGCCGGCCCACGGGCCCGTACGGGCGACGACCTCCTCGCCCAGTTCGTCGACGGTCAGGAACGCGCCGTCCAGGGCGGCCCCGATCGCGGCCACGACCTGATCGGCCCGCTCCTCGTCGAGGCGTACGTCGGCGGCGAAGGACGCGGCGCCGGAGGGGACCGCGGGCAGCGCCGCGCACCACATCGCCAGGTCGCGGGTGGGCAGGAGGTGCACCGTCCCGCGCGGACCGTGGGTCTTCACCAGCGAGGCCGGTGCGGCGGCCGTCCCGGTCGGCCACAGGGCGTCCCGTACGTCCGCACGGGTCACCCCGTCCGCCCGCAGCCCGAGCGACAACTCGGCCGCGGACAGCACCTGCGCGTGGGTTCCGAGCATCGCGTCGGCCACGTCGGCGAGCGCCGTGCCCTTGCGGGCGGACTTGGCCAGGAACTGCCGTTCGAGCCGTCGCGCGCTCACCGCGCCCCAAGGGGGCGCCACCGTCGTCGTCATGAGGCGACGTTAGAGGAGCAGTAGGACAGGAACTGTCCCAGTGGAGCCGGGGCGGGAGGGGATCTTCGGGGCGTAAACGGCGTACCTTCGCACATGTCCTCGGGTTCGGCGGGAGGTGCGGAATCACCCCTCGATCCGCACAGGGTTTCCACATCGTTATTGACCGGTGGCCTTCGCGGGTCGAATCGAGCCCGCCCGGTCACGTAAGTTCTAGGCCAGGCAATTCGCGTGAGCAAAGCTGCGCGTGTGGCGCCGCGCGGCGGAGGGGGCTGCGCGGTGCCCGGTCAAGCGGGCGTTCGCCGGTGGTGTCACCCGGTCGGACGAGTCGCGGGCGGCCCGCGACGGGGGACGCGTGGTCCGCCGGACCGCCCGCGGTACCGCCCGGATCGCCCCTTCGGGAACCCTCGGCGCCTCCCCGGTCCCGCCCGCCACCCCGTTCGCCGACGCATCCGCCGCGTTCCGGCCACCGCTCGCGACGGAATGAGGGCTTCCCTGGCCACTCCGGCGTTGTCGGGCGATTTCGGAGAGTAGTTGTGGCACGCCGATGCGCGCGACATCCCTTACGAAGGGTTATGGTGGAAACCCCCCCTCGGGCCGGTCCGTCTCCCCCCCACGGACCGGCCCGTTTTTTCTGCCTCCCGCGCCCCGGCTCCTCGCGCCGCTCCGTCCCGCTCCGCGCGGGACGCCCGTCATGAGGAGTTCACCGGTGCGTCGTCCTGGGTCGTGGCATGGCGGCGCTCGTTCCCGGGCATAAGCCAAGCAGGTCGACGCCCGAACCACGGGTGTCGGATCTCAGCGGACGGCACGGAGCCGTCCGCCCGGGAGGCCCTTTGCACCAGCCCCACCGTGCGGTCACGGCACGGAAGACGCGGCGGAGGGCCGGTCCGCGGCCCGCGCCAGTGCAGGGCGGTCGTCGATCGGTCGGCTCATTGCAGCGCTCCCGGCCCAGCGTCCACTCCGTCGCTCCCCGACCTCTTCCGAGGGGGTACGTCCTTCCGTGGTGACCAGCACAAAGCGCCACAAGCCAGATAGGCGCACCTACGTTCTCGACACCAGCGTCCTGCTGGCCGACCCGAACGCCCTGAACCGCTTCGACGAGCACGAGGTCGTGCTGCCGATCGTCGTGGTGACGGAGCTGGAGGCGAAAAGGCACCACCCCGAACTCGGCTACTTCGCCCGGCAGGCCCTGCGTCTGCTCGACGAGTTCCGGGTGCGGCACGGCCGCCTCGACGCCCCCATCCCGATCGGGGACCTCGGCGGCACCGTACGTGTCGAGCTCAACCACTCGGACCCCAGCGTGCTGCCCACCGGCTATCGCTTGGGGGACAACGACTCCCGCATCCTCGCGGTCGCCCGCAACCTGCAGGCGGAGGGATTCGACGTCACCGTCGTCTCCAAGGACCTCCCGCTCAGGATCAAGGCGTCCTCCGTCGGCCTGCTCGCCGAGGAGTACCGCGCCGAGCTCGCCATCACGGACGCCTCCGGCTGGACCGGGATGTCCGAACTCACCCTGCCGGGTGAGCAGGTGGACGTGCTCTTCGAGGAGGGCCGGGTCCATGTCCCCGAGGCCGTCGACCTGCCCGTGCACACCGGTCTGACCCTCCAGTCGGAGCGCGGCAAGGCCCTCGGCCGGGTCACGCCCGACGGCGACGTCCGCCTGGTGCGCGGCGACCGGGAGGCGTTCGGCATCAAGGGCCGCAGCGCCGAGCAGCGGATCGCGCTCGACCTGCTCCTCGACCCGGACGTCGGCATCGTGTCGCTGGGCGGCCGGGCCGGCACCGGCAAGTCGGCGCTGGCGCTGTGCGCGGGACTGGAGGCCGTGCTGGAGCGCCGGCAGCACCAGAAGGTGATGGTCTTCCGCCCGCTGTACGCGGTGGGCGGACAGGAGCTGGGCTATCTGCCCGGCTCCGAGGCCGAGAAGATGAGCCCCTGGGCGCAGGCGGTCTTCGACACCCTGTCGGCGGTCACCAGCCGGGAGGTCATCGAAGAGGTGACCGCGCGCGGGATGCTGGAGGTCCTGCCGCTCACCCACATCCGCGGCCGCTCGCTGCACGACGCCTTCGTCATCGTGGACGAGGCCCAGTCGCTGGAGCGGAACGTCCTGCTGACCGTGCTCTCCCGGATCGGGGCCAACTCGCGGGTCGTCCTGACCCACGACGTGGCGCAGCGGGACAACCTGCGGGTCGGGCGGTACGACGGAGTCGTCGCCGTCATCGAGAAGCTGAAGGGGCATCCGCTCTTCGCCCACGTCACCCTGACGCGGTCCGAGAGGTCACAGATCGCGGCACTTGTGACCGAAATGCTGGAGGACGGCCACATCTGAGGAAACAGGTCCCGAGAGGGCCGATTGTGTGACGGTTGGCGCCGTCCGGAAGGCGAAGAGCCTAGCCGGGCGGCGTCGTCGTGTGTGGGGGTTTCCGGAATTCCCCTGGGCCAAACGGGATGTGAGCTTTCACACGCAACACAGAATTGCCTCACCCCGTCGGGTTACGGCAGAGTCTCCTTCCTGTCAGGCCCCGCATACGACTCAGCTGTACCCCCAGCGGTACGGCGCCCCAGAAGCACCAGAGCCAACTCCATAGCAGCGTCGTATGCCGCCCGAGCACCACGCGGCGCTCCCCTCGCGGGAGTTGTCCACCGGGCCCGTGCCTCCCGTGACCCGTAGTTGGGGAGGCCTGCGCCAGGGGCACGATTGCGTCCGCGAGGGTCACCGAAGCGGGCGATGCTGGAAGGAAACCGTGTGAGCCGGATCTCGGTCCGGGGATTCGCAGTGGCCTCGGCCACGGCGGTCACCGCAGTCGGAAGCGTCGTCGGCGTTGCCTCGGGCAGCACCGCGCAGAACAACGACGCGGAGGCGACGGCAGCAGGCACGACGCTGCTCGCGGACATCCCCATGGGCGAGCAGGCGCAGGTGCAGACCGCGTCCCTGACGCAGCAGGCCGACGTACAGGCCATCGCCGCGGACGTGAGCGCCAAGAAGGACGCCGAGGAAGCGGCCCGCAAGGCAGCCGCCGAGACCGCCGTGGCCAAGCAGGAGAAGGCCAAGAAGGCGGCCGAGGAGGCCAAGAAGCGCGAGGCGGAGCAGGAAGCCGCCAGCCGCGACGCCAAGCGCGAGTCGACCAGCTTCGCCGTCCAGAGCTCGTACAGCACCAGCCAGATCCAGGCCATGGCCCGCCAGATGGTGCCGAGCGGCCAGTGGCAGTGCTTCAGCAACATCGTGGACCACGAGTCCAGCTGGAACTACCAGGCGGTCAACCCCTCCTCCGGCGCCTACGGCCTCTTCCAGGCACTGCCGGCGGGCAAGTACTCCTCCGCGGGCGCCGACTGGCGGACCAACCCGGCGACCCAGATCAAGTGGGGCCTCAACTACATGGACAGCCGCTACGGCAGCCCGTGCGACGCCTGGGCGTTCTGGCAGAACAACCACTGGTACTGAGCCCGCCCCGGGAACGGACCCGCTCCGCTCAACCTCGCACAGCCCCTCACCGTCCTACGGTGAGGGGCTTTCGCGTCCCCGCCATGTACGGTCGTGCCGGAACGACTCCAGGGGGGAGTGGTGAGGAGAGACGGGGGAAGAGGACGGATCATGTCGCGAGTGCCAGGGTGGCTCGGCCGGCTCGGCGCCGGGCTGACGCAGATGAGCAAGCGGTTGGACCAGCGCCGCGAGGAAGCGCGGCGCGCGGAGGCCGACGACGGACCGGTGCCGGTCGCCGACCACGCGCCGCCGTCCGCGCCGGACGTGTCGGTGGAGCACCTCGGCCCGCACCAGCAGCTCGTGGTCCAGACCCGCCCCGACCCGGCGCAGGCCGTGCCCTGGGGCGTACGGGTCGCCGCGGAGGCCGGATGGCGGCTGCTGGTCCTCGCGGGCACCGTATGGGTGCTGATGAAAGTCATCAGCGCCGTGCAACTGGTGGTGCTGGCGTTCGTGGCCGCGCTGCTCATCACGGCGCTGCTCCAGCCGACCGTGGCCCGGCTGCGCCGGCACGGGGTGCCCCGGGGGCCGGCCACCGCCCTGACCGCGATCCTCGGGTTCGTCGTGATGGGGCTGATCGGCTGGTTCGTGACCTGGCAGGTCATGGAGAACATCGACAACCTCTCCGACCAGGTCCAGGACGGCATCGACGAGCTGCGCAACTGGCTGCTGAACAGCCCCTTCCACGTCACCGACAAGCAGATCAACGAGATCGCCAAGAACCTGCGCGAGGCGGTCGGCGCCAACACCGACCAGATAACGTCCGCCGGCCTGGAGGGCGTCACGGTCGTCGTCGAGGCGCTCACCGGCATCCTGCTGGCGGCCTTCTCGACGCTCTTCCTGCTCTACGACGGCAAGCGCATCTGGCAGTGGACGCTGAAGCTGGTGCCGGCGGCGGCCCGGCCGGGCGTCGCCGGGGCCGGCCCGCGCGCGTGGCGGACGCTGACGGCGTACGTGCGGGGCACGGTGATCGTGGCGTTGATCGACGCCATCTTCATCGGCCTCGGCATCTACTTCCTGGACGTGCCGATGGCCGTCCCGCTGGCCGTGTTCATCTTCCTGTTCGCCTTCGTGCCGCTCGTCGGCGCGGTGGTGTCCGGCGCGCTCGCGGTCGTCGTGGCGCTGGTGACGCAGGGCGTGTTCGCGGCCGTCATGACCCTCGTGGTGGTGCTGGCGGTGCAGCAGATCGAGGGGCACATCCTCCAGCCGTTCATCCTCGGGCGCGCGGTGCGGGTCCACCCGCTGGCCGTGGTGCTGTCCGTGGCCGCCGGCGGCATGATCGCCGGCATCGGCGGCGCGGTGGTCGCCGTACCGCTGGTGGCGGTGACGAACACGGTCGTGGGCTATCTGCGGGCGTACTCGCGGGAAGCGGCCCTGCGGCAGGCCCCGAAGCCGCACGGGGCGACGTCGACCGACGCGTCCCCGGCGACGGACCACCCGCCGCGGCCCGCCGAGGCCGAGGCGCCGCCGCCGGACACGTCACCGGCGTAGCGACACGCGACGGGCCCCGCCCACCGGATCGGTGAGCGGGGCCCGTGTCGTGTGCGCGGCGCGGGACTACTGCGCGGCCAGCACCGCCTCGGCGTCCAGCGTGACGCCGACGGCCTCGACCACGGCGGCGATCTTGAACGCCTCCTGGATCGTGTCGCGGTCCACACCGGCCTTGCGGAGCACCTGCTCGTGCGAGTCCAGGCACATGCCGCAGCCGTTGATGGCGGACACCGCGAAGGACCACAGCTCGAAGTCGACCTTGTCGACGCCCGGGTTGCCGATGACGTTCATCCGCAGACCGGCGCGCAGGGTGCCGTACTCGTGGTCCGACAGCAGGTGCCGGGTGCGGTAGAAGACGTTGTTCATCGCCATGACGGCGGCGGCCGACTTGGCGGCCTGGTACGCCTCCGGCGACAGGTTCGCCTTCGCCTCCGGCTCCAGCTCACGCAGCACGATGGGGGAGCGCGAGGCGATGGCGGTCGCCAGCACGGTGCCCCACAGCTGCTGCGCCGGGAGGTCGGAGTTGCCGATGACCGAGCCCAGGTTGAGCTTCAGGTCCTTGGCGTAGTCGGGTACAGCGGACTTGAGGGAGTCGAGGGACATCTCGGATCACTCTCCGGAGAGCAGCGCGACCGGGTCGAGGGTCTCGTCGCCCTTGCTCCAGTTGCACGGGCAGAGCTCGTCGGTCTGCAGGGCGTCGAGGACCCGCAGGACCTCCTTGGGGTTACGGCCGACCGAGCCGGCGGTCACCATGGTGAACTGGATCTCGTTGTTCTGGTCCACGATGAACACGGCGCGCTTGGCGAAGCCGTCCTCGCCCTCGATGCCGAGGTCGCGCATCAGCTCGTGCTTGGAGTCCGCCATCATCGGGAACGGCAGGTCCGTCAGGTCCGGGTGGTCCTTGCGCCAGGCGTGGTGCACGAACTCGGAGTCGCCGGAGAAGCCGAGGACCTGGGCGTCGCGGTCGGCGAACTCGTCGTTCAGCTTGCCGAAGGCGGCGATCTCGGTCGGGCACACGAAGGTGAAGTCCTTGGGCCACGCGAAGACGACCTTCCACTGACCCTCGTAGGTCTTGTGGTTGATCTGCTGGAACTCCTTGCCCTTCTCCAGCGAGACGCAGGCGGTCAGATCGAACTCGGGGAACTTGTCACCGACAGTGAGCACGCGCTCTCCAATAGTGCAGCGAAGAAACACCCGGATTGCGGGCGTTTCCCATGGGTTGGACGTTCTTGATGTTGGCACAGGGTGCATTGATTAGTGAAATAGCTACACTCGGTCGAGTTGATCGGAGGTGGCTATTAGTGTCGGGTAAGAAGAGGCAGCCCAGCCTCGCCCAGCTGCGGGCCTTCGCCGCGGTCGCCGAGCATCTGCACTTCCGCGATGCCGCCGCCGCGATCGGGATGAGCCAGCCCGCGCTCTCGGGAGCCGTCTCGGCCCTGGAGGAGACACTCGGTGTCACCCTCCTGGAGCGTACGACGCGCAAGGTGCTGCTCTCGCCCGCGGGTGAGCGGCTCGCCGTGCGGACGAAGGCGGTGCTGGCCGAGGTCGGCGCGCTGCTGGAGGAGGCGGAGGCGGTACGGGCGCCCTTCACGGGGGCGCTGCGCCTCGGGGTCATCCCGACGGTGGCGCCGTACCTGCTGCCCACGGTGCTGCGACTGGTCCACGACCGCTACCCGGCCCTCGACCTCCAGGTGCACGAGGAGCAGACGGCGAGCCTGCTGGAGGGGCTCACGTCCGGCCGTCTCGACCTGCTGCTGCTCGCGGTGCCGCTCGGCGTCCCCGGTGTGACGGAACTCCCGCTCTTCGACGAGGACTTCGTGCTCGTCACCCCCCTCGACCACCCGCTGGGCGGGCGGGAGGGCATCGAGCGCTCGGTGCTGCGCGAACTGAACCTGCTGCTGCTCGACGAGGGGCACTGCCTGCGCGACCAGGCGCTCGACATCTGCCGCGAGGCGGGCCGCGCGGGCGTCCCGGCGACGACCACGGCCGCCGGCCTGTCGACGCTGGTGCAGCTGGTGGCGGGCGGCCTCGGGGTGACGCTGCTGCCGCGCACGGCCGTCCGCGTGGAGACGTCCCGCTCCAGCCAGCTCCTCACCGGCGCCTTCACCGACCCGGCCCCCACCCGCCGCATCGCCCTCGCCATGCGCACGGGTGCGGCCCGCTCCGCGGAGTACGAGGAACTGGCGGGTGCCCTGCGGGAGGCGATGCGCGAGCTGCCGGTGCGGATCGTCACCGGCTGACGCACGCGCCGGCGCCCGTCCCGGCGGCACAGTGGGTGCCGCCGGGACGGGCGCGCGGGCCGGCCCGGGCGGGGACCGCCGGATCACTCCGTCCGCAGGCCCTCCGGGCGCATCAGGCGCAGCAGCGGCGGGAGACTGGCCAGGGTCACCAGCAGGACGACCGCGGCGCCGATACCGGCCATGGCCAGGACGCCGATCCAGTCGACGGAGACCGGTGTGCCCGTCATCTTCAGCAGCACCGTGCCCAGCGTCAGGCCGACCACCGAGGCCAGTACCAGGCCCAGCGTGATCGGGATCGCGGTCTGCCACAGCACCGACAGGCTCAGGGTGCGGCGCCGGGTGCCGAAGGCGACCAGGGACGACAGCAGCTTCCGGCGCTCCCGCAGCTGCTCCAGCTGCGACACCAGCAGACTGGCGCCGATCAGCCCCAGCACGCACGCGGCGCCGACGAACAGGCCGGTGCGGATGGCGTCGAAGCGGCCGCTGCGCTCCGTGGCGGCCCAGACCATCGGGTAGGCCAGCGGGTCCACGGCCGCCGCCGTGTTGCGCACCCGCTCGTGGACGTCCGGCACCGACTCGTCGAGCCTGAGGTAGGCGTGCCCCTCCAGCCCCGGTGCGAGCGACGGGGGCAGCGCCTTCGGCGTGATCAGGAAGCCGCCCCGGTCCGTGCCGGCGAGCAGACCGGCGCGCGGTGCCGCCTCCTTGACGTCCGAGGGCACCTCCCAGGGGATCTCCAGGCTCTTCGGGGAGCCGTCGAAGGACGGGTCGAGGTAGAGCGTCCGCCGGTCCTTCGCCATCGCCGGCACGTCGACGCCGGCGTCCCACTCGGCCCCGCGCACGGCGAACACGTCACCGTCGCGGCACGAGGAGAGCGTCGCGATCGCGCGCAGCGAGGCGCAGTCGCCCACCGTCAGCGTCGTGGAGTCCTCCGGGTTCCGGCGGCGGTCGCCGGCGTAACCCTCGGAGTACGAGAAGACGGCGTCGACGCCCTCGGTCTCCCGGAACTTCGTCGCGGCCGCGGGGACCGGCACCTCGCTCGGCAGGGCCACCTCCATCTGCGCCTGCGTGACGTCCTTGCCCGTGCTCTTGGTGTAGTCGTCGTCCACGCCCGCGAACAGCATCTGGAGCGCGATCGCACCGGCCACCGCCACCGCGATGCCGTTGACCATGCGGGCCGCGGTGCCGCTGCTCAGCTGGAGCCGGCGCACGGCCAGCTGCCAGGACAGCGCGCCGCTGCCGAGCCGGGCGACGACCGTCTCCACGATCCAGGGCAGCAGCGCGGTGACGCCGACGAGCAGCAGGACGACACCGCCGGTCACCAGGTACTGGTTGAAGTCCCCCTGGGAGCGGCCCTGGCCGATCATCGGGTACAGCATCGCCAGTCCGGCCACCGGAAGCAGCAGCCGCCACCACAGGCGCCGCCGTGCGGGCCTGGCCGTACGCACCACGCCGAGCGGTTCGATGACCACCCCGCGCATCGCGAACAGCGTCACCAGCACGGCAGCGGCCGGCACCGCCACCGCCACCAGCAGGGCCAGCAGCGGCGAGGGGTTGAGGTAGCTCGGGAAGACGCTGATGCGGAAGACCTCGGCCGTGCCCGCCAGTTGCCGCCCGACCAGGAAGAAACCGGCGCCGAAGACGAGCCCGAGCACCGCGCCCGCCAGCGCCTCGCCGGCCGCGATCCGCCGGGTCATGCGACTGTCGGACCCCACCAGCCGCAGCGCGGCGAGCCGCCGGTCGCGTCGCTCGCCGCCGAACCGCACGGCCGCGGCGATGAAGACCGCGACCGGCATCAGCAGCACCACGAAGACGACGAGGATCAGCAGCAGGAGGACCGGGTCGGACCGCTCGGTCCCCGGGTCGGGGTCGCCGAAGTGGTCGATGCGGACGACCCGGCCGCCGTCGAGGTGCGGCGCGAGTCCGTCGGCGCCCCGGTAGAAGGCGAGTTCGTGCGAGCCGACCAGCCCGCTCTCCCCGATGGTGCCGGTGATGCGCTCCGGCAGCCGCTCCCGCAGCAGCTTGCCGGCGTCGGAGGCCAGCAGCCGCTCGAGCGCGGGGGAGACCACCATCTCGCCCGGCGCGGGGAACCGGTCCACCCCCGGCGGCAGCGGCGCCCGGGGCCCCTCGGGCTCCAGGGCGCGGCCCCGGACGGAGTCGTCGCGGAAGTCGGTGCCCACCTCGGCGACGATCAGGGTGTCGGCGCCCTTCGGCGGCCGGTCGTCGGTGAACGTGATGTCGGTGCGCGCGGCCTCCCGCTCGTGTCGGACGGCCAGTGCGTTCGGCAGGGCCGTCGTCAGCAGCAGCAGCGCCACGCCGAGCCCGACCCCCACGGCCGTCAGCACGGCCCGGGTCCACCCCTCGCGCCCGCCGGTGACGGTGAAGCGCACGCCCATGGCCAGGTCGCGGGCCCACCGGCGCACGCTCATACGACGCGCTCCATGTCCCGTGACTTCCCGTCCCGTACGACGACCTCGCGGTCGGAGTAGGCGGCCACCCGCGCCTCGTGCGTGACCAGCACGACGGCGGCGTTGGTGGAGCGGGCGGCGTCCGTGAGGAGCTCCATGACCCGCTCGCCGTTCAGGGAGTCCAGCGCGCCGGTCGGCTCGTCGGCGAAGAGCACCCGGGGACCGGTCACCAGCGACCGCGCCACCGCGACCCGCTGCCCCTGGCCGCCGGAGACCTCACCGGGCCGCTTCTTCCTCAGGTCGTCGACCTCCAACCGCTCCATCCAGGTCAGCGCGGCCCGCTCGGCCTCCTTGCGGGAAGCGCCGTTCAGCCGCAGCGGGAGGGCCACGTTCTCCACGCAGGTCAGCTCCGGCACGAGCTGCCCGAACTGGAACACGAACCCGAACTCCGAGCGGCGCAGGGCGCTGCGCTCGGCGTCGTTCATGGCCGACAGCTCGCGCCCGTCGTACGTGATCGTCCCCGAGTCGGGGGGCACGATCCCGGCGAGGCAGTGCAGCAGCGTCGACTTGCCGGACCCGGAGGGGCCCATCACGGCGACGACCTCGCCGGGGTGGATGGAGAACTCGGCGCCGTCGAGGGCGAGGGTCGGACCGTAGGCCTTGCGCAGTTGCTCGGCCGAGAGCAGCGAACCTGCGGGGGGAGTCATCGGGCCACCGCCTCACGGAGCTTGTCGAGGCGCGCCGCGGTGAGTTCCAGCCACCGCAGGTCGGCCTCCAGATGGAACAGGGCGTGGTCGCAGATCAGCTGGTCGGCGAGGTCGCCCTTGCGCTTGCGGTCGGTCAGGATGCGCATGCTGCGCAGGTGCTCCGAGCGCTGCGTGTCGAGGACGTCGGCGGCGTCGCGGTGGGTGAGCAGCGCGAGGACGACCTTGGTGTACAGGGTGGACTGGAGGTACGGCTCGGGCTTCTCCGGGGTGGCGAGCCACCGCTGTACGTCGGTGATCCCCTCCTCGGTGATCGCGTACCGCTTGCGTTCGGGACCGCCGCCCGCCTCGATGCCGTCGACGACGACGAGGCCGTTCTTCAGCAGGCGGGACATCGTCGAGTAGACCTGGCCGTAGTGCAGCGGCCGGTCGTGACCGAACTTCTCGTCGAAGGCGCGCTTCAGGTCGTAGCCGTGGCGCGGCCCGGACTCCAGGAGCCCCAGGAGGGTGTGACCGATGGACATGCCGAGCACTCTACACACGGTGTATACGCGCCATGTATACGCGGTGTGCAGAGTCCGGTGCGGGATGTGCAGGACCGCAGGTCAGGGCCGATTGTCACGGTTCCGTGACGACGGAGGCCGCGCCTCCGCACCCGGTGATGCGAGGGCGCGGCGCGCGGTTTCGTCACGGCGACGGCGTGGTGCCGGGCCCGGGGCCCGTCCCGCCGGGCGGGCGTCCCCGGCGCGGCAGCGGTCCCGCGTCCCCGGGCAGGCGGCCGGCCTCGGCCAGGGCCCTGCGGAGCAGGAACTCGATCTGGGCGTTGGCCGAGCGCAGCTCGTCCCCCGCCCAGCGGGCCAGCGCCTCGTACACCTGCGGGTCCAGCCGCAGCAGCACCTGCTTGCGCTGCTGCGGCCGACGCTTGGGGGCCGGGCCCCCGGACGGCTCGGGCCCCCCGGAGGGCCCGGTCCCCTCGGGCGATGCGGGCCCCTCGGGCGGGGTGGTCACTGGTAGAGCGTCCCCGTGTTCAGGACCGGCTGGGCGGCGCGGTCCCCGCAGAGCACGACCATCAGGTTGGACACCATGGCCGCCTTGCGTTCGTCGTCCAGCACCACGATGTCCTGCTCGCTGATCCGGGCGAGCGCGGCCTCCACCATGCCGACCGCGCCGTCCACGATCTGCCGTCGCGCCGCGACCACCGCGCCGGCCTGCTGCCGCTGGAGCATCGCCGAGGCGATCTCCGGCGCGTACGCGAGGTGCGTGAAGCGGGACTCGATGATCTGCACGCCGGCCGCCTCCACGCGCGCGTGCAGCTCGACGGCGAGCTTCTCGGTGATCTCCTCGGCGTTGCCGCGCAGCGAGAGGCCGTCCTCGTCGTGGGCGTCGTAGGGGTACTCGATCGCGATGTGCCGCACGGCCGCCTCGGTCTGGGTGGAGACGAACTCGATGTAGTCGTCCACCTCGAAGGTGGCCTGCGCGGTGTCCTCCACCCGCCACACCACGACCGCGGCCAGCTCGATCGGGTTGCCGTACGCGTCGTTCACCTTCAGCACGGCCGTCTCGTGGTTGCGCACCCGCGTCGAGATCTTGGTGCGCGAGGTGAGCGGGTTCACCCAGCGCAGTCCGTCCTGCCGGATCGTGCCCCGGTACCGTCCGAAGAGCTGCACCACGCGGGCCTCGCCCGGCGCCACCATGTTCAGCCCGCACATCGCGAGGAACGCGGCCAGCGCGATGACGATGCCGCCGATGATCAGTGCGGCCTTGCCGCCGGTCGAGGCGACCGCGGTCGCGCCGGCGATCAGGCCGGCGCCGACGAGCAGCCCGACCAGCCCCAGCAGCAGCGCGAAGCCGCCGCCGATGCTGTGCGCCTGCGTCTCGCGCACCCGTGGCGCCGGCATCTGCGGCACGTCCGCGGTGACCTGCGGTGCGTCCTGGGTGTGGTGTGCGGACATGGAGGGTCCCCCGTTCCCGCCGGGCGCGCTCGTGCCGCCCGGCGCTGTCGTCTGTCTCTATCGTCTGTCTAGCTAAGTGATATCACTTTACCCTGGATCGGCAACCCTGGGCCCCTCTCGTACGTCGGTTCCTGTGGAGCGGGTGCTGATTCTCACGTCCGTACAAGGGGGGATCGGCGGCCGTTTGTCATACCTCCCGGTGTTAGCTTTCTGAGCTGACCTGAGCGACGAACCTGTGTGACACGTGAGCGAGACGTGCACACGGACGACCGAAGCGGAGCGGATCGGACCCATGGGGCGAGCGGAAGAGAGAAGAGCGCGACAGCGCGGTGGCCGCCGCGCGGCGCCGAAACGCCGCCGTTCGTCGGGCGCGGGCGGGAAGAGCGGCATACGCCGGCTGTTCACCTGGAAGAAGATCCTCGGCACCTTCTTCGGCCTCTGCCTCCTCGGCATGGGCGCCTTCATCGTGCTGTACATGGTGATCGACATCCCCGAGGGGAACGCCGACGCGGAGCTGCAGAGCAACGTCTACAAGTACAGCGACGGCACCATCATGGCCCGGGACGGCGAGCGCAACCGCGAGATCGTCGACCTGGCCAAGATCCCCAAGGACGTCCGGTACACCTTCGTCGCCGCCGAGAACAAGACCTTCTACAAGGACGCGGGCGTCGACCTGAAGGGCACCGCGCGAGGCGTCCTCAACACCCTCTCCGGCAAGGGCGCTCAGGGTGGTTCGACCATCACCCAGCAGTACGTCAAGAACTACTACCTGTCCCAGGAACAGACGGTCTCGCGCAAGCTGAAGGAACTGGTCATCTCCCTGAAGCTGGACCGGGAGAAGTCCAAGGACTACATCCTCGCCGGCTACATCAACACCAGTTACTACGGCCGCGGCGCCTATGGCATCCAGGCCGCCGCCCAGGCCTACTACCGCGTCGACGCCGAGGACCTCACCGTCGAGCAGGGCGCGTACCTCGCCGCGCTGCTCCAGGCGCCCAACCAGTACGACTGGGCGATCGCCAGCGACACCGGCAAGAAGCTGGTCCAGCAGCGCTGGAACTACGTCCTGGACAACATGGTCGAGCAGAAGTGGCTGGACGGCACCGAGCGCCGGGGCATGACGTTCCCGGAGCCCGAGGCGCCCAAGCCGGCCCCCGGGATGGAGGGCCAGACCGGCTACCTGGTCGAGGCGGCCAACGACGCGCTCAGGCAGCGGCTCGTCGAGCAGGGCGCCGCCGAGGACCTGGAGCAGGCGAAGGCCCTGGTCGACCTCGGCGGCTACACCATCACCCTGAACGTCGACAAGAAGAAGCAGGCGGAGCTGGAGAAGGCGGTCAAGGCCAAGCTCACCAGCAAGCTCGACCCCGCCAAGCGCGAGGTCGACGCCGACGTCCAGGCCGGTGCCGTCTCCGTCGACCCGAAGACGGGCGCGGTCGTCGCGATGTACGGCGGCGTCGACTACGTCAAGCACTTCACCAACAACGCCACCCGCGACGACTACCAGCCCGCCTCCACCTTCAAGCCGCTGATCCTCGCCGCGGCCGTCGACCAGGACGCCGAGACGCAGGACGGCGTGCCGATCACGTCCAACACGATGTACGACGGCACGAGCAAGCGCCCCGTGATGGACGGCGACCAGAAGGTCGGCTTCGCGCCCCCGAACGAGGACGACGTCGACTACGGCGACATCACCGTCCAGGAGGCGATGAACAAGTCCGTCAACTCCGTCTTCGCGCAGATGGGCATCGACGTCGGCATGTCCCAGGTCGTGAAGACGGCGGGCGAACTCGGCATGGAGACCGAGGGCATGGAGGCCGTGCCGGCCCAGACCCTGGGCAGCATGGGCGCGAGCCCGCTGGAGATGGCGGGGGTCTACGCCACCCTCGACAACCACGGCAGGAAGGTCACCCCGGCCGTCGTGAAGTCCGTCGAGCACAAGGACCGCACGGTCGAGTTCCCCGACCCGATCGGCGAGCAGGTCATCAGCCGCGAGGCCGCCGACACCGTGACCTCGGTGCTCACCGGCGTGGTCGACGACGGTACGGCCAAGCGGTCCGTACGGGACAACCCGCTGCGCGACGGCCAGCAGGTGGCCGGCAAGACGGGCACGTCCGACTACAACAGGTCGGCCTGGTTCACCGGGTTCACGCCCGGCCTGGTCACCTCGGTCGGCCTGTTCGGCGAGGACGCGAAGACCCACGCCCAGGTCCCGATGTACAAGGCGGGCGGCGTCGACCACCGTGTCAACGGCGGTGGCTTCCCGGCGGAGATCTGGGCCGCGTACACCTTCGGCGTCATGGGCGAGGTCACCGAGTTCGACCTGGAGACCAAGCAGGGCAACGCGGTCGAGCCGAGCGACACGCCCACGCAGAGCGAGTCGCCGACCCGGTCGCCGACCCAGGAGGAGACCTCCGAGGCGCCGGAGACCGAGGCGCCGGAGACCCAGGAGCCGACGACCGAGGCCCCGGAGACCGAGTCGCCGACCCAGTCGCCGTCGCAGTCGCCCTCCAACAGCCCGTCCACCGAGCCGCCGACGGGCGGAACGACCACGGAGCCGGAGGACCCGCTCTTCCCCGACGGGGACCGGCAGGAGCGGTAGCCGACGGCAGGCACGCGAAAGGGCGCCCGGACCCACCGGGCGCCCTTTCCGCGTACCCGGGCCTCAGCCCCGGTTCAGCTCGAACCACACCACCTTGCCGGTGCTCAGCCGCGTCGCGCCCCAGCGCCGGGCCAGCCGGTTCACCAGGTACAGCCCGCGCCCGCCCTCGTCGGTGGCCCGCGCCTGCCGCAGCCGCGGCAGCTGCGGCACGTCGTCGCCGACCTCGCAGCGCAGCACGTCCGTGCGCAGCAGCCGCAGGGTGACCGGCCGGGAGGCGTACCGCACCGCGTTGGTGACGACCTCGCTCACCAGCAGCTCCACGGAGTCCGTGAGGTCCTCCATGCCCCAGCGGGCCAGCGCGCGCCGGGCCAGGCGGCGGGCCCGGCCGGGGGCCGTGTCGTCCGGCTCCAGGAACCAGTACGCCACGTCGCTGGGCGCGATGCCGTCGAAGCGGGCGGCGAGCAGCGCGATGTCGTCGTCCCGGTCGCCCGGCCCGAGCATGTCCAGCACCTCGTCGCACAGGGCTTCGAGGGGAGGCGGATGGTCCGGCCCGGTGAGCTGCGCGGTCGCCGCGAGGCGCTCCCGCAGCTGCTCTATGCCGGTCCAGACGTCCCGCAGGCGGGACTCGACCAGCCCGTCGGTGTAGAGGAGCAGCGTGGCGCCCGCGGGGGCGTCCAGCTCCACCGCCTCGAAGTCCACGCCGCCGACCCCGATCGGGGCGCCCGCGGGCACCCGCAGCACCTCGGCCCGGCCGCCCAGGTGCAGCAGCACGGGCGGCGGGTGACCGGCGTTGGCGATCGTGATGCGGTGCGACACCGGGTCGTACACGGCGTACAGGCAGGTCGCCATGCGGTCGGTGCCCAGGCGCTGGGCCTGCTCGTCGAGGTGGTGCAGCACCTCCTGCGGCGGCAGGTCGAGCCCGGCCAGGGTCTGCGCCGTGGTCCGCAGCTGGCCCATGATGGCGGCCGAGGTCATGGAGTGGCCCATGACGTCGCCGACGACCAGCGCGACCCGGCTGCCGGGCAGCGGGATGGCGTCGTACCAGTCGCCGCCGACCCGCGCCGTCTCCGCGGCCGGCAGGTAGCGGGAGGCCAGCCTGACGCCGGTGCAGCGCGGCAGGTTCTCCGGGAGCATCGTGCGCTGCAGCTCGTCGGCGATGTACGCCTCACGCCCGTACAGCACCGCCTTGTCGATGCCCAGCGCGCTGTGCGTGGCCAGCTGGGCGGCGACCAGCAGGTCGTCGGCCTCGAAGGCGACGCGCTCCGGGCCGCGCAGGAACAGGGCGGCCCCGATCACCCGGCGCCGGCCGCGCAGCGGCGCCAGGATGGCCCGCCGCCCGTCCGGGACGGCGAACTCGCGTCCGTCGCCCAGCAGTTCCGGCAGGGCGGCGAGGGCGGCGGGGCTGTCGGTGAAGACCGGGCGCACCCCGCGCAGCACCTCGGCGAGCGCGCTGCCCGGCCGCACCTCGCACAGCTCGGAGCCGACCGACTCCAGCTCGGAGGGCTCGGGCTGGGCCGCGGGCGTGAACCCGCTCTCGGTGTCCCGCTCGGCCGGTATCCGGTCGGTGCGCCGGAGCCGCAGCACCAGGGGGCCGGTGGGCCGCTCGTCGCCGACCGGGAGCGGCTCGCGCAGATACACGAGGATCGCGTCCGCGAAGGTCGGCACGGTGGCCCGGCACAGCCCCATCACGATCTCGTCCAGGTCCATGCCCCGGGCGATCCGCCGGGTCGCGGCCCCCACGAAGCGCAGCCGGTCGCCGTCCCGCCGCATGGGCGTGGGCCGCCCGGGCACGGTGGGCTGTCCGGTGCGGCGCTCGGGTTCCGCCGGCGCGCCACGGCGCTCCGGGGTCGACGCCCCGGACGGTGTGCCGCCGCCCGGCTGGACGGGGACGCCCTCGGTGGCGGGCCGCGGGCGGAGGGCCTCCGGCTCGACGGACGGCTCGGCGCCCGGCTGGGAGTGCTCGAAGGCACCGGTGCCGGAGGCGGGCGGCGGCTCGCCGGTGCGTCCCTGTGCCGGTAACGCGGCCCCGGGGGCGCGCGGCGGCACGGGGGTACGCAGGAGCGCCCCGCGTGGATCCGCGGGGTCGGCGCCCGTCTGGGGGCGGTCGAAGGAGGTCGGGTGCTCCGTCACGCGTGTCGAATCCATCCGTCCGGGACTGCGCGCGGCGCGTGCAGTTCGTCCCGCAGAAATCCCGATACCCGGAATACGTGCCCCGGGAACGGGATTGCCGCGTGGTCAGGGGCTGTTCCTGTGTCACCGGGGGGCCGTCGGCGGCCCGTGCCCGTCTTGCCCTCGTACCCCTCGCTCACGTCCAGCCGCCCCTCGGTGACGATCGGTCAAGCACAGCGCACGCTCCGCCGGTTGCCGCTGCCGCGCGCCCTTGCGGAGGACGATCCTACGTTTCCTGCCCGGGGGCGCAGCAAGGGTCTCACGAGGACACCTGCGCGGGCGTGCGGTCCCAGTCCCCGGGCAGTGACGGTACCGCCCAGGACGGGTCGGGGCGCCAGTGTTCCCAGCCGTCCGCGTACGGGGTGCCCCAGGCGCGGATCCCCGCCACCGCGGCGCGCCCCGCCCTGCGCACCCGCTCGGCGAGCCCGGCGTCCACCAGCCGGTCCCGCTGGGCCTGCGCGAACTCGTCCTCGTCCCGCCAGTACCAGCTGCGGTCCGGGTGGACGGAGATGTCCAGGAAGTGGTCCTCGGAGTCGACGCCGCCCGCCCAACGGGTCAGCGGTTCCTCCAGGTTCACGTACCAGTTCTTGAACCGCCAGCCCGGGTCCCAGAACAGCCACACCGACCAGGGCTCGCCGGGTCGGGCCAGCTTCAGCACGCCCGTGCCGAACCACCGGTCGCGCTGCACCGTGCGCGGCTTGGTGTAGCGCGAGGCCAGCGGTTCCAGGTGCACGGGCGTGCCGTCGGCGAGCACCGGCTTCACGCACTCGGTGCCGGGCGCCAGCCACACGGCGAGCAGCTCGGCGTCGTCCCGGACGACGGTGACGGGGCGGGCGATGTGGAGGTGCCGGCCGCCGTTCTCCCGGTACCGCCACAGGATGTGGCTCCCCGGCGCCCAGTACTCCGCCCGGGCCGCCGGACCCTTCGCCTCCGCCGCCGCGCTCACCGCTTCACCGTCTGCCATGGACAGATATTAGGTGCCCTGACCACACGACGCGGGGTGATCGCGAAGGGCGTCCGTGAAGGGGGTCCGCGCGCACGGGGAGCGGCCGGTCACGGGCGGGTCATCCGCAGCACGTCCAGGGCCTCGTCCAGCTGCTCGTTCGTCAGGTCGCCGCGCTCGACGTAGCCGCCCTCCAGCACGACCTGACGGATCGTCTTCCGCTCCGCCAGCGCCTTCTTGGCGACCTTGGCGGCCTCCTCGTACCCGATGTACTTGTTGAGCGGGGTGACCACGGAGGGGGAGGACTCGGCGTACTCCCGGGCCCGTTCGCGGTGGGCGACGATGCCGTCCACGGTCCGGTCGGCGAGCAGCCGCGAGACGTTCGCGAGCAGCCGCACCGACTCCAGCACGTTCTTCGCGATGACCGGCAGCATGACGTTGAGTTCGAAGTTCCCGGCCGCTCCGGCCGCGGCCACGGTGGCGTCGTTGCCGGTGACCTGGGCGGCCACCATGAGGACCGCCTCGGGGATCACCGGGTTGACCTTGCCGGGCATGATGGACGAACCCGGCTGGAGGTCGGGCAGGGAGATCTCCGCCAGCCCGGTCCGCGGCCCGGAGGCCATCCACCGCAGGTCGTTGGCGATCTTCGTCAGGCCCACGGCGATGGTCCGCAGCTGCCCGCTGGTCTCCACGATGCCGTCCCGGGCGCCCTGCGCCTCGAAGTGGTCGCGCGCCTCGGTCAGCGGCAGCCCGGTCGCGCGGGCCACCTCCGCGATGACGGCGGCGGAGAAGCCGGGCGGGGTGTTGATGCCGGTGCCGACGGCGGTGCCGCCCAGCGGCAGCTCGGCGAGCCGGGGGAGCGAGGCGTTGAGCCGCTCGACGCCGTACCGCACCTGGGCCGCGTAGCCGCCGAACTCCTGGCCCAGGGTGACGGGCGTGGCGTCCATGAGGTGCGTGCGCCCGGACTTCACGACGTCGCCGAACTCCGCCGCCTTGCGCTCCAGGGCGTCGGCGAGGTGGTCGAGGGCCGGGATCAGGTCACGGGTGACGGCGGCGGTGGCCGCGATGTGGATCGACGAGGGGAAGACGTCGTTGGACGACTGGGAGGCGTTGACGTGGTCGTTGGGGTGCACGTCGCGGCCGAGGCGCTCGGTGGCCAGGGTCGCGAGGACCTCGTTCGCGTTCATGTTGGACGAGGTGCCGGACCCCGTCTGGAACACGTCGACCGGGAAGTGCTCGTCCCACTTCCCCTCGGCGACCTCGCCCGCCGCCTCCTGGATCGCGGCGGCGACGTCCTGGTCCAGGACCCCCAGCTCGGCGTTGACCTTGGCCGCCGCCCCCTTGATCCGCGCGAGCGCCTCGATGTGGGCGCGTTCGATGCGCTGCCCGGAGACCGGGAAGTTCTCCACCGCCCGCTGGGTCTGCGCGCGCCACTTGGCGTGGGCGGGCACCCGCACCTCGCCCATCGAGTCGTGCTCGGTGCGGTACTCGGTCCTGTCCTGCTCGTCGGCCATCGACGATCACCTCCACGTGTCACAGCGTCCGCGCCGGGACCACTGTTCCCCGTGGAGGCGAATCGTCACCGACCGGGTCAGGCGAGTCCGGGGCCGCGTACCGGAATGGACGTGAACGTGGGCGCCGGCGCGGGGTCCTGGAAGAAGTCGTTGCCCTTGTCGTCCACCACGATGAACGCCGGGAAGTCCTCGACCTCGATCTTCCAGACCGCCTCCATGCCGAGCTCCTCGTACTCGACGACCTCGACCTTCTTGATGCAGTCCTGGGCGAGCCGGGCCGCCGGGCCGCCGATGGAGCCGAGGTAGAAGCCGCCGTGCGCGTCGCAGGCGTCGGTGACCTGCTTGCTCCGGTTGCCCTTCGCCAGCATCACCCGGGAGCCGCCCGCCGCCTGGAACTGCTCCACGTAGGAGTCCATCCGCCCGGCGGTGGTCGGACCGAAGGACCCGGAGGCGTACCCCTCGGGCGTCTTCGCCGGACCGGCGTAGTACACCGGGTGGTCCTTCAGGTACTGCGGCATCTCCTCGCCCGCGTCCAGCCGCTCCTTGATCTTGGCGTGCGCGATGTCCCGGGCCACGACCAGCGGGCCGGTGAGGGACAGCCGGGTCTTCACCGGGTACTTGGTCAGCTCGGCGAGGACGGCGTCCATCGGCTGGTTGAGGTCGATCTTCACGACGTCGCCGTCGGCGTCGAGCTGCTCGTCGGTGGTCTCCGGCAGGAACCGCGCCGGGTCGGTCTCCAGCTGCTCCAGGAAGACGCCCTCGGCGGTGATCTTCGCGACGGCCTGGCGGTCGGCGGAGCAGGAGACGGCGATCGCGACCGGGCAGGAGGCCCCGTGTCGCGGGAGGCGCACCACGCGCACGTCGTGGCAGAAGTACTTGCCGCCGAACTGCGCCCCGATGCCGATCTTCTGCGTCAGCTCGAAGACCTTCTCCTCCAGCTCCTTGTCCCGGAAGCCGTGTCCGAGCGCCGAGCCCTCGGCCGGGATCTCGTCCAGGTAGTGCGCGGAGGCGTACTTCGCGGTCTTCAGTGCGTACTCGGCCGACGTGCCGCCGACGACGATCGCCAGGTGGTACGGCGGGCAGGCGGCCGTGCCCAGCGAGCGGATCTTCTCCTCCAGGAACTTCATCATGGAGGACTCGTTCAGGACGGCCTTCGTCTCCTGGTAGAGGAAGCTCTTGTTGGCCGAGCCGCCGCCCTTGGCCATGAACAGGAACTTGTAGGCGCCGCCGTCGGTGGCGTACAGCTCGATCTGGGCCGGGAGGTTGGAGCCGGTGTTCTTCTCGTCCCACATGGTGAGCGGAGCCATCTGCGAGTAGCGCAGGTTCAGGTTCTGGTAGGCGTCGTAGATGCCCCGGCTCAGGGCCTCCTCGTCGCCGCCCGCCGTGAGCACGTTCTGCCCGCGCTTGCCCATGACGATCGCCGTGCCGGTGTCCTGGCACATCGGCAGCACGCCGGCCGCCGCGATGTTCGCGTTCTTCAGCAGGTCCAGGGCGACGAACTTGTCGTTGCCCGAGGCCTCCGGGTCGTCGATGATGCGGCGCAGCTGTGCCAGGTGGGCCGGGCGCAGGTAGTGCTGGATGTCGTGGATCGCCTCTTCGGCCAGCTTGCGCAGCGCCTCGGGCTCCACCTTGAGGAAGGTCCGCCCGTCGGCCTCGAAGGTGGAGACGCCCTCGGAGGTCACCAGCCGGTACGGAGTGGTGTCCTCTCCCTGGGGGAGCAGATCGGTGTACGCGAACTCAGGCATCTCGCCCATTCCTCACTCGACAGACGCGCGGCTGGATTCCACAGCACGACGGCTGGCCTCCATCGGCAGCGTCCACCAGCGTAAAACCTGCCGTCGGCGGCGAGCTTGTGAGGTAAGGCTCAGTAGGCCGGCGCGCGCCCGGGTGGGACGAGTGGAACCGGGGGTGCCTCGCGACAAGGTTGTCCACAGGTCTGGTCGCGATCTATCGCGTTTCGGTACGCTGCTGCCGTGGACCTTCAGAAGCACGACCGACCCCAGACCGCGGCACCGCGCGAGCCCGCCCCGCGCGTCTCCGAGCTGCGCGCCTCGGACGCCGACCGTGACCGCATCGCCGACATGCTGCGCGAGGCCCTCGCCGAGGGGCGTCTCGACGCCGAGGAGCACGCCGAGCGCGTCGAGGGCGTGCTGGCCGCCAAGACGGTCGGCGAGCTGGACGTCTTCGTCCGGGACCTGCCCGCCGGGCACGGAGGGCACACCGCCGCGCCGACCGCGCCCCACCGTCCGGCCGCCGGCACCGTCCCGTCCGACCCGGACGAGAACGTGGTGGCGGTCTTCAGCAGCGCCGTCCGCAAGGGTCGCTTGCGGGCGAGCCGCCGCATCCACGCGTACGCGGTCTTCGGCAGCGTCGAGATAGACCTCAGTGAGGCCGTCTTCGAGCACCAGCAGGTCGTGATCAAGGCGTTCTCCGTCTTCGGCAGCGTCGAGGTGCGCGTCCCGGAGAACGTGTCGCTGCGCGGCGCGGGCGGTGGGGTGCTCGGCAGCTTCGAGGTGGACACGCTCGACGCGGCCGACGCCGCGGCTCCCGTCGTCTATGTCGACGGCTGGGCCGTGCTGGGCTCGATCGAGGCTCGACCGAAGCGTGGCAAGCTCGTCGCGGATCTCCTGGGGCGGGTGCAGCGCAAGGTCGACGAGGGTTTGCGCAAGCACCTGTAGCGCGGCGCGCGCCGCGGTGGGAAACCCAGTGCATAGGCGCGCGCACAGCGGGTAAGCCTTGACGCATCGTCTCTCGCTCGCGAAGCCGTCGTCAGGAGTAGACCGTGCTGCAACCGCCGCATTCGTCCCTGCAGGTCGCTGCCGTTCCGGCCCAGCGGGTGCCCGAGCGGGACAGGGACCAAGACGCTCCCTGGCACACCGAGGCGGTGTGTCGGCGCGACGAGGCCGGACTGTTCTTCGCACCGTCCAAGGAACCCACCGCCGCCCGGCTCTCCCGCGAGGAGGCCGCCAAGCGCGTCTGCGCGCGCTGCCCGGTCATGGTCGAGTGCCGCGAGCACGCCCTGCTCCAGCCCGAGCCCTACGGCGTCTGGGGCGGCCTCACCGCCGCAGAGCGCCGCGTGGTGCTGGCCAGGCGCCGTCGCCGCGACCTCGAACTGAAGAAGACGGCCCGCCCCGCGGCGGACCGCATAGCCGCGGCGGGCTAGCGACCCAGGCATGCGAGAAGGCACCCTCTCCGCACAGAGGGTGCCTTCTCGCATACGCCGGAACCGGCCGGACGCCGAGCGTCGCTCGCCCCCCCAGGGGCGCGGGGAACTGCGCGCCCGGCCACGACGCACCCGCACCCGCCCCACGACACGCACCCCGCTTCAGCACGCGCCCCGCAGAACCGACGGAGTCACTTCGCCCGGTCGAAGTCCACCGCGCTGTAGGCCCGCAGCTTGCTCAGCCGGTGCTCGGAGTCGATCCGCCGCACCGTGCCCGACTTCGACCGCATCACGATCGAGTCGGTCGTGGCCGTCTCGGACCGGTAGCGCACCCCGCGCAGCAGCTCGCCGTCGGTGATGCCGGTCGCGACGAAGAAGACGTTGTCCCCGGAGACCAGGTCGTCGGTGGTCAGCACCCGGTCCAGGTCGTGGCCGGCGTCGACCGCGCGCTGCCGCTCCTCGTCGTCCTTGGGCCACAGCTTGCCCTGGATGGTGCCGCCCAGGCACTTCACCGCACAGGCCGAGATGATGCCCTCCGGCGTGCCGCCCACCCCGAGCAGCAGGTCGATGCCGGTGCCCTCGCGGAGCGCCAGGATGGAGCCGGCCACGTCGCCGTCGGAGATCAGCTTGATGCGGGCGCCCGTCTCCCGGACCTCCTTGATGAGCCCCTGGTGCCGGGGCCGGTCGAGGATGACGACGGTGACGTCCTCGGGGGTGCGCCGCTTGGCCTTGGCGATGCGGCGGATGTTCACGGACACCGGCGCGTTGATGTCGACGAAGTCGGCGGCCTCGGGCCCGGTGACCAGCTTGTCCATGTAGAAGACGGCCGACGGGTCGAACATGGAGCCCCGCTCGGCGGCGGCCAGCACCGCGATGGCGTTGGTCATGCCCTTGGCGGTCAGCGTGGTGCCGTCGATCGGGTCGACGGCGATGTCGACCTCGGCCCCGGTCCCGTCCCCGACCCGCTCTCCGTTGAAGAGCATCGGGGCCTCGTCCTTCTCGCCCTCGCCGATGACGACGACGCCGTTCATCGAGACGGTGGAGACGAGGGTGCGCATGGCGCGCACCGCGGCACCGTCGGCGCCGTTCTTGTCACCGCGCCCGACCCAGCGGCCGGCGGCCATCGCCGCGGCCTCGGTGACCCGGACGAGTTCCAGGGCGAGGTTGCGGTCGGGAGCCTCTGAGGGGACGTCCAGTTCGGACGGCAGATGATGCTCGGTCATCGGAGCGCACCTTTCTGATACGACGACGGCCGGATGAGGGTATGGCCATGACTCTATCGTCAGTCCGACAAAATGAGCAGGGGACCCCACGTATGAGCACGCCAGGCACCTGCGACGATAGAGGGCGTGGCAGGAATGAGTGGCAAGCAGAAGTCGGCCCGGGACATGATCCTCTCCCTCGGGCTCATCGTGCTCGCGGCGGGCGTCATCTGGATCTTCATCCCGCACGAAGACGGAGAACCCCCGGTCAAGCGGGTCGACTACCGGGTCGAGCTGCTCACCGCGCAGCGCGCCGCGTCGTACCCGGTGGCGGCGCCCCAGGGCCTCTCCGAGGACTGGAAGGCGACCTCCGTGCGCTTCAAGGGCGATGACTTCGACGCCTGGCACCTGGGCTTCCGTGCCCCGGACGGCGAGTACGTGGCGGTCGAGCAGTCCACGAAGAAGGCGGCCACCTTCATCGAGGACGCCAGTCAGGGTGCGCGGGCGACCGAGCGGACCGAGGAGATCGGTGGCCGGACCTGGACCCGGTACACGGGCGGCCGGTACGACGCGCTGGTGCTCCAGGGTGCTGACGACATGAAGGGCGCGACGACGGTCGTGGCCGGCACGGGCTCGTTCGACCAGCTCTCCAGGATGGCGGCGGCGCTGAAGCTGGCCTGAGCCCCCGGCTCGCCGGCGTACGACGAAGCCCCCCGGTGCACCACCGGGGGGCTTCGTCACGCGTCGGGTGACGGGGGGCGTTCTCAGACCGTGGTGACGACCTCGTCGTACGCCAGGCGCGGGGAGCGCGGGAACCAGGCGTCCGGGCCCGGGCGGCCGATGTTCACCACCATCAGCGGGGTGTGGTCGTCGTCCAGGAACTCCTTGCGGACGCCCTCGAAGTCGAGGCCGGTCATCGGCCCGGCGGCCAGACCCGCGGCGCGCACGCCGACGATGAAGTACGCGGCCTGCAGGGCGGCGTTCAGCAGGGCGGCGCCCTCGCGCGCCGGGCGCTCGCTGAAGAAGGCGTCCTTGGCCTGCGGGAAGTGCGGGAAGAGCTGCGGCAGCTCCTCGTGGAACTCGTTGTCCGCCGAGAGGATCGCCACCAGCGGAGCGGCGGCCGTCTTGGGCCGGTTGCCCTCGGCCATGTGCTGGACGAGGCGCTCGCGGGCCTCGGGGGAGCGGACCAGCGTGATGCGCAGCGGCGACTGGTTGAAGGCGGTCGGGCCGTACTTGACCAGGTCGTAGATCGCCTGGACCTGCTCGTCGGTCACCGGCTCGTCGGTGAAGGTGTTCGCGGTGCGGGCCTCGCGGAACAGCAGGTCCTGGGCGGCGGGGTCAAGAACGAGAGACATGGCTGATCTTCCTCGGGGTGTGCGTCGGCGCTCCGCGCGGAGCGGTGGGAGCCGTTGACGGGGCGACGCTACGGGAAAGAAGTTCAAGGTTCAACCAAAATTGGCATGCGGTGATCCGCTTCACATCGCCGCCGGGGTGAAGCGCGCCGGGCTCGGCGTGCTCACCGGCACGGACCGGCCCCGGCCGACGTCCACCACGTATCCGCCGCCTACCGTCCGATCGCCGCCGCCGACTGGACCACCTACCGCCTGAGCCTCACGCCGAGCGGCTGGGGGAGCGCGCCGGTGCCGGTGCCCCCGAAGGCGCCGGCCCGAAGGTGCCCTGGACCCGCTTCGCGGCGCTGGAGGTGAGGTGAGGTGACGCAGGTCACTCCGGCGGCCGGATGACTTCTCCCCCGGGCGCGGGTCTCACACGGTGGTAGAACGCCTCGCACACTCGGACCGCTTGGAGCGCATCGACATGACCGCCGCCGTGAAGGGGCCCGCCTCCTATTTCCCGTCGATCGAGAAGAAGTACGGCCGCCCGGTCGCGGAGTGGAAGGAAATGATCCGCTCCTCTCCGCTCGGCAAGCACATGGAACTCGTCGCCTGGCTCAAGACCGAGCACGGCCTGGGCCACGGGCACGCCAACGCGCTGGTGGCGCACACCCTGGCCGAGGACACGCGGAAGTAGGCCGCGCGCCCACGGCGACGGGGACCGGCGGCCGCCCTCCCGCGGGGCGCCGGCCGCCGCCTAGCGGTCGGCGTCCTCGTCGTCCGCCCCGGCCTCCTCGGCGAGCGCCGCGTCGAGGCGGGCCCGGGCGCCGTCCAGCCAGCGGCGGCAGACCTTCGCCAGCTCCTCGCCCCGCTCCCACAGCGCGAGGGACTCCTCCAGCGTCGTACCGCCGGCCTCCAGCCGCCGTACGACCTCGATCAGCTCGTCCCGCGCCTGCTCGTACCCGAGCGCCTCGGCCACGGCCGTCGGCTGCTCCACCTCGCTGGTCATCCACCCACCCTATGCGTCGACTCGTACGGAGAAATCACCCTCGGACACGCGTGCGCGCAGCGTCTCGCCCGGCTCCACCTCGCCGGGGTCCCGGACGGCGTGGCCGTCGGCCCGCTGGAGCACCGCGTACCCGCGCTTGAGGGTCGCGGCGGGGGAGAGGGCCACCACGCGCGCGTGCGTGTGCGCCAGCTCCGAACGGGCCCGGTCGAGCTGGTGCCCGAGGGAGCGGCGGCCCCGCTCCAGCAGGGCCGTCACCTGGTCGGCCCGCTCGTCGATCATCCGGTGCGGATCCTGTATCGACGGCCGGGCCAGGGCGTGGGCCAGCCCCCGCTCCTCCCGGTCGACGTACGCCGCCACGCAGCGCCGGGCGCGGTCCCGGAGCTGGCGCACCCGCTCGTACTCCTCGCCGACGTCCGGCACGACCTTCTTCGCGGCGTCGGTCGGCGTGGAGGCCCGCAGGTCGGCGACGTGGTCAAGAAGCGGATTGTCCGGCTCGTGGCCGATCGCCGAGACGACCGGGGTACGGCAGGCGGCGACCGCCCGCACCAGCTGCTCGTCGGAGAACGGCAGCAGATCCTCCACGCTGCCCCCGCCCCGCGCAACGACGATCACATCGACGTCGTCCATCGCGTCCAGCTCCTTCACCGCCTGCGTCACCTGCGGCACGGCGTGCACGCCCTGCACGGGGACGTTGCGCACCTCGAAGCGGACGGCCGGCCAGCGGTGCCGGGCGTTCTCCAGGACGTCCCGCTCGGCCGCCGAGGCCCGGCCGCAGACCAGGCCGATGAGCTGCGGCAGGAACGGCAGCGACTTCTTCCGCTCGGGCGCGAAGAGCCCTTCCCGCGCGAGGGTCTTCTTCAGCTGCTCCAGGCGCGCCAGCAGCTCCCCCACGCCCACCGGCTTGATCTCGGCGGCCCGCAGCGACAGCTGTCCCCGCGGCGCGTACCACTCCGGCTTCGCCTGGACGACGACCCGCGCGCCCTCACCCACCACGTCCGCCACCGCGTCGAACACCTGCCGGTAGCAGGTCACGCTCACGGAGATGTCGTACGACGGGTCGCGCAGCGTCAGGAACACGACGCCCGCGCCGGGCCGCCGCGACAACTGGGTGATCTGCCCCTCGACCCACACCGCGCCGAGGCGGTCGATCCAGCCTCCGATCAGGCGTGACACCTCGCCGACGGGCAGCGGGCTTTCGGGGGTCGAGTGGACAGCCATGCGCCCGAGCGTAGCGGCCGGGTCCGACAACGCGGCCCGCCGACGGCGGGGCCGCCGCCGAAGCCGCCGGTGTGCGGGGAGGCCCGCCCGGGTCGCCCGCCTTCCGGGCGGTCACCCCCGTCCGCTCACGTCCCCGCCGGAGGCCTGCGCCGGGCCTGGACCGCCAGCACCACCAGACCCACCGCCAGCCAGATCGCCCCCACCACCTGCGCGGTGTGCGAGGCCTCCACGATGACGGCCACGGTGATCGCCGCGCCGAGCACCGGCAGCAGCACATGGCGCCACCAGCTCACCGGCCCCCCGCGGCGCCGCACCGCGAACCAGCCCACCACGCTCGCGTGCAGCAGCGTGAACGCCGTCAGCGCGCCGACGTCGACGACCGAGACCAGGTGGTCGAGACCGTCGTCCCGGCGCGCCGCCCACACCGCCGCCCCCATCGTGATCACGGCCGAGACCAGCAGCGCCACGCGCGGCACTCCGGAGTACGTCCGCGACAGCACCTTCGGCAGCCGTCGGTCGCGGCCCATCGCGAAGATCAGCCGCCCGGCCGCCGCCTGTCCGGCCAGCGCCGCGAACGCCGCACCGATGGCCTTGCTCACCGCCACCAGGTCGTGCAGCCACGTGCCGACCGACGAGTCCACGGCGTCGTAGAACGCCGACCCCTGCCGCTCCGGTTCCGCCGCGAGCTGGGCCGACGACACCGGCTCCAGCAGCGCCACCAGGTACGTCTGCGCCACGAACAGCACGCCCGCCAGCGCCAGGCAGAACAGCAGCGCCCGCGCGACCTTCGCCGACCCGCCGGTGACCTCCTCCGCGAAGGTCGCGATCGCGTCGAAACCCAGGTACGACAGCACCGCCACCGACACCGCGCCGACCACCGCCGACAGCGCGAACGCCCCCTGCGTCCCGTCCCCGGACAGCGGCGACAGCCAGCCCCGCTCGGCACCGTCACGCGCCAGGACCACGACCGCCGCCACCAGGAACACCAGCAGGACCACGATCTCCATGGCGAGCACCAGGAAGCCCACCCGGGCCGCCGCGCGCACCCCCCACAGGTTCAGCGCCGTCGTGACGACCACCGCGATCGCCGTCCACACCCAGCGCGACACCTCCGGGACCAGCGCCTCCATGGCGATGCCGGAGAACAGGTACGCCACCGCCGGGATGAGGACGTAGTCCAGCATCGCCATCCAGCCCGCGACGAAACCGGCCCCGTTCCCGAGCCCCGCGCGCGCGTAGGCGAACACCGAGCCCGCCTGCGGGACCACGCGCACCATCTGGGCGTAGCTGAACGCGGTGAACGCCATCGCGACCGTGGCGATCACGTAGACGAGCGCCACCGCGCCGTGCGACTTGGCGTCCAGCGTGCCGAAGACCCCGACCGGCGCCATGGGCGCGATGAACAGCAGCCCGTAGACGACCAGGTCCCTGAAGCCGAGGCTGCGCTTCAGCCGGTGCTCGTGTTCCTGGTGCTCCTGGTGTTCGCCACCGGCCCCGTCGGCCGTCGTACCGGTCTCCGCCATCGTGCCTCCGCCAGCGCCTCGGACCCTGCTCGGACCCTGCTTCGGAACGTCCCCGTCCGCGTCCCCGTCAGTCTCCCCGGCAACGCCGCACCCACGCGATCTCTGACCCGCCGAACGCGGCCTTACGATGGGTGCCATGACTGCTTCGCCTGGCCGCCGTGTCCTGCTCGCCGCCCCCCGTGGCTACTGCGCGGGTGTGGACCGCGCCGTGATCGCCGTCGAGAAAGCCCTGGAGCAGTACGGCGCTCCCGTCTACGTCCGGCACGAGATCGTCCACAACAAGTACGTGGTCCAGACCCTGGAGAAGAAGGGCGCCGTCTTCGTCGAACAGACGGACGAGGTCCCCCCGGGCAACATCGTGATGTTCTCCGCCCACGGCGTGGCCCCCGTCGTCCACGAGGAGGCCGAGCGCGGCAGGCTCGCCACCATCGACGCCACCTGCCCGCTCGTCACCAAGGTGCACAAGGAAGCCGTCCGCTTCGCGAACGACGACTACGACATCCTCCTGATCGGCCACGAGGGCCACGAGGAGGTCATCGGCACCTCCGGCGAGGCCCCCGACCACATCCAGCTGGTCGACGGCCCCGAGGACGTCGCCAAGGTCGAGGTCCGGGACCCGTCCAAGGTCGTCTGGCTCTCCCAGACCACCCTGTCGGTGGACGAGACCATGGAGACCGTCGACGCCCTCAAGGACAAGTTCCCGCAGCTCATCTCCCCGCCGAGCGACGACATCTGCTACGCCACGCAGAACCGCCAGCTCGCCGTGAAGCAGATGGGCGCCGAGGCCGACCTGGTGATCGTCGTCGGCTCCCGCAACTCGTCCAACTCCAAGCGTCTCGTCGAGGTCGCCAAGCAGGCGGGCGCCCGCGACGCGTACCTCGTGGACTTCGCCGACGAGATCGACGCGGCCTGGCTGGAGGGCGTGACCACGGTGGGCGTCACCTCCGGCGCCTCCGTACCGGACATCCTGGTCGAGCAGGTCCTGGAGTGGCTGTCGCAGCGCGGCTTCGAGGACGTGGAGATCGTCAAGGCCGCCGAGGAGTCGATCGTCTTCTCGCTGCCCAAGGAACTCCGCCGCGACCTGCGCGAGGAGGCGGCGTCCCTGGTGGCGGAGCGGGGCGGCTCCGGTACGGCCGGGGCGTGACCGTCAGTCGTCCGTCGTAACGTGGGGCCATGCAGATCTTCGGCGTGGACATCGGCGGATCCGGGATCAAGGGCGCCCCTGTGGACCTCGACAGGGGCGCCCTGGCCCAGGAGCGCCACAAGGTGCTGACCCCGCATCCTGCGACCCCCGACGGCGTGGCCGACGGGGTGAAGCAGGTCGTCGAGCACTTCGGCTGGACCGGCCCGGTCGGGCTGACCTTCCCGGGCGTGGTCACGGGCGGCGCGACGGTCCGCACCGCGGCCAACGTGGACAAGGGCTGGATCGACACCGACGCGCGGGCCCTGTTCGGCGAGCGGCTGGGCGGGCTGGACGTGACGGTCGTCAATGACGCCGACGCGGCCGGCGTCGCCGAGATGCGCTTCGGCGCCGGCCGGGACCGCAAGGGCACGGTCATCCTCCTCACCTTCGGCACCGGCATCGGCAGCGCCGTCTTCACCGACGGCGTCCTCGTGCCCAACAGCGAGCTGGGCCACCTGGAGCTGGAGGGCCACGACGCGGAGAAGCGCGCCTCCAGCAAGGTCAAGGAGGACCACGACATGTCGTGGGAGCACTGGGCCCACCGCGTGCAGAAGTACCTCGCCCACGTCGAGATGCTCTTCTCGCCCGAGCTGTTCGTCATCGGCGGCGGCGTCAGCCGCAAGGCGCACAAGTTCCTGCCCCACATCGAGGGCATCAAGGCGGAGATCGTGCCCGCCGAGCTCCAGAACAACGCGGGCATCGTGGGAGCGGCGATGCACGCGGCGGAGGCAGCGGGCCGCAGCAGCGCCGGCTGACGGGGCGGGCACCGCGGGCCGGCCGGGGCGGGCTTGCGCGTGTTCCGGGGCCCTGGCGGGTCGTCGGGTCTACAGGTCGTCCGGGGCGGCGGAACCGGCCAGCCGCCTGACCTGTGCACCAGGCCACCTGACCGGCCCGCCCGACCGGCTCACCTGCCGCCCCTCCGCCCCTCCGCCCTACGTCCCTCAGCCGCCCCCCGTCACACCGGCCGGCCGGCCTTCGTCACACCGGCGGGTGCCTCCGTGCGGCGGCCCGGCGACGCATCAGCCGGATCCGGCGGACGAGCACGGTCACCCCCGCGACCAGGGTCCCGCCGTAGAGCCAGCCCGCCTCCGTGGCCAGGGCGGTCACGAGCCCCATCAGCCGCCCGCCCAGCCCCTCGCCGCTCTCGGCGACGGTCACCAGGCCCACGGCGAAGGCGATCGGCACGACGACGGGGGCCGTCAGCAGGTCGCCCCGGCGCACCCAGAGCGCGGTGAGCAGGCACACCGGCAGGAACAGCACGCCGTACACCGTGAGGGACGCGCCGAACAGCACCTGGTCGAGGAAGCCGAGCACGAGCATCACCGCCGCGCAGAACAGACCGCTGCCCAGCCCGGTCAGCCGGGGATCGGGCATCTGGCGCAGGGCACGCACCGCTCGCGCCACCGGCGGGCCGGGCCGCGCCCCCGGAGCCGGCCGTGCCTGCGCCGGCCGAGCCGTGGCCGGCCTGCGCGGGACGCCACCCGCACCGGGCCCGCCACCCGCACCGGGCCCGCCACCCGGCCGGGCGACGGCCCGCCCGGCCGCGGCGCCGCCCGCTCCCCGCCCCTGCGGGGGCAGCGGCGCCCGACCCCGTCGCGGTCCGTACTGCGCAGGTCGCGTCCCGTGTTGCTCCACTGGACCAACTTAGGTCTGTTTATGTGCCGAATAGGCCGACAGACACGCCGTCGGGCAGAGCTTGGCCGAGCGTTCGACGCCACGCCGGGGCGGTACCGGCCACCCCGTAGACTGGTGGATCGGCCCTGCCTGGCCCGCCCCACTCCTCCGCATCCTCACGTACGGGAAGTCGCAACGTGTCGCTCACGATCGGAATCGTCGGTCTGCCGAATGTCGGCAAGTCGACCCTGTTCAACGCCCTGACCAAGAACGACGTGCTCGCGGCCAACTACCCGTTCGCCACGATCGAGCCCAACGTCGGCGTGGTGGGCGTCCCCGACCCCCGCCTGACGAAGCTGGCCGAGATCTTCTCCTCGGAGAAGGTCCTCCCGGCCACCGTCGACTTCGTCGACATCGCGGGCATCGTGCGCGGGGCGAGCGAGGGCGAGGGCCTGGGCAACAAGTTCCTGGCCAACATCCGCGAGTCCGACGCGATCTGCCAGGTCATCCGCGCCTTCAAGGACGAGAACGTCGTCCACGTCGACGGCAAGGTCTCGCCGAAGGACGACATCGAGACGATCAACACCGAGCTGATCCTCGCGGACCTCCAGACCATCGAGAAGGTCCTGCCGCGCCTCCAGAAGGAGTCGCGCATCAAGAAGGACGTCGCGCCGAAGGTGAAGGCCGTCGAGGAGGCCAAGGAGATCCTGGACAAGGGCGACACGCTCTTCGCCCACGGCATCCTCCAGGGCAGCGACCGCGCGGAGCTCCTCCACGACCTGCACCTCCTCACCACCAAGCCCTTCCTCTACGTCTTCAACGTCGACGAGGACGAGCTGACCGACGAGGACTTCAAGAACGAGCAGCGCGCCCTGGTCGCCCCCGCCGAGGCGATCTTCCTCAACGCCAAGCTGGAGCAGGACCTCGCCGAGCTGGACGAGGACGAGGCCCTGGAGCTCCTCCAGTCCGTCGGCCAGGACGAGCCCGGCCTCGCCACCCTCGCCCACGTCGGCTTCAACACCCTCGGCCTGCAGACCTACCTCACCGCAGGTCCCAAGGAATCCCGCGCCTGGACCATCAAGAAGGGCGCCACCGCCCCCGAGGCCGCCGGTGTCATCCACACCGACTTCCAGAAGGGCTTCATCAAGGCCGAGGTCATCTCCTTCGACGACCTGGTCGCCACCGGCTCGGTCACCGAGGCCCGCGCCAAGGGCAAGGCCCGCATGGAGGGCAAGGACTACGTGATGCAGGACGGGGACGTGGTGGAGTTCCGCTTCAACGTGTAGCGGCTGACGCTCACCACGTCGCTGATCTGGCAGACATGCAGGTCAGAAGGGGCCCGACTCTTCGAGGTCGGGCCCTTTGCCTTTTCCCGTGCTGGGATGGTGCGGGGACGTGGAGGCCTGTCGGCGCTGGGAGCCGCTCTGGTGAGTGGCTGAACCGTGGGACGCCGGCTGCCGGCTGCACGGCCACAAGTACGCACCGACGCCCTCGTGGCCGCGATGGCGCTCCGCGCCCCGGCACCCGTCCTCGTACGGACCTCGGACCGCGACGGCTGGTCGAGACCGTGCGGCGACCGCGTACAGATCAAGGACATCTGACCTCGGCGTCTCTGCCGGGCGTGCGCGCAATTCGTCACGAGAATCGCCGCCCGGGTGACGTCCTGGACCTGAAGGCGGAGAGCAGCCACCGCAGTCGGGCGGCATCCGTCTTGCCGTAGACGGCTTCCACCACTGTCAGGGCCGGCACGAGGACGGATACGCCCACGCGCCGAGCAGCGGAGAACTTCTCCGTCTCGATGCCCTCGGAACTTCTCGGTGATCTGCGCACACGTACATGGCGCTGACGGGAGGAGGCGGACCACCGGTTTCGGCAACCGGCGATCCGCCGCTTTGCTGCTGCTCTTCCGCCTGGGACGCGGCCGGCTGGAGGGGGGGAGCGGTCGAAGCGGGCGTTGCGCGTCCCTGCGTCCTTCGCGGCCGGCTTCGGCGACTCCTTCGTCAGCGGGGACGCCTCCTACTTGGTGGCCCCGCGCGCGAACCCGTTGTAGATGTAGCGCTGGAGGAACAGGAAGATCAGCAGGGTCGGGACGATCACGAGGACGGCGCCGGCGGAGATGTTCTCCCAGTGCGCGCCGAAGGGGCCCTTGAAGCGGAACAGGGCCGTCGACATCGTGCCGAGTTCCTCGGAGGGCATGTAGAGGAACGGGATGTAGAAGTCGTTGTACGTGGTGATGCCCTTGATGATGACCACGGTCGCGACCGCCGGCTTGAGCAGCGGAAAAATGATCTTGCGGTAGATGGTGAAGGAGTTGGCGCCGTCGAGTCGGGCCGCCTCGTCGAGGGACCTCGGGATCCCGCGGATGAACTGCAGGAAGATGTAGATCGACACGATGTCGGTGCCCATGTACAGCAGGATCGGGGCCCAGCGGGTGTCGAAGAGGCCGAAGCTGTTGACGACCTGGAAGGTGGCGACCTGGGTGGTCACGCCGGGGACCAGGGTCGCGATCAGGAACAGCGCCATCACGAGACGCTTGAGGCGGAACTCGAAGCGGTCGATGGCGTACGCCGTCATGGAGCCGATGACCACGGTGCCGGTGATGGAGAACAGCAGGATGAAGGCGGTGTTGCCGAAGGCCGTCAGCAGGTGGCCGTCGGTGAACGCCGTGGCGTAGTTGGAGAAGTTCAGCCAGTCGTCCGGCAGGGACAGGGCGCCCTGTCCGTCGGAGATCTCGTCGTAGGACTTCAGCGAGGTGAGGAACACCACGAGGAGGGGCACGAGGACGACGAGGGAGGCGGTGATCAGCGACAGATAGGTGAGTGCGGTGCCGATGCGGGGGCGCCGGCGGGAGCGGTCCCGCTCAGGGGCGGCGATGGTCATACGAGGTCCACCCTCTCGTCGGGCACGATGCGGCGCTGGATCCAGGTGATCAGCAGGATGAGGGCCAGCAGCACCACCGCGCAGGCGGAGGCCAGGCCGGTCTTGTTGAACTGGAAGGCGAACTTCACCGTCTGGATGACGAACGTCGAGGTCTCGGTCGCGCCGCCGGTCATGATGTACGGGATCTCGAAGACGGACAGCGAGCCGGAGACCGCCAGGATGACGCTCAGGCTCAGCACCGGCCGGATGCCCGGCGCGATGATGTGCCGGAACTGCTGCCACCGACTCGCGCCGTCGAGCTGGGCCGCCTCGTACAGCTCCCCCGGGATGGACTGGATCGCGCCGAGGAACAGGACGAAGTTGAGGCCGGTGAAGCGCCACACGGACACGCCGGCCAGCGAGGTGTTGGCGGACTCCGGGGTGCCGAGCCAGGCGTGGTCGCCGTCGGCGCCGAACCAGGACAGGACGGAGTCGAGGGTGCCGCCGTCCTGGAAGAAGTAGAGGAAGACGAAGCCGATCGCGACCCCGTTGATCAGGTAGGGGAAGAACAGGATGCCCTTGAACAGGTTCCTGAAGCGCAGGTCGAAGCTGAGGACGGTGGCGAAGTACAGGGCCACGACGATCTGCACGACGGAGGCCGCGAGGTAGTAGAGGCTGACCGCGAAGACCTTGAAGAGTTCGGGCCGGGTGAACAGCTCGGTGTAGTTGTCGCCGCCGACGAAGTTCCGGTCGGGGCTGACGCCGTCCCAGTCGGTGAAGCTGTAGAAGATCATGTTGCCCACCGGCACGTAGGTGAACGTGACCAGCAGGGCCAGCGGGGCCAGGAGGAACAGCCAGGGGGTGACGCGGCGCCATGGCCGGTCACGCCACGAGGATCCGCGCGGTGTGCGGTGGCGGGATCGTCGCCCGACGGTCCCCTCCTTCTCGGCGGCCGGCGCGGGCGGGGATGCGGTGGAGGCGGTACGGGTCATTGCGGAGCCAGGGCCTTTCGTCGTCCGCTGAGGGGAACGGGGCGCGGAGTCCCTCCCGTGAGCGGGAGGGACCCGGCTGGGCGACGGTTCAGGAGCCGGCCGTCCGCCTCGCCTCGGACCAGCGCTCGTCCAGTTCGTCGAAGTAGCCGTCGAGCGTCCCGTCCACGGCGCCGCGCGCGATGTCGATCAGCTTCTGCCGGTAGTCGGGCTTGGCCAGGCCGATCTCGGAGGCGTTGTCGATGGCGTTGACCTCGGCCGTCCGCGCCTCCGACCGCTCCACGATCTTGACATCGTTGTCTACGTACTCCTGAAGGGTGTCGGGCATCCCCTCGGACTTCAGTGCGGAGACCGCGCCCTCCTTCGCCGCGTAACCCGACTTCTCGGTGAACCAGTCGATCCAGGCCCGTGCCGCGCTCTTGTGGTCGGAGTGGACGTTCACCGCCTGCTGGTAGTCGGAGACCAGGGTGGCGCAGAACCGGCCGCCCTCCTGGGCCGGGACGGGCATGAAGCCGATGTCGTCGGGGTTCTCACCGGCCTTCTCGGCCGCGTCCCGCATCTGATTGATCGCCCAGGAACCGAGCATCATGCTGCCCACCTCGCCCTTGGCCAACAGGGTCTTCGAGCTCTCCCAGTTGGTGGTGGCCGGGTCCTTCTCCGACAGCTTCTCGTGGACGATGTCGTGCAGGAGGGTGTCCAGCGCGTGCAGGTCGGTGCCCTTCTCCCAGGGCTTGTCCATCTCGGCCAGCTTGTCCGAGGCCTGGCTGTCGCAGCTGACCGAGCCGACGCTGTTGGTCCAGGTGCCGCTGAGCGGCCAGCCGTCCTTGAAGTTGGTGTAGTACGGCGTGGCACCGGTCTTCCGCTCGACGGCCCTCAGGTCGTCCAGGAACTGCCGCGGCGTCGTCGGCCACTCGGAGATGCCGGCCCGCTTCCACAGCGCCTTGTTGTAGACGAAGCCGTTGGCGGTGCCGAAGGTGGCGATCCCGTACGTCCTGCCGTCGACGTCGGTCTTGTCGGTGAAGCGGTACGTGCTCTTCATCGTCGAGGTGTCGCCCAGCGGCGCGAAGAACTTCGGGTAGTCGCCCTTGGGGATCACCCCGGGGATCAGCAGGACGTCGCCGTAGTCCTCGGTGTTCATGCGGATCTTCACCTCGCCCTCGTAGTCGGTGAGGCCCTCGAACTCGACCTTCACCTCGGGGTAGGTCCTGTTGAACTCGGCCGCGTACTTCTTCATCGTCCCGTCCTGGATCAGGTCGGTGCGGTTGGTCAGGACGGTGATGTCCCCCGAGACGCCGTCCGGGTCGACCGGCGCGGCGGCTGTCTCGTCGGCGTTCGGGCTCCCGCCCCCGCTGCACCCCGCGACGGTCAGCATCGCGGTGGTGAGCAGAGCGACGCCCAGCGTCTTCTTCCCCATGTGCCCAGCTCCTTCCAGGGACTACGGCTCGGGCTCCGGTGGTTGTCGGCGACTATGGCAGCCACCCGTGAACCGGTAAAGCTCATGCCTTCACCGCGATACTCAATCGTTACCTGCCTGGATTCGGGCGGTGCGAAGTACGCGGCCCCATCAGTGCCCTTGTCGGTGAGGGAGTCGCGAAGAGAGGGCTAGACCGGTTCACTTGGCTGGGGTTAAGTTGAGCGGCGTCGCCCACGAAACCGGGCCCGTCCCGCCTAAGGAGCCGCACATGAAGGAAGTCGTCCAGCTCGCCGAGGGCTGGAGCCTGCGCCACAGCGACGGTCCGCTGCCCGCCCGGGTCCCCGGCTGTGTCCACACCGATCTGCTCGCCGCCGGTCTCATCCCCGACCCCTTCCTCGGCGTCAACGAGCCGGAGGTCGCCTGGGTCGGACGGCGTTCCTGGACGTACGTCCGCGACCTCCCCGCCACCGCCACCGCCGCCGGCGCACACGAGCGGACCGACCTCGTCTTCGACGGGCTGGACACGGCCGCGACCGTCACGCTGGACGGGCGGGAGCTGGGCCGCACCCGCAACATGCACCGCCGCTACCGCTTCGACGTCACCGGCCACCACGGGCCGCTGGCGGTGGACTTCGCCTCCGCCTACGACGAGGCCGCGTCGGTGCGGGCGCTGACGGGGGAGCGGCCCAACGTCTATCCCGAGCCGTTCCAGTACATCCGCAAGATGGCGTGCTCCTTCGGCTGGGACTGGGGACCGACGCTGGTCACCGCCGGCATCTGGCGTCCGGTCCGGCTGGAGCGCTGGTCGACGGCGCGGCTGGCCGCGGTGCGTCCGCTGGTGAGCGTCGAGGACGGCACCGGCCGGGTCGAGGTGCGGGTCGAGGTCGAGCGCACCGCACAGGGCGCGGACCGTCACCTCGTCGTGCGCGCCACCGTAGGAGGCGTCGAGGCCCACGCCGCCGTCGACGGGACGCGGGCCGTGCTGACGCTCGACGTGCCCGACGTCTCCCTGTGGTGGCCGCGCGGCTACGGCGCACAACCGCTGCACGAGCTGGAGGTCGTACTGACCGAGGAGGGGCCGGGGGGCGAGGGCCCGAGGGGGGCCGGGCACGGGACCGCGGAGGGGGCCGAAGGCCGGCGCCTGGACTCCTGGCGCCGGCGGATCGGTTTCCGCACCGTGGAACTCGACCGCTCCCCGGACGAGCACGGCACCGGGTTCACCCTGGTCGTCAACGGCGTCCGCGTCTTCGCCCGCGGCGTGAACTGGATCCCGGACGACGTCTTCCCCTCCCGGATCACGCCCGAGCGCTACCGCACCCGGCTGCGTCAGACGGCCGAGGCCGGTGTGGACCTGGTGCGGATCTGGGGCGGCGGCATCTACGAGGACGACGCCTTCTACGACGTCTGCGACGAACTGGGCCTCATGGTCTGGCAGGACTTCCTCTTCGCCTGCTCCGCCTATCCCGAGGAGCAGCCCCTGCGCGGCGAGGTGGAGGCCGAGGCCCGGGACAACGTTGTCCGACTGATGCCGCACCCGAGCCTCGTGCTGTGGAACGGCAACAACGAGAACCTGTGGGGCTTCCGGGACTGGGACTGGGAGCCCGCGCTCGCCGGGAACTCCTGGGGCGGCGGCTACTACCTGGACCTCCTGCCCCGCGTCGTCGCCGAACTCGATCCGACCCGGCCCTACACCGCGGGCAGCCCCTGGTCCGGGTCGTGGGAGCACCACCCCAACGACCCCGCCCACGGGACCCACCACTCCTGGGAGGTCTGGAACCGCCGGGACTACGCCGAGTACCGCGACTCCGTCCCCCGCTTCGTCTCGGAGTTCGGCTGGCAGGCGCCCCCCACCATGGCGACCCTGCGGCGCGCGCTGCCCGGCGAACGGCTCGCTCCCGACTCGCCCGGCATGCTGCACCATCAGAAGGCCGAGGACGGCAACGGCAAACTGAACCGGGGCGTCGAACGCCACTTCGACCTGCCCGCGGACGACTTCGACCGCTGGCACTACCTCACCCAGGTCGTGCAGGCCCGCGCCGTCGCCGCCGGCATCGAACACTGGCGTGCGCACTGGCCGGTCTGCGCCGGCACCGTCGTGTGGCAGATCAACGACTGCTGGCCGGTCAGCTCCTGGGCCGCCATCGACGGCGACGGCCGCCCCAAACCGCTGTACCACGAGCTGCGCCGGGTCTACGCGGACCGCCTCCTCACGCTCCAGCCGGGTACCGACGGCCCGGTCCTCGCCGTCGTCAACCAGGCAGCGGAGCCGTGGCAGGCCCAGGTGACCCTGCGCCGGATGCGGGCGGACGGTACCGAGATGGCGGACCTGGTCCTCGACCTGACCGTCGGCCCCCGCTCGGTGCACCGGCAGGACGTGCCGCGGGAACTGGCGCCGGACGAGCGCTCGGGCAAGGAACTCCTCGTCGCCGACTGCCGTGAGCTGCGCGCGCTGCATGTGCCCGTGGCGGACAAGGACTTCGCGTATCCGGTGCCCCGTTACGACGTCGCCGTGGAGTCTCCGGTCGGTGGGGGGACGGGTAGTGTCGAGGTCGTGGTGACAGCACACACTCTCGTACGTGACCTTCTCCTGCAGGCCGACCGGCTCGGCCCGGACGCGGTCTGCGACACCGGACTGCGCACCCTGCTCCCCGGAGAACGGGCCCGGCTGCGGGTCGTGGGCGCGGCCGAGGCCGGTGCGAACGCCGTACGCGCCGCACTGTACTGCGTGGCACCGGCGTGAGCGCACCCTCCGAACGCGTCACCATCAAGGACGTGGCCGCCGCCGCGGGCGTGTCGAAGGGTGCCGTGTCGCTGGCGTTCAACCACAAGCCGGGCGTCTCCGAGGCCACCCGGGAGCGGATCTTCGCGGCGGCTCGGCAGCTGGGCTGGGCGCCCAACTCCTCGGCCCGGAGCCTGTCGCGCCAGTCGGTCGACACCGTCGGGCTGGCGATCTGCCGGCCGGCCCGGCTGCTCGGCCTGGAGCCGTTCTACATGGAGTTCGTCTCCGGCATCGAGAGCGTGCTGACCGAGCGGGACTGCTCGCTGCTGCTGCGGTTGGTCGACTCGCTGGAGGAGGAGATCGGTCTGCAGGAGCGCTGGTGGCGGGAGCGGCAGATCGGGGGTTCGATCCTGGTCGACTTCCACCAGGAGGATCCGCGGGTCGAGCCGCTGCGGCGGCTCGGTCTGCCCGCTGTCGCCGTCGGCCACCCCTCCCTGACCGGGGGCTTCCCCTCGGTGTGGACCGACGACGCCGCCGCCGTAGCCGAGGCGGTGCGCTACCTGGCGGCGCTGGGGCACCGGCGCATCGCGCACGTGGGAGGCCCCCGGGGCCTCGGGCACAGCGCCATCCGGACGACCGCGTTCGAACAGACCATGGGCGAACTGGGCCTGCGGGGCGGCCTGCACGCGGAGACCGGGTTCTCGGGCGACGAGGGGGCACGCGCCACGCGTTCCCTGCTGCTGGCCCCGGAACGGCCCACGGCGATCCTCTACGACAACGACATCATGGCCGTCGCCGGACTCGGGGTGGCGGCCGAGATGGGCATCTCGGTGCCGGAGGACCTGTCCCTGCTGGCCTGGGACGACTCCCAGCTGTGCCGGCTGACCCATCCGACGCTGTCCGCGATGAGTCACGACGTGCACGGCTTCGGGGCCCAGGTCACGCGCGTGCTGTTCAAGGTCCTCGACGGCCGGCAGGTCCCGTCCCGGCCGGTGGCGACGCCGTCCCTGGTGCCGCGTGCCTCGACCGCCTCACCCCGTTCCTAGAGCGGGCACGCGCGTGTGTGGAGCGGGGCGTGCGCCACGCTTCACACGGGGCATGGACCGGTTAACCAACCCGGACCATAGGGCCGCGCCCCGCCGCCGTCAATCGGTCCTGAATCACCTTCTTCGCTGGTGAAGGTCGACTCCCTGTCGTGATGGCGTGCTGGTCAGCCTGTTTAGCGGTTTAGTCCGCACGGCTTCCGGGAGTCCTCCGGGAGGCGTCCTCGTGTCCGGTGGGCCGATCCCGAACCGGCTATTGACATGAGCGGAACAGGCGGTGCCTCATGGTGGGGCGACGAGCCGTCCGCGGCTCCCTCGGGCCCGGACCGTCGCGCACCGGGACCGGTTCTCCGGTGCCCGCTCCACTCCCCACCCCCAGCGCCCGTGAAGCGCTCGTCAGGCGCGCCAGCAGGACCGAGACCGACGTCGGACATCGTTGTCATCGGGTGCGGCGACTTCGAGGAGACACATGCGAAAGCCGAGATGCACCCTCATCACGACGGCGGGGGCGGCGTTCGCCGCCGTCCTCGGCCTGGTGGTCTCGCTGGCCGGGCCCACCGTCGGCACGGCGGAGGCCGCGCCCACCGGTATCCGCGTCAGCAACGGCCGGGTGGTCGAGGCCAACGGGAGCGACTTCGTGATGCGCGGGGTCAACCACGCCCACGCGTGGTACCCCGACCGCACGGCTGCTTCCCTCGCCGACATCGCGGCCACGGGAGCCAACACCGTCCGCGTCGTGCTCAGCAGCGGTGACCGCTGGACCCGGACGAGTGCCACCGAGGTCTCCTCCCTCATCGGCCGGTGCAAGGCCGCCAAGGTCATCTGCGTGCTGGAGGTGCACGACACCACCGGCTACGGAGAGGACGGCGCCGCGACCTCCCTGGACAGGGCGGCGGACTACTGGATCGGTGTGCGCAGCGCGCTGGAGGGCCAGGAGGACTACGTCGTCGTCAACATCGGCAACGAGCCGTTCGGCAACACCGGCTACGGCGCCTGGACCGACGCGACGAAGGCGGCGATCGGCAGACTCCGCGGCGCGGGCATCGACCACGCCCTGATGGTCGACGCCCCCAACTGGGGCCAGGACTGGTCCGGCACGATGAGGAACAACGCCGCCTCCGTCCTCGCCTCCGACCCCGACCGCAACACCATCTTCTCGATCCACATGTACGGGGTCTACGACACCGCCGCCGAGGTGCGGGACTACCTGCACGCCTTCGTCGACAACAAACTGCCCATCGTGGTGGGCGAGTTCGGTGACCAGCACAGCGACGGCAACCCCGACGAGGACGCGATCATGGCCACCGCCCGCTCCCTGGGCGTCGGATACATCGGCTGGTCGTGGAGCGGCAACGGCGGCGGTGTCGAGTACCTCGACATGGTCACCGGCTTCGACGCGACCCGCCCGACCGGCTGGGGCAACCGCATCCTGCGCGGCAGCGACGGCATCGCCGCCACGTCCAGGACCGCCACCGTCTACGGCGGCGGGGGCGGCTCGGGCGGCGGCACCGCGCCCAACGGCTACCCGTACTGCCTGGCCGGCGGCTCGTCCGACCCGGACGGGGACGGCTGGGGCTGGGAGAGCGACCGCTCCTGCGTCGTCCGGGGCGGCGCCGCGGACCGCTGACGACCCTCTCGCCGCCCACGGGCGGTCCTCCTGCCCCGAGGGGGAGGCAGGAGGACCGCACGGGCCCGCCGTCTGCCGGCCCCGGTGTCACCGGCCCGTCGTACCGTCGGTCCCGGCCGCACCGGCTGGGCAGCGCCGACGGAGGCGCGGTCGATCTTCTCGTACTGTTCGGCCTGCAAGGGGTGCGTGCGCGGGTGCGCGGCGGCTGAGCGGCGGGGCCGGGGGGCCGGTCCCGGCGGCCGGGAGGGAGTGCGGTACGGGATGGGGCGCGGTGAGCGGGAGACGGTCGCGCGCGGGGCGCGGCTGCGGGAGGCGGCGCGGTCGCTGGCGGAGGACCACGAGCGGGCCGTCGGTGCGGTCCGGGCGGCGCTGAAGCCCCTGCACGACATGGCGGTGACCCAGGCCCTGGAGACCATCCCGGTGGCCCGGTTGCAGGACGTCACCGGCGGGCGGCTGCGGCTGGGGGCGGTCGAGAGAAGCGGCCTCGGCACGGTCCGGGCCGTACGGGACGCCGGTCCCTACCGGCTGCGGCAGATCCCCGGCGTGGGGCAGCGGACCGTGGACCAGATCGTCGCCGCCGCGCGGCAGCTGGCCGAGGCCGCCGAGGAGAGCGCCGCCGTGCACCTGGACGTGGACCGGCCCGAGCCGGGCACGACCGCCCTGGTAGTGGCGCTGCACGTGCTGGTCGAGGCGGGCCCCGAGGCGCGGCGCGCGGTCGACGCGGCGGCGGCGCTGGTCCGGCGGCTCGACCCGCTGCTGGCCGACGCCCGGCCGGCCGCCGGGCGGATCGGGTTGCTGCTGGCCGGACGGGAGCGGAAGAACCGCGCGCTGGAGGCGGTCGCGGCGATCCGGTCGCTCACCGACGAGGCGGAGCGGGAAGGCACCCCCGAACTGCTCGCCCAGGCCTCGGTGGACCTGCTGCGCGGACCGCCGGGCGACCTCGCGGCCTGGACCGGCTTCGAGCTGCGCTCCGCCGAGTACTACGGCCTGCTCGGCGAGATCGCCGGACGCGCTCCCGACACGGCCGCGGCCGAGGGCTTCCTGCCCGACGACATCGCCGAGCGGGTACGGGGTCTGCGGCTCGACGACTCCCACCGCCGGGTGTCCCTGCGCGGGTACCAGGCGTTCGGCGCGCGGTTCGCCCTGGCGCGGCGCCGGGTGATCCTCGGCGACGAGATGGGCCTGGGCAAGACCATCCAGGCCATCGCGGCGCTGGCCCACCTGGCCGCGGGGGGCCGGACCCACTTCCTGGTCGTGTGCCCGGCGAGCGTTCTGGTCAACTGGACGCGGGAGATCGAGGCGCGCAGCACGCTGCGGGCCCTGCCCCTGCACGGACCGGACCGGCAGGACGCGTTCGCCGACTGGCGGGGGCGGGGCGGGGTCGCCGTGACCACCTTCGACGCCCTGCGCGGGTTCCCGGCCCCGGGGGCGGACGAACTCGGGATGCTGGTCGTCGACGAGGCGCACTCCGTGAAGAACCCGCAGGCCCTGCGGTCGCAGGCGGTCGACCGGTGGGCCGGGCGGTGCGACCACGTCCTGTTCATGACGGGCACGCCGATGGAGAACCGGGTGGCCGAGTTCCGCAACCTCGTCAGGATGCTCGACGCCGAGGTGGCGGACCGTCTGGAGGACGGTACGGGGCTGGCCGGTTCGGTGGCCTTCCGCAAAGCGGTCGCGCCCGTCTACCTGCGCCGCAACCAGGTGGACGTGCTGACCGAACTGCCCAGTCTCCAGCACACGGACGAGTGGGAGGAGCTGAGCGCCGCCGACCAGGACGCCTACCGCGAGGCCGTGCGGGACGGCAACTTCATGGCGATGCGCAGGGCGGCGTACGCGCGCCCGGAGAAGTCCGCCAAGCTCGGCCGGCTCCGGGAGATCGTGCGGGAGGCCGGGGAGAACGGGCTCAAGGTCATCGTCTTCTCGAACTTCCGCGACGTCCTGGACGCGGTCCGGGAGGCCCTCGCCACGGAGCCAGCCGAGCCCGCCGACCCCCTCGACGACGCCGACGCCCCCGGACCCGCCGACGCCACTGTCCGCCCCGCCTCCTCGCTCCCCTTCGCCGCCTCTTCCATCCCTTCCGCCCCACCCGGCCCGCAAGGCCCTGTGTTCGGTCCGCTCAACGGCTCCGTGCCGCCCGTCCGACGGCAACGGCTCGCCGACGAGTTCACCGCCGCGCCCGGCCCGGCGGTGCTGCTGGCCCAGATCCAGGCGGCGGGCGTCGGGCTCAACCTCCAGGCCGCGTCCGTGGTGATCATCTGCGAGCCCCAGATCAAGCCCACCATCGAGCACCAGGCGGTCGCCCGGGCCCACCGCATGGGCCAGGTCAGGCCGGTCCGTGTGCACCGCCTCCTGGCCACCGGCGGGGTCGACGAACGGATGGTGCGGATGCTGGAGCGGAAGGCCCGCCTCTTCGACGCCTACGCCCGGCGCAGCGAGGTGGCCGAGGCGACGCCGGACGCCGTGGACGTGTCGGACACGGACCTGGCGCGGCGGATCGTCGAGGAGGAGCAGGCCCGGCTGGGTGTGGGCGACGGGCAGCCGGCACCGGCGCCCTGAGCGCCCGTCACCCCCGCTCGACCACCCTCCGGCACGCGTCCACGTACGTTGACCCGGGCGGTGCTGCCGTACATGCGGGAGCGGCGTTCGGGCGCGATCGTGCAGATGAGCAGCATGGGCGGGCAGATGTCCGTGGCGGGCTTCTCGGCGTACAGCGGCACGGAGTTCGCGCTGGAGGGGATGTCGGAGGCGCTCGCGGACGAGGTGCGGGAGTTCGGCGTCAAGGTCCTGATCGTCGAGCCGGGCGCCTTCCGCACCGGCCTCTTCGCGGCCGGCAGCGCCGGGATCAGCGCCGACGGCGGCCTGTACGCCAAGGTCGGCGAGACCCGCGGGTTCGTCTCCGGCGGCGAGGGGAGCCGGCCCGGCGACCCCGCCAGGGCGGCGGCGCTGATCCTCGACGCCCTGGCGGCCGAGCGCACCCCGCTGCACCTGCCGCTCGGCGACGACGGCGTCAGCGCGGTCCCCGGCCACCTCGACCAGGTCCGCGAGGACGTCGAGGCGTGGGAGAAGCGCTCCCGGGCCACCGCCTCCGACAGCTGACCGACCGGTCAGGAGGCGGAGTCCGGAAGCGGTCCGCTCATACGGCATGGGGCCCCGCACAACCGTGCGGGGCTCTTGTGCAATTCCTCTGGAAGCCTCAATCTTTCGGCTGACGCACCAAAGTCGCCCCGCAATTGGCATGACCATGACCACGTGGTCGCCGGGGGCGGCCTGCTCGGCGTGCACGAACCCCACCACGCACCACCGACTGAGGAGGACCCCTCACATGGCAGTGCTGCGTCACACCCCCCACCGCACCACCCGGCGAAGACTGGCCGCCGCCGGCGCCGTGGTCTCCGCGGCCCTCGCCGCGAGCCTCGTCACCGCGCTCCCCGCGGGGGCCGCTCCGGCCGAGGGCCGCGTCCAGTACCAGGACGCGGCGAACGCGGTCGCCGGCAGCTACATCGTGACCCTGAAGGCGGACGAGGCCAGGTCCGGTTCCGCCGAGGGCCGCGCCCTGGCGAAGAAGTACGGCGCCGACATCGAACGCACCTACACCAAGGCCCTCAACGGCTACGCGGTCCAGGCCTCCGAGTCGGAGGCGAAGCGGCTCGCCGCCGACCCGGCCGTCGCCTCCGTCGTCCAGGACCGCACCTTCCACATCACGGGCACCCAGCCCAACCCGCCCTCCTGGGGCCTGGACCGCATCGACCAGCGCAACCTCCCGCTGAACGGCTCGTACACCTACCCGGACAGCGCCGGACAGGGCGTGACGGCCTACGTCATCGACACCGGCGTGCGCATCACCCACTCCGACTTCGGCGGCCGCGCCTCCAACGGCTACGACGCCATCGACAACGACAACACCGCCCAGGACGGCCACGGCCACGGCACCCACGTCGCCGGCACCGTGGCGGGCACCGCGTACGGCGTCGCCAAGAAGGCCAAGGTCGTCGGCGTCCGGGTGCTCGACAACTCCGGCTCCGGCACCACCGCCCAGGTCGTCGCCGGCATCGACTGGGTGGCCCGCAACGCCGTCAAGCCGGCCGTCGCCAACATGTCCCTCGGCGGCGGCGCGGACAGCGCCCTCGACACGGCCGTGCGCAACGCCATCGCCTCCGGCGTCACCTTCGTCGTCGCGGCCGGCAACGAGTCCACCAACGCCTCCACCAAGTCCCCGGCCCGGGTGACGGAGGCGATCACGGTCGGCGCCACCACGTCGAGCGACGCCCGCGCGAGCTACTCCAACTACGGCTCGGTGCTGGACGTCTTCGCCCCCGGCTCGTCCATCACCTCGGCCTGGAACAGCGGCGACTCCGCCACCAACACCATCTCCGGTACGTCCATGGCGAGCCCGCACGTCGCCGGGGCCGCCGCCCTCCACCTGGCAAACAACCCGGCCTCCACCCCCGCCCAGGTCGCCTCCGCACTGACGTCCGCCGCCACCACCGGCGTCGTCACCAACCCCGGCAGCGGTTCACCCAACCGGCTGCTGTACGTCGGCGACGGCGGCACCACGCCCCCGCCCGGCGACCGCTTCGAGAACACCGGTGACTACACCGTCCGGGACAACGCCACCGTCGAGTCCCCGGTGACCGTCTCCGGCGTCGCGGGCAACGCGCCGTCGTCCCTGGCCGTCGAGGTGAAGATCGTCCACACGTACATCGGCGACCTCCAGGTCCAGCTGGTCGCCCCGGACGGCACCGCGTACACCCTGAAGTCGTACGGCACCGGCGGCAGCGCCGACAACATCGACACCACGTACACCGTGAACGCCTCCTCCGAGACCGCGAACGGCACGTGGAAGCTGCGCGTCAGCGACAACGCCTCGTTCGACACCGGGCGGATCGACGCCTGGGCCCTGCAGTTCTGACCCCCGCTCAGCGGTAACCCTCGTCCTCGCGGCACGGCTCCGGGTCGGTGACCCGGCCCGCCGCGGGGACGAGGCGCGAGTGCCGCCGCGCTGCTGCCCGCGCACGGCTCCCGGGCCGTGAGCCGCGTGACGCCCCCGTTGCCCGCGCGCTTACGATGCGTTCAGTGATCGGCCGGATCGTCCGAAGGCCCGGCCCCGCCCCAGCGGCGCCTTCGCGTCACCGCCCGAAACAGGAGCACGGCACCCGTGTCCATAACGCCGCCGCCCGGCCCCCAAGGGCCGTGGTCCCAGGGGCAGTACCCCCAAGGCCCGTACCCGCAGCAGCCCCCACCCCCGGGCGGTGCCTGGGGGCAGCCCTACGGGCCGTACCCCCGGCAGCCGCCCGTCAGTGGTCTCGCCGTCGCCGCGTTCGTGCTCGGCGTCCTGTGCTTCGTGCCCGCGCTCGGACTCGTCCTGGGCCTGATCGCGCTGGCCCGGATCCGGAAGCGGGGTGAGCGGGGCAAGGGGCTCGCGGTGGCCGGTTCCGTACTCTCCTCCGTGGGCCTGGCCCTGTGGGCGGTGACGCTCTCCACGGGTGCCGTCGGCGACTTCTGGGAGGGCCTCCGGGAGGCCGCGCGGGGCGAGGGGACCGCCTACGCGCTCGAGAAGGGCCAGTGCTTCACCACGCCCAGCGGCTCCCTGCGGGGCGTGACGTACGACGTGGAGCGGGTGCGCTGCCAGGAGGAACACGACGGCGAGGTGTTCGCCTCCTTCGACCTGCCGGGAGGCGCCTTCCCCGGCGACGAGGAGATCACCCGCTCCGCCGACGAGCGGTGCTACGCCCTCCAGGACACCTACGCCATGGACCGGTGGGCCCTGCCGGCCGACGTGGGCGTGTACTACCTGACCCCCACCTCCGAGAGCTGGCGCACGGGCGACCGGGAGATCACCTGCCTGTTCGGCAACGCCGACGAGCAGGGGACGCTGACCGGCTCGCTGCGCAACGACGGCACCGGCCTGGACCCGGACCAGCACACCTACCTGGTGGGCGAGGGGTTCCTGAACCGTGCCATGGACGGCATCCCCGCGGCGGAGGCCGTCGAGGACGACCTGGCGGGGTACCGGTTCTGGGCCGGCCGGGTGTCCGAGGCGCTCGCCCAGGAGTCCTCGACCCTGCGCGGACACGGCTGGTCCGCCGACGCCGAGGAGCCGGTCGCCGACCTGGTCCGCGATCTGGAGGCGGCGCGGGAGGAATGGCGCCTGGCGTCCGAGGCCGCCGACGCCGACACGTACTACGGGCACCTCGACAAGGCCTACGGGCTCATCGAGTCCGACGCGACGGTCACCGCCCGCAAGGCCCTGGCCCTGGACACCACCCCGCCCGACTACGAGGAGGACGGCGGCGGTGGGGGAGAGACCCCCGGCAAGGAGGTGTGACAGCCGCCATAGCGGGGAGAAAGTGCCTGCGTAAAGCCCTCCGTACCCACAAGTCATCACATCGAGTGATTCTTTGGCCTTTGCTTGCCTGGGCCAACCCACGGTTGCCACGCTGTTGCTGTCTGTACAACCTGATGGGAGTGGCCAGTGACATTCGGTGAGCAGCCGGCGTATCTGCGTGTCGCGGGTGATCTCCGCAAGAAGATCGCCGACGGCCTGCTGCCGCCCCATACCCGCCTCCCCTCCCAGGCCCGTATCCGCGAGGAGTACGGCGTCTCGGACACCGTCGCCCTGGAGGCGCGCAAGGTGCTGATGGCCGAAGGCCTGGTCGAGGGGCGTTCCGGTTCCGGGACGTACGTGCGCGAGGTGCCCGTGCCGCGCCGTATCGCCCGCTCGGGATTCCGCCCGGCCGGCGGCGCCACCCCCTTCCGGCAGGAGCAGGCCGACGGCGAGACGCGCGGTACGTGGGAGTCGCGCAGCGAGCAGACCGAAGCGAGCGGGGTCGTCGCCGAGCGGCTCGGGATCAAGCCCGGCGACCGGGTGATGTGCACGCGGTACGTCTTCCGCGAGGCGGGCGAGGCCATGATGCTCTCCACCTCCTGGGAACCGCTGGACCTCACCGGCCGGACGCCGGTGATGCTGCCCGAGGAGGGGCCGCTGGGCGGCATGGGCGTCGTCGAGCGGATGGCCGCCATCGACGTCGTCGTGGACAACGTGACCGAGGAGGTCGGCGCCCGCCCCGGCCTCGCGGAGGAACTGCTCGCCCTGGGGGGCGTCCCGGGGCACGTGGTCCTCGTCGTCCAGCGCACGTTCTACGCCTCGGGCCGTGCCGTGGAGACCGCCGACGTCGTCGTCCCGGCCGACCGGTACCGGGTGGCGTACCACCTGCCCGTCAAATAGCGGCGCCGCTGGGGGAGTTCGCGCGCGCCCCGGGAGTGTGAGATGGCGCACGCCTCCCGTGCGCCTCCCGCGCCCCTTCTCCGGGCCCACGCCGGTCCCCGAGCCCCCGCGCCGCCGGTGCGGGGCGTCATGATTCGGTCGTTCCCGCAGGTCGCCCCCGCCCCCTCCGGCATGCCCCCGACAGGAGCCGACAGGTGCGAGAGGGCGCGTTCCGTATCGTGCGCCCCCTGCGTTCTGGCTGGTTGCGTACCTCTTTGTGCAAAGCCGTATTCGCTGCGTGAAGGTTAGGCGTAGGGTCGGGCATATGCGGAACGGGGATTCCTTGACGGGCGGGGCGCGGGGCGTGCCGCGGACGGGAAGTGGAGGGACGCGATGAACGACAGCACGGTCACTCTTCCCTGGCTGGTCTTCCGGCAGGACGACAACGGCAACCGCTACCGCGTGGGCCGGTACGCGACCCGGGCCGAGGCCCAGAAGATCGCGGACACCCTCGACGACCGCGGGCACAAGCAGCTCTACTGGGTCGAGAAACTCGGCGTGAACGGCACGGGCCCGGCCGACTGACCGCGCCGGCGCCACCGGGGCACCCCTCGCGTCGGCCGTAGGCTCCGGCGTATGACGGAACGCACGGAACGCACGGAACACGCGGAGCGCATCGTGGTGGGCGCCGCCCTGGTCGACGGCGGACGCCTGCTGGCCGCACGCCGCAGCGCGCCGGCCGAGCTGGCCGGGCGGTGGGAGCTGCCGGGCGGAAAGGTGGAAGCGGGCGAGACGCCGGAGGCGGCCCTCGTGCGCGAGCTGCGGGAGGAACTGGGCGTGACGGTCGAGCCCGGTGAGCGGGTCCCGGGCCAGTGGCCCCTCCGTCCCCCTCTCGTCCTCCAGGTATGGACCGCGCGCCTGCTTCCCGGCTCCGCCGCCCCGCAGCCCCTGGAGGACCACGACGAGCTCCGCTGGCTCACCCCCGCCGAGATCTGGGACGTGCCCTGGCTCGACCAGGACGTACCGGCGGTCGAGCGGGCGCTCGGACACCTCGGACTGGCGGCCGCCGACACGCGGGGTGCGTGAACGGGCCGACGCGAGCTTCCCGTGCGCCGTCGGTGCCACCGTGCGCCCTCCTGGGCGGTACCGGGGCCCGAATACCGGGTATGTGCCCATTAACCCCGTGAAAACGGACAAGGGTGCGGCGGGGGTGCCGGCCGGGGAAGTGATCGGCGTGATCGACAGCGAAGGCGGATGTGCCGAGTGGGTCTTCCCCGCGGCGCCGGACGCCGTGCGGACCGCCCGTTCGCTCGTCCGCCGCACGCTGCACGGCTGGGATCTCGACAGCGCCGGCGACATCGCGGCACTGCTGGTCAGCGAGCTGGTCACCAACGCGCTCCGGCACGCCACCGGACCCATCGGCGTCCGCCTGGAGCACCGCCCCGCCGGACCGGTCGGCGTCCTGCTCGTGGAGGTCTCCGACCCGCTCCCGGACCCGCCCCGCGAGCGCGTCGCCGGCCCCGGGGACGAGGACGGCCGGGGCCTGCAGCTGGTGGCCTCCTCCGCCCGGCGCTGGGGGACCCGGCCAGGTGAGGTGGGAAAGACGGTGTGGTTCGAACTCGCGGTACCCCGATGAGCGGGTGACACGGCGTTTCCCGTACGGGTCGACGGCCGTTGTCGAAATGCGTGATTCGACGGCGTGTCCGCTGGTTAGAAGACTGGAAGTGTTGTCACGGTCCGGACCGAAAAGCATCGGGACCGTGCTGTGATCGTGAACACCGTGTCGTGCGGCGCCGTAGTGCTGGATACTGCGGGCAGCCGCCCCCGGTGACCGGTGCCGGACGCGGTGAGCTGGAGGGGACGGTTCGCGTGAGCGAGATACCAGCGAGGGCCACGGAGTCCGAGGGCCCGTCGGACGGTGCGCCGTTCGGTGACGCGGTGTGGCAGAGCAGCCCGCCCGGCTCCATCTACGACTACATCAAGGTCGCCTCCTTCTCCATCGGCCCCGACGGACTCGTCGACCAGTGGAGCCTGCGTGCGGAGCAACTGCTCGGCATCCCGGCCGAGCACGCCGTGGGCACCGACCCCATCGAGGCCTTCATCGACCCCGACCTGCGGGAGCGGGGCCAGCGCAAGATGGCCGAGATCCTCGACGGACGGGAGTGGACCGGCGTGGTCCCCTTCCGGGCGCCGACCGGTCCCGAGGGGGAGCGGCGGGGACGACGGGGCCAGCGCGGCCTTGCCGAGGTGTACGTCATGCCGACGCGGACCGAGGACGGCGAGAAGGCGGCCGTCTGCATCGTCGTCGACGTCCGCGTCCTGCGCAGTATCGAGACCGACCTCGCCGCCTCGCAGGCCATTTTCGGCCAGTCTCCGTTCGGCTTCCTGCTGATCGACCCCGACCTCCGGGTGCGCCGCGCCAACCAGCGGTTCGCCTCCGTCTTCGGCGGCACGCCCGACGACCACCGGGGCAAGGGCGTCCACGACTACCTGCCGCGCGCCGAGGCCGAGCGGGTCTCGGCGACCCTGCGCCGGGTGCTGGAGACGGGCGACTCCATCACCGACATGCACGTCACCGGCTTCTCGCCGGGGTCCGACGAACGCCGCCACTGGTCCGTCAACCTGTACCGGGTGCACAGCGGTTCCGGCCGGCCCATCGGCGTCGCCTGGCTGGGAACCGACATCACCGCCCGGCGCGAGGCCGCCCGCGAGGCCGCCGCGGCCCGGCGCAACCTCGCCCTCCTCAACGAGGCGGGCGCCCGCATCGGCAACTCCCTCGACCTGGAGACCACCGCCCGCGAACTGCTCGACGTCGTCGTCCCCGGCTTCTGCGACCTGGCCACCGTCGACCTCTACCAGGGTCTGCTGGCCGGTGACGAGACCCCGCCCGGCCTCGCCGACGGCGGCGGGGAGCTGCGCCGCGTGGCCTTCTCCAGCGCCGTCTCCGACGCCCCGTTCCAGGGCGCCGGCGAGCGGGTCAAGCTCGGCGCCGTCCACCACTACCCGTTCACCTCGCCCTGCGCGGACGCGCTGCGCACGGCCCGCCCGCGCGTCGTCCCCGCCGAGGACGGCAGCCTCGTGCAGTCCACGCTGGCCGTGCCGATGGTCGCCCACGACACCGTGGTGGGGCTGGCGCAGTTCGCCCGGACCAAGGGCAGCGAGCCGTTCGGGGACCGCGACCGCGACCTGGCCGTGGAGCTGGCCGCGCGCGCCGCCGTCTGCATCGACAACGCCCGCCTCTACCGCCGCGAGCACGAGCGCGCGCTGATACTGCAACGCTCCCTGCTCCCGCCGGGCGACCCGGAGGCGTCCGGCCTCGACATCGCCTGCCGCTACCTGCCCGGCAACGCCGCCACCGGCCGGCCCAGCGAGGTGGGCGGCGACTGGTTCGACGTCATCGAGCTTCCCGGACACCGCACCGCGCTGGTCGTCGGCGACGTCATGGGCCGCGGACTGCGCGCCGCCGTCGCGATGGGTGAACTGCGCACCGCCGTGCGCACCCTGGCCCAGCTCGACCTCGAACCGGCCGAGGTGCTCTCCCAGCTCGACGAGATCGCCCGCGGCCTCGGCGCCCCGGGCGGTGTCCAGCAGGCGACCCGGGCCGCCCGCCGCCCCCGCGAGGCCGACCTCTCCGAGGTGTACCTGGCGACCTGCGTCTACGCCGTCTACGACTCGGTGACCCGGCGCTGCACCTTCGCCAACGCGGGCCATCTGCCCCCCGTCCTGGTGGAGCCCGGCGAGTCCGCGCTGATGCTGGACGTGCCGCCGGGCCTGCCGCTCGGCGTCGGCGGGGAGCCCTTCGAGGAGGTGGAGGTGGAACTGCCGGAAGGGGCCCTGCTCGCGCTCTACACCGATGGTCTGGTCGAGAGCCGCGACCACCCCCTCGACGAGGGCCTCCAGGCCTTCGTGGGGGCACTCACCGACCCCACGCTCCCGCTGGAGGACGTCTGCGACCAGGTCCTCAACACCCTCGGCAGCCACCACGGCGAGGACGACATCGCCCTGCTCATGGCCCGCGTCCAGGGCCTCCCCAGCGAGTCCGTCGGCGACTGGACGCTGCCGCGCGAGCCGCGCAGCGTCGGCCGGGCCCGTGAGTACGCCCGTGCCCAGCTGCTCGCCTGGGACCTGGAGCCCCTGGTCGACACCACGGAACTGCTCGTCAGCGAGCTGGTCACCAACGCCCTGCGGTACGGGGAGGGGGAGATCAGACTCCGCCTGCTCCTCGACCGCACCCTGGTCTGCGAGGTCTGGGACTCGGGCCTGGTCCAGCCCCGCAGGCGCCGGGCCCGCGACACCGACGAGGGCGGCCGGGGCCTCCAACTGGTCGGCCTGCTCAGCGCGGCGTGGGGCTCCCGCCGTACGCCGCGCGGCAAGACGGTCTGGTTCGAGCTGCCCCTGCCGGGCGGGGACACCCGGCTGACCGACCCGGCGGAGGCCTTGCTGAGCCTGTTCTGACCCGGCCAGGTGTCGTACGGGTCCGGGCCCGCCGGCTGCGGCGCGCGCGCTCGATGCCGGCCAGGAGCAGGGCCGCCCCGGCCGTGACCAGGGGCGGCACGAGGTCGGCGGAGATCACCGCGGTACGCCCCCCACCGCAACCGGAACACCGGTTCGAGTCGTCCACGCTGGCAACACCGGCCACGACCGGTCGCACCCGACGAATGGCGTCACCTGTGGAGCGTATGGGGACGCATCGGCCATCGCGACCGGGGGCGGGCGACAGGGAGGGGAAGCCCGTGGACCACACGGAGCCGAGCACGGAACAGCGGACCACCGCGCCGGAGACCGCAGGCGGCGGGGAGACCCGTGGGAGAAGGAAGAGACGGCTCCGCCGCACCCGCCGCACCGTCCTCGCCGTACTCGTGATCCTGCTCCTCCCCCTCCTCACCGCCGAGGCGGCCCTGCGCGTCAACTACCTGGGCGACCCCGCCGACGGCACGTACACCAGGAACCGTGACGCGATGTGGCTCGGCCACGCCTGGGTCGACGGCCGCAAGGACGACGCGGACCTCGCCGCGCTCGCCCGCCGCCTGAAGACCACCGGCATCCGGGACCTGTACGTCCACACCGGACCGATGGAGCACGACGGCACCCTGCCCGAGGCGCGCTACCCGAAGGCCGCGTGGCTGATCGACGCCGTGCACCGGGAGCTGCCCGGCGTCCGCGTCCAGGCCTTCCTCGGCGACGTGCTCGCCACCGAGGGACCCGACGGCATGCGCCTGGCCGAGGCCGCCACCCGCGCCGCCGTCGTCGGCTCCGCCCGCCAGGTCCTGGACGCCGGGTACGACGGGGTCCACCTGGACCTGGAGCCGCTGCACTCGGGGGACCGGGACTACCTCTCCCTCCTGGACGACGTCCGCGCCGTCACCCGGGACCGGGGCGCGCGGCTCTCCGTCGCCGCCCACCAGATCGACCCGCTCCCGGCCCTGCACACCGTCTTCGGCGTCTTCACCGAGCATCCCAAGTGGTGGTCGCAGGAGTTCTTCGGCCAGGTCTCCCGTCGTGTCGACCAGATCGCCGTGATGACCTACGACACCGCCCAGCCGCTGGAAGGCACCTACGGCGGCTACGTCGCCCAGCAGACCTCGCTGGCCCTGGAGGTCACCCCGCCCACGACCCACCTGCTGATCGGCCTGCCCTTCTACCACGAGAGCAACTTCGACCACTGGGGTCATGCGGAGACGGTCGCCGCCGCCGTGCGGGGCGCCCGCCTCGGCCTCTCCCGGACCGACGCCGACCGCGAACTCTTCGGCGTCGCCCCGTACATCGACTTCGCCGCGACCGAGACGAACTGGAAGGAGTACCGCGAGGGCTGGGTCCGCCAGCGCCGGTCCGCTAGCTCCGGCGCCTGATCTTCGACCCCAGCCAGACGAGCGGGTCGTACTTGCGGTCCACGGCCCGCTCCTTCAACGGGATCAACGCGTTGTCCGTGATCCTGATCCCCTCGGGGCAGACCTCCGTGCAGCACTTGGTGATGTTGCAGTAACCGAGGCCGTGCTCGTCCTGGGCCGTGCGCCCGCGGTCCAGGCCGGTCTCGTCGGCGGCGTCCAGCGGGTGCATGTCCAGTTCGGCCACGCGCATGAGGAAGCGGGGCCCCGCGAAGGCCGGCTTGTTCTCCTCGTGGTCGCGGACGACGTGGCAGGTGTCCTGGCACAGGAAGCACTCGATGCACTTGCGGAACTCCTGCGAGCGGTCCACGTCCTCCTGCATCATCCGGTACTCGCCCGGACCGAGGTCGGCGGGCGGGACGAAGGACGGGATCTCGCGGGCCTTGGTGTAGTTGAAGCCGACGTCCGTCACCAGGTCGCGGACGACGGGGAAGGCGCGCAGGGGCGTGACGGTGATCGTCTCCTCGCGGGTGAAGACGGACATGCGGGTCATGCAGAGCAGCCGCGGCCGCCCGTTGATCTCCGCCGAACAGGAACCGCACTTGCCCGCCTTGCAGTTCCAGCGGACCGCGAGGTCGGGGGCCTGGGTGGCCTGAAGGCGGTGGATGATGTCGAGGACCACCTCGCCGTCGTTCACCTCGACGCTGAAGTCCTCCAGGCCGCCGCCCTCGACGTCACCCCGCCACACCTTGAAGCGGGCCTCGTAGCCGCTCATCCGGACAGCTCCTCCTCGGCGAGGTACTTCACCAGTTCCTCCTTCTCGAAGAGGGCGAGCAGGTCGGGCCGGATCGGCTCGGTGGTCTGCCGTTCCAGGGTGATCTGGCCGCGCTCCGGGTCCGTCGCGGCCGGGCCGCCCGCCGGGTCGGCCGGCGTGCACAGCAGGTTGACCGAGCGCCAGCGGCGGTCCATCGACGGATGGTCCTCACGGGTGTGCCCGCCGCGCGACTCGGTGCGTTCCAGCGCGGCCCGCGCCACGCACTCGCTGACCAGCAGCATGTTCCGCAGGTCCAGGGCGAGGTGCCAGCCCGGGTTGAACTGCCGGTGCCCCTCCACGCCGGCCCGGCGGGCCCGTACCCGCAGCTCGGCGAGTTTCTCCAGGGCCTGTTTCATCTCCGGCTCGCGGCGGATGATGCCGACCAGGTCGTTCATCGTCTGCTGGAGCTCCTGGTGGAGGGTGTACGGGTTCTCCGGCGGGCCGCCGCCCGGCTCACCCGTCTCGGCGGAGAACGGCCGCAACGCCTCCGCGGCCGCCGCGTCGACCTGTGCGTCGTCCACCCGGGGCCGCGCCCCGCCCTCCCGTCCCCCCGCGTACTCGGCCGCGTGCCAGCCCGCCCGGCGCCCGAACACCAGCAGGTCGGAGAGCGAGTTGCCGCCGAGCCGGTTGGAGCCGTGCATGCCCCCGGCGACCTCACCGGCCGCGAACAGCCCCGGCACCCCGCGCGCGGCGGCCGTGTCCGAGTCGACGGCGATGCCGCCCATCACGTAGTGGCAGGTGGGGCCGACCTCCATCGCCTCGGCGGTGATGTCGACGTCGGCCAGCTCCTTGAACTGGTGGTACATGGAGGGCAGCCGGCGCTTGATCACCTCGGCCGGCATCCGGGTCGAGACGTCGAGGAAGACACCCCCGTGCGGGGAGCCCCGGCCCTCCTTCACCTCGGCGTTGATGGCCCGGGCGACCTCGTCGCGGGGGAGCAGCTCGGGTGGGCGCCGATGGTGGTCCGGGTCGTCGTACCAGCGGTCGGCCTCCTCCTCCGTCACGGCGTACTTGTCCTTGAAGACGTCGGGGACGTAGTCGAACATGAACCGCTTGCCGTCCGAGTTCCGCAGCACCCCGCCGTCGCCGCGCACCGACTCCGTGACGAGGATGCCCTTGACGGACGGCGGCCAGACCATGCCCGTCGGGTGGAACTGCACGAACTCCATGTTCAGCAGGGGAGCCCCGGCCAGCAGCGCCAGCGCGTGTCCGTCCCCGGTGTACTCCCAGGAGTTCGACGTCACCTTGAAGGACTTGCCGATGCCGCCGGTGGCGATCACCACCGAGGGCGCCTCCAGCACGAAGAAGCGGCCGGTCTCGCGGGCGTAGCCGAAGACGCCGGAGACCTGGCCGCCGTCCTTGAGGACGCGGGTGACCGTGCACTCCTGGAAGACCTTGAGGCGGGACTCGTGGTCGCCGGTCTCCCGGTGGTCCTCCTGCTGGAGCGCGACGATCTTCTGCTGGAGAGTGCGGATCAGCTCCAGACCCGTACGGTCGCCGACGTGGGCGAGGCGCGGGTACTCGTGGCCGCCGAAGTTGCGCTGCGAGATGCGGCCGTCCTCCGTGCGGTCGAAGAGGGCGCCCCAGGTCTCCAGCTCCCACACCCGCTGCGGGGCCTCCTGGGCGTGCAGTTCGGCCATCCGCCACTGGTTGAGGAACTTGCCGCCGCGCAGGGTGTCGCGGAAGTGGACCTGCCAGTTGTCCCCGGCGTTGGCGTTGCCCATCGCCGCGGCGATACCGCCCTCGGCCATCACCGTGTGCGCCTTGCCGAACAGGGACTTGCAGATCACGGCCGTACGGGCGCCCCGCTCGCGGGCCTCGATGGCGGCGCGCAGTCCCGCGCCGCCCGCGCCCACCACGACGACGTCCCACTCCTGCCGGTCGACCACGGACATCAGAACAACCTCGGATCGTCGAAGGCACCGGACGCGACGAGATACACGTAGAAGTCGGCGAGCGCCACGCTCACCAGCGAGGCCCACGCCAGCAGCATGTGCCGGGCGTTGAGCCACCCGACCAGCCGCCAGGCGCGGTAGCGCACGGGGTGCCGGGAGAAGTGCTTGAGCTTGCCGCCGACGATGTGCCGGCAGGAGTGGCAGGAGAGGGTGTACGCCCAGATCAGCACGATGTTGACGAGGAACACCAGAGTGCCCACGCCCATGTGGCCCCACGCGTAGTGCTCGTCGCGGAAGGCCAGCACCGTGTCGTAGGTGAGGATGCCCGCGACCGCGAGCGCCGCGTAGAAGAAGTACCGGTGGACGTTCTGCAGGATCAGCGGGAAGCGGGTCTCACCGGTGTACTTCTTGTGCGGCTCGGCCACCGCGCAGGCCGGCGGAGAGGCCCAGAAGCCCCGGTAGTAGGCCTTGCGGTAGTAGTAGCAGGTCAGGCGGAAGCCGAGCGGGAAGACCAGGATGACGATCGCGGGCGAGATGCCCCACCAGCTGCCGAAGATCTCCCAGTTGGGCCCGGAGCGCATCGGCTCGCAGTTCTCCGCCAGGCAGGGGGAGTAGAAGGGCGAGACGTAGGGGGCCGCGTAGTAGTCCGTGCCCGCGAAGGCCCGCCAGGTCGAGTAGACGACGAAGGCCAGCAGGCCGGCGGCGGTGGCGGCCGGGGCCAGCCACCAGCGGTCGGTGCGCAGGTGCGGGGCGCGGATGGCGGCGCGCGTCGGGGTGTGGACGCCGCCGCCCCGGGGATGAGGGTCGGTGTCGGGGGGTTCCGTACCAGTGGCCACGGGGCGACTCCGGTCGGTCGGGGCGGTTTCAGGGGGCGCGGCGGTAGCGGGCGCCGAGTCCCTCGTCGTCCGAGTCCGTCCACAGGGAACCGTCGTACGGAGTGTCGGGGATCGGGACGAGGTCCGGACGCCTGGGCGTGTCCGGTGCGGCCGCCGCCGCGCGCAGCAGCGCGAGGCTCTCCCGCAGGTGGTCGGCGTCGGTGCGGACCCGGCGGACGTCGAGGTCGCCGGCGCCCAGCCGCTGTTCCAGCCGGGCCACCGTCCGGGACAGGTCGTCGAGGCTGCGCTGGATGGATGACAGGTCGTCGTGCACGGACATGACGTGACCTCGTTTCCGCCCGACATTCGGCACGGGCCGGCCCTGGGTGGTGACGTTCGTGCGCCTGAGAGTGTCGCGCGTCACACCTGTCGCTGGGAAGGGACGTGCAGCGATTGGCCGGGGCGCGTCGGTGCGTCAGGGGTGGCGTTGCGCCGCACGGGTGGGCTTACGCACCGTCGCCGTCGTGTCTCCCAGCGTCGCCGAACCGTTTCCTCTTCAGTGGCCGCATCCCTGTCCGGATACAAATGATCAACTCCAAATACCGCATATCGCGCCAGTAACGCATATGCCGTCTGGGCGATCACCGCGCCCGCGGCCTTCCGGAGGTAGCAGAGATGTCTCACGTCGGCGTCGGTCCGCGCGCGGTCACGCGCTCGGTCGCCTTCCTCACCGCGAGCGTGCTCGCGGTCCCCGCGCTGGCCGGCTGCAGCTCCGAGGACCCGTCGGGCAAGCCGCTCGCCGAACAGGACGTCGCCTCCGCGGCCCGCACCCGGATCGCCGACGGCGGCACCCTGCGCTGGGCCGTGGACTCCGTGCCGGCCACCCTCAACACCTTCCAGTCGGACGCCGACGCCACCACGGCCCGCGTCGCGCAGGCCGTGCTGCCCTCGATGTACCGGATGGACGAGACCGGCCGCCCGGTGCGCAACCCCCAGTACCTGGAGTCGGCGAAGGTCGTCGGGACCGAGCCCAAGCAGGTCGTCGTCTACAAGCTCAACCAGCAGGCCGTGTGGAGCGACGGCCGGGAGATCGGGGCCGCCGACTTCGCCGCCCAGTGGCGCGCGCTGTCGGGCAAGGACAGCGCCTACTGGACCGCCCGCAACGCCGGCTACGACCGCATCGAGAAGATCGAGCGGGGCGCCGGAGACCTGGAGGTCAAGGTCACCTTCAGCAGGCCCTACGCCGACTGGAAGTCCCTGTTCACGCCCCTGTACCCGAAGGACGTCATGGGCACCCCCGACGCCTTCAATGACGGGGCGCGGCGCAAGCTGAAGACCACCGCCGGCCCCTTCGCCCTGAAGAAGGTCGACACCGGGGCCGACGAGGTCGTCCTCACCGGCAACCCGCGCTGGTGGGGGGAGCCGGCCAAGCTCGACGAGATCGTGCTGCGCGCCGTACCGCGCGAGAAGCGGGTCTCCGAGCTGGTCGCCGGGAAGCTCGACCTGGCCGAGATCGACCCGGACACCGCCGACCAGGTCGGCCTGGCCGCCCCCGCCGGGGACGCCGCGACCGGCACCCCCCTCATGGGCCCGGACGGCACACCGGCCGCGGGCTCGGACGCGTCGCCGCACGCGGGGCCGCAGGGCAGGTCCGCCGCGGCCGCCCTGCGCTCGTGGGCGATCGCCAACGGCTCCGACGAGGAGGCCGCGGAGGAGGAGGTCCTCGCCCGCGAGAAGCGGCGCAAGGCGGAGGCGAAGCGGGAGCGGCGGCAGAAGGCCCTGAGCGGCTTCGAGGTCCGCAAGTCACTGGAGCCCGCCTACACGCAGCTCGCCCTCAACGGCGCCGAAGGACCCCTCGCCGACGAGCGCGTCCGCCGGGCCGTGGCCCGCGCCCTGGACCGGGGCGCGCTCGCCGAGGCGGTGCTGAAGCCGCTGGGCCTGCCCACCGAGCCCGTGGGCAGCCACCTCGCCCTGTCCGGCCAGGCCGTCTACGCCGACGGCAGCGGCGCCCTCGGCGAGCAGAACGCCAAGGAGGCCCGGGCGCTCCTCGCGGACGCCGGCTGGGAGCCCGGCGGGCCGGTGAAGGAGAGCGAGGCCGGCGAGAAGGCGGCCGGCGCCGAGAAGTCCGGGACCGGCGGTGAGGGCGCTGACGGCGGTGACGGCGAGGACGGCGAGGAGTCCGACGGCGGCGACGACGGGACGTACATCGTCGGCGAGGACGGCAAGAACGACGGCGGCAAGAACGACGGCGGCGCCACCGACCAGGAGAGCGGCGAGAAGCACAGCGGCGGCAAGAACACCGCCCAGGGAGGCGCTCCCGGCGCCTACGCGCCCAAGGGCACCGCCGCCCCGGCCGGCTCAGCGGTGGCACCGCTCGCCAAGGACGGCGAGGCGCTCACCCTGCGCTTCGTGCTCCCCTCGGGCCCCGGCTCCGAGGCCCTGCGCACCGTGGCCGACCGCATCTCGGACATGCTGAAGAAGCTCGGCATCGGTGTCGACATCACCAAGGTCCCGGACGAGAACTACTTCAAGGACCACGTCGCCTCCGGCGAGTACGACCTGGCCCTCTACTCCTGGCCGGCCTCCGCCTACCCCGCCACCGACGCCCGCCCCGTCTACGCCAAGCCCGTCCCGGCCGCCGACGGCTCCCTGAACGTGGCGCAGAACTACACCCGGGTCGGCACCGACCAGGTCGACCAGCTCTTCGACCAGGCCATGGCCACACTGGACGAGAAGAAGGCCCGCGCGCTGCTCCGCAAGGCCGACTCCCGGATCTGGGCGGCGGCCGGCTCCATCCCCCTCTACCAGCGCCCCCAGCTGGTGGCGGCCCGCAAGAACCTCGCCAACGCGGGGGCCTTCGGCTTCGAGACCCCCGTCCACGAGGACATGGGCTTCCTGAAGAAGGGGTCCGCCGGCGCCGAGGCCCCGGCGAGCCCCACGTCGTGACCTGGCGCCCCGGTCCGGTGCGCCCCCGCCCCGGCAAGCCGCAACCCTCGGGGCCCCGTACCATGGGGTGAGGCCGTGGCATGTACCGCCCGGCAGGCCCGCGTGACACGGACGTACGCAAGGGCCGTCCTCACATCTCCGGGAGTACGCCTCAATATGGCCACGCGCCACGACATCCGCAACGTCGCCATCGTCGCCCACGTCGACCACGGCAAGACCACCATCGTCGACGGAATGCTCAAGCAGGCCGGTGCCTTCGCCGCGCACCAGCTCGACTCCGTCGACGACCGCATGATGGACTCGAACGACCTGGAGCGTGAGAAGGGCATCACGATCCTGGCGAAGAACACGGCGGTGAAGTACCACCCGAAGGATGGCGGCGACGTCATCACCATCAACATCATCGACACCCCCGGCCACGCCGACTTCGGTGGCGAGGTCGAGCGCGGCCTGTCGATGGTCGACGGTGTCGTCCTGCTCGTGGACGCCTCCGAGGGCCCGCTGCCGCAGACCCGCTTCGTGCTGCGCAAGGCGCTCCAGCAGCGGCTGCCGATCATCCTGTGCATCAACAAGACGGACCGTCCGGACTCCCGGATCGACGAGGTCGTCAACGAGACCTACGACCTCTTCCTCGACCTGGACGCCGACGAGGAGCAGATCGAGTTCCCGATCGTCTACGCCTGCGGCCGCGACGGCATCGCCTCCCTCACCAAGCCCGAGGACGGCACGGTGCCGGCGGACTCCACCAGCCTGGAGCCGTTCTTCTCCACCATCCTGGAGCACATCCCGGCCCCGACCTACGACGAGGACGCCCCGCTCCAGGCGCACGTGACCAACCTGGACGCCGACAACTTCCTCGGCCGTATCGCCCTGCTCCGCGTCCACCAGGGCGAGCTGAAGAAGGGCCAGACCGTCGCCTGGATGAAGCGCGACGGAACCGTCAGCAACGTGCGCATCTCCGAGCTGATGATGACCGAGGCGCTCACCCGCAAGCCCGCCGAGAAGGCCGGCCCCGGTGACATCTGCGCGGTCGCCGGCATCACGGACATCATGATCGGCGAGACGCTGGCCGACCTGGAGAACCCGGTCCCGCTGCCGCTGATCACGGTGGACGAGCCCGCGATCTCCATGACCATCGGCACCAACACCTCGCCGCTGGTCGGCCGCGGTGCCACCGGCAAGGGCGCGGACAACAAGGCGGTCGTCAAGGACCGCAAGGTCACCGCCCGCCAGGTCAAGGACCGCCTCGACCGCGAGCTGATCGGCAACGTCTCGCTCCGCGTCCTGGACACCGAGCGCCCCGACGCCTGGGAGGTGCAGGGCCGTGGTGAGCTGGCGCTGGCCATCCTGGTCGAGCAGATGCGCCGCGAGGGCTTCGAGCTGACCATCGGCAAGCCGCAGGTCGTCACCCGCGAGATCGACGGCAAGGTCCACGAGCCGGTCGAGCGCATGACGATCGACGTGCCCGAGGAGCACATGGGCGCGGTCACGCAGCTCATGGGCGTGCGCAAGGGCCGGATGGACAACATGTCCAACCACGGCTCCGGCTGGGTCCGCATGGAGTTCGTGGTCCCCTCCCGCGGTCTGATCGGCTTCCGTACCGAGTTCCTGACCCAGACCCGCGGCACCGGCATCGCCCACTCCATCCACGAGGGCCACGAGCCCTGGTTCGGCACCCTCACGACCCGTAACAACGGCTCGCTGGTCGCCGACCGCTCCGGCGCCGTCACCGCGTTCGCGATGACGAACCTCCAGGAGCGCGGCGTGCTCTTCACGGAGCCCGGCACCGAGGTGTACGAGGGCATGATCGTCGGCGAGAACTCCCGCTCCGACGACATGGACGTCAACATCACCAAGGAGAAGAAGCTCACGAACATGCGGTCGTCCTCGGCCGACTCGTTCGAGGCGATCGTCCCGCCGCGCAAGCTCTCCCTGGAGCAGTCCCTGGAGTTCTGCCGCGACGACGAGTGTGTCGAGGTGACCCCGGAGGCCGTTCGCATCCGCAAGGTGAACCTGGACGCCCGCGAGCGCGCCCGCGCCGCGAGCCGCGCCAAGCACGGCTGATCCACCCGCCGCCGGCGTACGGTCGGCGGGCACGGGAAGCCCGGGCACCCCCATCACGGGGGTGCCCGGGCTTTTTTCAACCGGTTTTCCGGGGCCGGGACGCGCGCGGGGACCCCTCTGAGCGCTCCCCGGTGTCCGAAACACGGAGATCGGCGCCCGATAGCCAGGTAACACGTCCGTTTCGCGGCCTTCTCGTCCCGAACAGTTTGTCCAGATTTTGGAAGATCTACCTGTCAGCTGTGACTGAATTGAGATTTAAAGACGGTGGTCGGTCCTTCTGCTCATGGCAGATAGTTAGCCGCGTAGCGCTCGGGTCAATGGGTCACGTGCTGTGGGGACAGCACTCGACTCACGAGCACCAGGGGGTGTCTGAACTTCCGTCAGGGGTGTCGGAAGACAGACGTGTGCCCCCTCCTGTCGGTGAACACGTGGAGTCATGAGGAGGAGCCCCATGCGCGGTGTCACGAACACCAGGTGGGTCACTTGGTCCGTCGCCCCCCGCTTCGCCCCGTCGGACGGCGATCGGCTCTGAGGAGCGGGCCGGCCGTCGGCGTCCGGGCTTCCGGCTACGCGCGTCCGGCTGCGGGTTTACCCCGTTCCCCGGGATCTCCCGACGCTTCTCCATGATCCGTTCCGCGATCGCGCACACCCTGCGCTGGTCGCCGGTACGGCACACCCACACCTGTGAAATGGGCGAACTGTGACAAGTCCAATCGACATCGAGGGCGGCGGAACGCCGGCCGCCGTCGGCGACGGGCCGGAGCCCGCCAAGGCCGTCGAGGAGAAGAGCCACGAGGGTCGGTCCCCGGGGCAGCTGATGTGGCTGCGCTTCAAACGGGACAGGACCGGGGTCGTCTCCGCCTGTGTCGTGATCGTCTTCTTCCTGGTCGCGGCGCTGGCACCGCTCATCGCCAAGGTCTACGGGAAGAACCCCTACACGCTGTACGCCCAGGAGCCCGACTACCCCTTCCTGCTGGACGACTTCGCCATGCCCACCGGTTCCTTCGGTGGCATGTCGGGCGACTTCTGGTTCGGCGTCGAGCCCAAGCTCGGCCGCGACGTGTTCACCATGCTGCTCTACGGCATGCGGACCTCCCTGTACATGGCCGTGGTCGTCACCCTGCTCTGCGTCCTCACCGGTGTCGTCATCGGCATGGTCAGCGGCTTCTTCGGCGGCCGGGTGGACTACTGGCTGGGCCGGGTCACCGACTTCTTCCTGGCCTTCCCGCAGCAGCTCTTCTTCATCGCCTTCATGCCCGTCGTGACCGCGATGTTCGTCTCCCCGCAGGACGAGACCCCCACGTACCTGAGAGCCGTGGCCATCACCCTGGTGATGTGGTTCCTCGGCTGGATGGGGCTGGCCCGGCTGGTCCGCAGCTCCGTACTGACGCTGCGCGAGCGGGAGTTCGTGGAGGCGGCGAAGGTGTCCGGGGCGTCTCCCTGGCGCATCGTGCGCAAGGAGATCCTGCCGAACATCGTCACGCCGATCCTGGTGCAGGCCACCTACATCCTCCCGAGCACGATCCTCTCCATCGCCTTCCTGTCGTACATCGGGGTGGGCTTCGTCGAACCGACCCCGGACTGGGGCCGCATGTTCGCCATCGGCGCCGACGTGTACGAGCAGGACCCGATGTTCATGTTCTTCCCGGGCGTGGCGCTGGTCGTCTTCGTCCTCTCCTTCAATCTTCTCGGCGACTCCGTCCGGGACGCATTCGACCCCAAGACCGGACGCTAACCGTCCATTGGTGGGTGGGGGAGCTGCCGCCCCCGTGCCGGGCTTCCGGACCGTCAGGCAGCACTCGTGGACAACTCTCGACAGGCAGGTGGATCGGCATCATGAAGCCCATCAGAAACCGCACCACGCGCACCACGCGAGCCATAGCCGTGGCCATGGTGGCCGGCGCCCTGGTGCTGACCGGCTGCTCCGGTGACAGCGACGGCGGCAGCAAAGGCAAGAGTGACGCCAAGGACCAGAAGGACGCCGCCCAGCAGCAGGACCCGGTGGCCTACGGTGACGCCGCGGCGTCGAACGGCCCGGCGGAGGAGGTCGCCGGCGCGAAGCCCGGCGGGATCATCAACGTCTACATGCAGTCGGACCTGACCCACATGGACCCGGGGCAGATCTACGTCAGCGACGCCGGCCAGTTCGCCAACCTGATCCACCGTGGCCTGACGAACTTCCAGGAGGACGCGGAGGGCAACCTCACCGTCGTCGGTGACATCGCCACCGACTCCGGCCAGTCCTCCGACGGCGGCAAGACCTGGACGTTCAAGCTCAAGGACGGCATCAAGGACGACCAGGGCAACCCCATCACCTCGAAGGACGTCCGCCACACCATCGAGCGCCTGTACTCCAAGGTCATCTTCGACGGTCCGACCTTCGTCCAGTCCTGGCTCTCCGGCAACGACTACCGCAAGGCACTGCCGGACGGGCCGTACAAGGGCAAGCACCTGCCGGACACGGTGCTGGAGACGCCGGACGACAAGACGGTCGTCTTCCACTTCTCCCAGCCGCGCCAGGACCTCCCGCAGGCCCTCGCCATGGCCGGATACGCCATCGTTCCCGAGAAGCGGGACACGAAGGAGAAGTACGACGACGCCCCGGCGGCCCTCGGCCCCTACAAGATCTCCGAGTACAAGCCCGGCAAGTCCATGAAGCTGGTCAAGAACGACCAGTGGGACCCGAAGACGGACTCGGTGCGCCACCAGTACGTCGACGGTTACAACTTCACCAGCACCATCGACCAGGCCAGCCAGACCAAGCGTCTGATGGCCGACCAGGGCGAGGCCAAGAACGCCATCCAGTTCACGGACTCGGTCGACCCGGCCCAGATGTCGGCCGTCATCGGCGACGCGTCGGCGAAGAAGCGGACCATCCAGGGCTACCAGCCCTACGTGTGGCAGCTGACCTTCAACCTCGACCGCATGAAGGACAAGAAGGTCCGCGACGCGATCACCTACGCGATCCCGAACCAGTCCATGGTCCAGGCGGACGGCGGTCGCTACGGCGGCGAGGTCGCCGGCGGCCTGCTCGCCCCGACCCTGCCGAACTTCGACCCGAAGTACGACCCGTTCGGCAAGCTCAAGAAGCCGAACGGCGACCCGGAGATGGCCAAGAAGCTGCTGAAGGAGGCGGGCGTCAAGGAGGGCACGAAGCTCACCTACGCCTACTCCAACACCCCGCGCGGCCAGGCTCAGATGCTCATCATCAAGGACGCCCTGGCGAAGATCGGCTTCGACGTCCAGGCCAAGGAGATCGACCGGGCCAGCTTCTACGAGCAGGTCGGCAAGCTGAAGAACCCGTACGACCTCTACATGACCGGCTGGGGCCAGGACTGGCCGTCCGCCTCCACGGTCATCACCCCGGTCTACGACGGCGAACTGGTCTCCGACGGCGCCTCGAACTACTCGCACATCAACGACCCGCAGGTCAACGAGCTGATCAAGAAGGCCCTGACGCAGGAGCCGGAGGCGGCCGCCAAGACCTGGGAGCAGGCCCACCACCGCATCGTGGAGGAGATCAACCCGGCCGCACCGGTCTACTACTCGAAGCAGATCCAGCTCTTCGGATCGAACATCGGCGGCGCCAAGTACAGCAACGAGTCGAGCTACATCGACATCAACGACCTGTTCCTGAAGCAGCCGTAGCCCTCCAGCCCGGCTGACCGCGGGGGTGCGCGCCAGGCGGAGCGCACCCCCGCGGACGGCAACCCCTCCCTGCCGCCGCGTTCCGAAGAGAGCATCCACCTGCCATGCTTCAGTTCCTCGTTCGCAGGTTGATCGGCGCTGTTGTGATCATGTTCTTGATCGGCGCCTTCACCTTCTTCCTGTTCTATACGATCCCCCAGGACTTCGCCGAGTTGTCCTGCGGCAAGAACTGCTCCCCCGAGAACATCGCGGTGATCCGCGAGAACCTCGGCCTCGACAAGCCGATCACCGCCCAGTTCTGGGAGTTCATGACGGGCATCGTGACCGGTCGGGACTTCGCCCAGGGGCACTGCTCCGCGCCCTGTCTGGGCATGTCCTTCGACACCAAGGAGTTCGTCTGGGACTCGATCATGGACCGGTTCCCGCTGACGCTCTCCCTGACGGTGGGTGGCCTGATCATCTTCCTGGTCCTGGGCCTGGGATCGGGTCTGCTGGCCGCCTGGAAGCGCGGCACGGTCGCGGACAAGCTGGTCAGCGGTGCCTCGATCGTCCTGAGCTCGTTCCAGATCTACTTCCTCGGCCCGATCGTGCTCGGCATCCTCGTGTACCAGTCCGGCATCATGGACAACCCGAGCTACAAGCCGTTCACCGAGAACCCCGCCGCCTGGGCGATCGGCCTGCTCATCCCCTGGCTGGTGATGGCCACCATCTTCACCGCCCAGTACACCCGTATGTCCCGCTCGACCATGATCGAGCAGCTCCAGGAGGAGCACGTCCGCACCGCCCGCGCCAAGGGCATGAGGCAGCGGTACGTCTTCTTCCGCTACGCGTGGCGCGGTTCCCTCATCCCGATCGTCACGATCCTCGGCATGGACCTCAGCGCGCTGCTGTCCGGCGCGGTGGTCACGGAGTTCACGTTCGACCTCGCCGGCATCGGCCGTCTCGCGGTGGACTCCTCGCTGACCAAGGACCTGCCGGTGACGATGGGCGTGATGCTCTTCGGAGCCTTCTTCATCCTGCTCCTGAACATCCTCGTGGACCTCGCCTACGCCTACATCGACCCGCGTGTGCGGCTCAGCTAGGAGAATCACCGTGAGCACTCTGACCAAGACCGAAGGCGAGCCGGCCCCGACCGGGCCGGAGTCCTTCCTCTCGGTCCGCGACCTCCGGGTGCGGTTCTCCACCGAGGACGGCATCGTCAAGGCGGTCGACGGCCTGTCCTTCGACGTCGAGCGCGGCCGGACCCTCGGCATCGTGGGAGAGTCGGGTTCCGGCAAGTCCGTCACCAACCTGACCGTCCTGGGCCTGCACAACCGCAAGAACACCACCGTGGAGGGCGAGATCGTCCTCGACGGGAAGGAACTCGTCACCGCGACCGAGAAGGAGATGGAGAAGCTCCGCGGCAACAAGGTCGCCATGATCTTCCAGGACCCGCTGACCGCGCTGTCGCCGTACTACACGGTGGGCCGGCAGATCGCCGAGCCCTTCATGAAGCACACCGGCGCGTCCAAGAAGGAGGCGCGGGCACGGGCGATCGAGATGCTGACCAAGGTCGGCATCCCCCAGCCCCAGTCCCGGGTGGACGACTACCCGCACCAGTTCTCCGGCGGCATGCGGCAGCGCGCGATGATCGCCATGGCGCTGGTCTGCGACCCCGACCTGCTGATCGCCGACGAGCCGACGACCGCGCTGGACGTGACGGTCCAGGCGCAGATCCTGGACCTGCTCAAGGACCTCCAGCAGGAGTTCGGGTCGGCGATCGTCTTCATCACCCACGATCTCGGTGTCATCTCGGACATGGCCGACGACCTGCTGGTGATGTACGCGGGCCGGGCCGTGGAGCGCGGAAGCACCGCCGAGGTGCTGCGCCGACCGCGCCATCCGTACACCTGGGGCCTGCTCAGCTCGATGCCGAGGCTCGGCGGCAGCATCGACCAGGCACTCACGCCGATCCCCGGCACTCCGCCCAGCCTGCTGAACCCCCCGTCCGGGTGCCCCTTCCACCCGCGGTGCGCCTTCACGGGCGAGGTGCCGGGCGACCGGTGCAGCACCGAACGTCCGCCGCTCGGCGAGGGACGCGCGGCGGCCTGCCACCTGACGGCGGAACAGAAACAGACCTTCTTCATCGACAAGATCCAGCCCCGGCTGCGCTAGGGAGACCGAGACATGAGCGACGAACTCACCCTCCCCGCACAGCAGGGCTCCGCTACCGCGTCCCCCGAGCCGCTGCTGAGGGTCGAGGGTCTGACCAAGCACTTCCCGATCTACGGCGGGTTCCCGATCAAACGGAAGGTCGGTGCCGTCCAGGCCGTGGACGACGTCGACCTCACCGTCGGCGTCGGTGAGAGCGTCGGCCTGGTGGGAGAGTCCGGCTGCGGCAAGTCCACCACGGGCCGGCTCATCACCCGCCTGCTGGAGCCGACCGGCGGGAAGATCGAGTACGCGGGCCACGACATCAGCCACGCCTCCCGGAGGCAGCTGGCGCCCGTCCGCTCCGAGATCCAGATGATCTTCCAGGACCCGTACTCCTCGCTCAATCCCCGCCAGACCGTCGGCACGATCATCAAGTCGCCGATGGAGGTCAACGGGATAAACCCGGCGGGCGGCCGGGACACGAAGGTACGCGAGCTGCTCGAGCTGGTCGGCCTCAACCCGGAGCACTTCAACCGCTTCCCGCACGAGTTCTCCGGTGGTCAGCGCCAGCGCATCGGCGTGGCCCGCGCCCTGGCGCTCAACCCGAAGCTCATCGTCGCGGACGAGCCGGTCTCCGCGCTCGACGTCTCCATCCAGGCCCAGGTGGTGAACCTGCTCCAGAAGGTGCAGCAGGAGATGGGCATCGCCTTCCTGTTCATCGCCCACGACCTGGCCGTCGTCCGGCACTTCTCCAAGCGCGTCGCCGTCATGTACCTCGGCAAGGTGGTCGAGGTCGGCGACCGGGACTCCATCTACACCAGGCCGCGGCACCCCTACACCCACGCCCTGCTCTCGGCGGTGCCCGAGGTGTCGATGGTCGACGAGCCCGAGAGCCGTGAGCGCATCCGCCTCGCCGGTGACGTGCCCTCGCCGATCATGCCCCCGTCCGGCTGCCGCTTCCGCACCCGGTGCTGGAAGGCGCAGGACAAGTGCGCGAGCGAGGTGCCGCCGCTGGTCCGCATCGCCGGCAACCGCGACGGTCACCTGACGGCCTGCCACTTCCCGGAGGAGCCGACGATCGCGGCCCGCGAGGAGGACATCGTCCTGGACCCGGCGCTGGCCGCGCTGGAGGAGACGGACAAGGACCGGTCCGCCTGATCCGCCCCGCCCCGTGAACGGACCGAGGGCCCGCGCCTGGGGAGGCGCGGGCCCTCGGTTTCCCTGGAGCGGACGTTCCGGGCTCGGGTCAATGGGCCGAGGAGGTCCGTTCCGCGGGCGGTGCCGACAGAAAGGGGTGTTGTCAGGCGGCCGCCCGGGGCTTCTTGGTGAGACGGGGCGAGGGTACGTCATCCGTCTCGGGGTAGTGGCACGCGGTCAGGTGTCCGGGCTTGTTCCCCTCCACCTGCACCAACGGCGGCACCTCCGACGCGCACTTCTCCGTCGCCTTCCAGCACCGGGTGCGGAAGCGGCAGCCCGAGGGCGGGTTGATCGGGGAGGGCACGTCGCCCACGAGCCGGATGCGCTCGCGGGGGGTGTCCTCCACGGTCGCCTCGGGCACGGCGGACAGCAGGGCGCGCGTGTAGGGGTGGCGCGGGTTGTCGTACAGGTCGTCCCGGTCGGCGATCTCCATGATCCTGCCGAGGTACATGACCGCGACGCGCTGCGAGAAGTGCCGGACGACGGCCAGGTCGTGGGCGATGAAGACGAACGCGATGCCCAGTTCCCGCTGCACCTTCTGGAGCAGGTTGACCACCTGGGCCTGGATGGACACGTCGAGCGCGGAGACCGGCTCGTCGGCCACGATCAGCTTGGGCTCCAGGGCCAGCGCGCGGGCGACCCCGATGCGCTGGCGCTGGCCGCCGGAGAACTCGTGCGGGAAGCGGTTGAAGTGCTCGGGGTTGAGGCCCACGATCTCCAGCAGCTCGCGCACGCGCTTCTCGCGGCCGCCGGCCGGGTTGATGTCGTTGATCTCCATCGGGCCGGAGATGATCTTGCCGACCGTCTGGCGGGGGTTGAGGGACGCGTACGGGTCCTGGAAGATCATCTGGATCTCGGACCGGATCGGCGCGAGCGCCCGTCGCCCCGCGTGGGTGATGTCCTGGCCCCGGTAGGTGACCTTGCCGCCCGTGGGCTCCAGCAGGCGGGTGATCAGCCGGCCCGTGGTCGACTTGCCGCAACCGGACTCCCCGACCAGGCCCAGGCTCTCACCCTCGCGGACCGTGAAGTCCAGGCCGTCCACCGCCCGGACCGCACCGACCGTGCGCGGGATCGGGAAGCCGCCCTTGATCGGGAAGTGCTTGGTCAGACCGCTGACGTCCAGGAGCGTTTCCGCGTTGCTCATGATGGTGAAGTCCTGTCTCTTGTACGTCAGTTGTGCCGGGAACCGGTGAAGTCGGCGAACAGCTCCTGGCGCTGTTCCGGGGGCAGGTGGCAGGCGGAACCCCGGCCCTTCTCCACCTGGAGCAGGGGCTGCTGCGAGGAGCACAGCCCGCCGGGGACCTTCTCGACGAAGGCGCAGCGCGGGTGGAACCGGCAGCCGGTGGGCGGGTTGAGCAGCGAGGGCGGCGAGCCGGGGATCGGCTCCAGCGGCACGTCGACCGGACCGTCCAGGCTCGGCATCGAACTCATCAGACCCAGCGTGTACGGGTGCTGCGGATCGCGCAGCACCTCCTCCTTCGTCCCGCGCTCCACGCACCGGCCGCCGTACATCACCAGCACGTCGTCCGCGATGTCGGCGATGACACCGAGGTCGTGGGTGATGAAGACGATGGCCGTGCCGAACTCCTGCTGGAGGTCCTTGAGCAGGTCCATGATCTGCGCCTGGACCGTCACGTCCAGGGCCGTGGTCGGCTCGTCCGCGATCAGCAGCTCGGGGTCGCAGACCAGCGCCATGGCGATCATCGCGCGCTGGCGCATACCGCCGGAGAACTGGTGCGGGTAGTCGTCCACCCGCACCTCCGGCTGCGGGATGCCCACCCGGCGCAGCATCTCGATCGCCCGCTGCCGGGCCTCCGCCTTGGAGGCGCCGGTGTGCTTGCGGTAGGTCTCGCCGATCTGCTTGCCGATGGTGTGGTACGGCGACAACGAGGCCAGCGCGTCCTGGAAGATCATCGCCATCTTGTTGCCGCGCAGCCGCTCCAGCTCGCGCTCGGTGGCGGTGAGCAGGTCCTTGCCGTCGAGGACGATCTCGCCGTCGATCGCGGTGCGGTCGCGGTCGTGCAGGCCCAGGATCGTCAGGTTGGTGACCGACTTGCCCGAGCCCGACTCACCGACGATGCCGAGCGTCTTGCCCTTGGCGAGGTCGAAGGAGAGCCCGTCGACGGCCTTGACGATGCCGTCCTCGGTGGAGAAGTGGACCTTCAGGTCCCTGACGGAGAGGAAGGGCTGCTGTTCGGTGCTCGTCACGGGGACGCTCCAGGAGGTGATGCAGAGGGGGTAGGGAGGGCGGAGGTCAGGCGAGCCGGATCCGCGGGTCGATGAGGGCGTAGACCGCGTCGACGACGATGTTGAAGATGACGATCGCGCCTGCTGCCAGGACGGTGACGCCGAGCAGCATGGGCAGGTCGCTCTGGAACACGGACTGGATCGCCAGCCGGCCGATGCCCTGGAGGCTGAAGGTCGTCTCCGTGATGATGGCGCCGCCGATCAGCACACCGAGGTCGATGCCGAAGAGGGTCACGATCGGGCCCATGGCGCCGCGCCAGGCGAAGCGGAAGAAGACGTTGCGCTTGGACAGGCCCTTGGCCCGGGCGGTGCGCACGTAGTCCTCGCTGAGCTGCTCCACCATCTGCGAGCGCGTCATGCGCGTGTAGTTGGCGGTGAAGATGATCGACAGCACCAGCCAGGGCAGCAACAGCCCCGAGACCCAGGCGGCCGGGTTCTCCGTGAGCGGCGTGTACGACGGCTGGCTGAGCACGCCGAGCTCCGAGACCAGGAAGTACATGGCGATGTAGCCGACGAAGTAGATCTGCAGCGAGGAGCCCAGCAGTGACACGGAGCTGGCGAACTTGTCCAGGAACTTGCCCTGCTTCAGCGCGGCGAGCATGCCCGCGCCCACTCCGATGATCAGGAAGAAGACGGCAGCGCCGAAAGCCAGCGAGAGGGTCAGCGGCAGGCGGTCCATGATCGTGCCGAAGACCGGCTCGCGGTTGGCGAAGGAGTAGCCGAGGCACGGCGCGTCGCAGTAGCCGTATCCGGCGTAGTCCCGCCCGGCGAAGACGCCGACGAGCCAGTGCCAGTACTGCATCAGGATCGACTCGTCGATGCCCAGGTTCTTCCGGATCTGCTCCAGGGCCTCCGGCGAGCAGTTCTTGCCGCAGGACATCATGGCGGGGTCACGCGGAACGGCGTAGAAGAGCCAGAAGGTGACGGCACTGATGATCAGCAGAATGACCATCGCACCGGAGACTCGGCGGACTAGGAAGCGGAGCATGGGGCGTGACTTTCCGGACGGGGCGCCGTCGCCGGGGGTGAGAGGGGGGTGGGGCGCAGGGGGCGACCGCAAGCGTGGTGGCCGCCCCCCGAGGAGCGTGCGCGCTTACTTCTTCGCGTAGAGCTTGCAGAGCGCGATGCACGTGTTGCCGGCGTCGTACACGACGTTGCCGATCTTCGATCCGTACATCCAGTTGCGGATGGAGTGGTAGTCCGGCACGACCGGGGCCAGCTCCATGATCTGGCGGTCGATGGCGCCCCAGGCCTTCTTGGCCTCTTCCGGGTCCGCGATCTTGGAGGCGGCGTCGATCGCCTTGTTGACGCCCGTGTCGTTCAGCTGGGCGTAGTTGTTGCGGCCCTCGCCGATGTTCTTGCCGTGCCAGCACGGGAAGAAGACGGAGTAGCCGTTGGGCCAGTCCGGGCTCCAGCCGGCGGCGAACAGGTCGTAGCCGTTGTCCGTCTTGCCGATCTGCGTGTAGAAGGTCGACTTGTCCAGCTGCTGGTTGACGACCTTGAAGCCGGCCTCCTCCAGCGCGTTCTTGATCGCGACGGCCTGCTTGAGCGCGTTGTCCGAGGTCTGGTAGGCGATGACCAGCTTCTGGCCGACCTTGCCGGCCTCCTTCAGCAGTTCCTTGGCCTTGGCCGGGTCGCCGCCGGGCTTCTTGGTCGTGCCGTACAGATCGAACTGCTGGTAACCGGGGGTCACCGGGCTCATGATCGTGGTGGCGATCTCGCTGACCGAGGCGCCGCCCTTGATCGTCTGGAGCTGCTGGTGCGGCCAGGCGTAGTTGATGGCCTGGCGGACCTTGAGGTCCGTGATGCGCGTGGTGTTGATCGGCCAGTAGTAGGTGACCGTGTCGACCTGGGTGAGGACGCGCTTCTTCAGCTCGGCGTTGGTGAGCACCTGGGCGATGCGCTCGGCGGCGACCTCGTTGAAGATGGCCATCGCGTACTGGTCGTTGCCGGAGTCCGCGATGAAGCGGTCGGTGGCGGCCAGCGGCTGGAAGCCGAACTGGAAGTGGAACTTGTCCGGGTAGGCGTTGCGGATCGCGTCCGTCTTCGGGTCCCAGTGCTCGTTGCGCACGTAGGTGAGGGACTTGCCGACGCTACGGCTCTCGATCTTGTACGGGCCGCAGGAGAACGGGCGCTTGTCGTACTTCTCCTTGGTGTCGTGCTTCTTCGACACCAGGGCGTAACCGCGCATCGCGACGGTGTAGTTGAAGTCACCGCGTGCCTCGTTGAGGCGGAAGGTGATGGTGCGGCCGTCGATCTCGATCGAGTCGAGGTGCTTGCCCTCGTAGGGGCCCTTGTACTTGTCCGCGCCCACCAGCCACGACTGGACGAAGATCGGCCCCTCGGTGATGAACGAGGCGAAGAGGCGCTCGAAGGTGTGACGGACGTCGTCCATCGTGACCTCGGAGCCGTCCTCCCACTTCAGGCCGTCCTTGATGGTGAAGGACCAGGTCTTGCCGCCGTCCTTCATCGTGCCGGGGTCCGTGGCGATGTCGCCGACCAGGGTCGTGTTGCCCTTGTCGTCGATCTTGTAACCGGTCAGACCGCGCAGGATCGGCACGGTGATGGCGGCCTCGGTGGAGACGTAGATCTGCGCCGGGTCCATGTGGTCCATGTCGAACTGGTCGAGCGAGTAGACCGTCCCGCCCGTGACCGCGCCCTTGACCTCGGGGGCCGGACCGGTCGAGTCGGCCTTGGTGCCGACGGGGATGTCCACGGTCTTGCTGCCGCTGACCTTGGGGGCGTCGCTCTTGCCGCCGCCCTTGTTGTCGCTGCCGCCGCAGGCGGTCAGGACCGAGGAAGAGGCCGCGACGACACCGGTCGCTATGAGGAAGTTTCTACGGGAGAAAGCCATGGTGAACCTACCAAGGGTGGGCATACGGGACGGAGTGGGCCGGCCGGACTCCTGTGTACGGACCGGGAGGAAGGACGGGTCAGCGCTTGGACTTCGGGTCGAGTGCGTCGCGCACCGAGTCGCCGAGCAGGTTGAAGGCGAGCACGAAGACCACCATCGACAGGCCCGGGAAGAGCATGAAGGTGATGTCCTCGGTGTAGAACTGGGCACCGCGCTGGATCATGACGCCCCAGTCCGGGGTCGGGTCGATCATGCCGACACCGAGGAAGGCCAGACCCGCTTCGGCGGTCACGAAGGCCGGGAGCATGAGCGTGGACTGGATGATGATCGGCGTCCACAGGTTGGGCAGCAGTTCCGTGAAGACGATGCGCCGCGGGGACGCGCCCGTGACCTTGGCGGCCTCGACGAACTCCCGCTCGCGCAGGCCCAGGACCTGGCCGCGCAGCAGACGGGCGAGGGAGGCCCAGCCGAAGCCGGACAGCACGATGATCAGGGAGACGGCCCGCAACCAGGTCGGGATGTTCTCGTCGGGGGCGACGAAGAGACCGTAGATGACCGGCATGAAGGCGATGAAGAACAGCGTGGAGGGAAACGACAGCAGGATGTCGATGACCCGGCCGACGAGGTAGTCCGTCTTGCCGCCGAGGTAGCCCGCCGTGGTGCCGATCACGATGCCGAGGAAGGCGGTGACCAGCGTGGCGGCCACCGCGATGCCCAGCGAGGTCCGGATGCCGTAGAGCAGGAAGGTGAAGACGTCCCGGCCCAGCTGCGGCTCGATGCCGAACCAGAACTCCGAGCTCATGCCGCCGTTGGGACCGGCCGGGTACGAGAAGGCGTCGAGCAGTTCGGGGCGCTGGCTCGCGTACGTCGTGTACGGGTCCTTGCCGTACAGCTTGGCTATGAGCGGCGCGATGAGCGCGATCACGAAGAAGAAGATCACGATGCACGCGGAGGCAACACCCGCGCGGTCGCGCTTGAAACGCTTCCAAGCCAGTCGGCCCGGGGAACGGCTCTCGCTGCCCTGAGTTCCGGTGGGCGTGGGCGACGTGACGACGCTGTCGTCGGTCACCGCGAGCGGGGCAGCCGCTGATGGAGTTGGGGGGGTCATGGTGCTCCTGGCCCAAGGGAGGGTCTGATGACTCCGCAGGGCGTCCCCCTACGGGCTACGCCGGACTTTTTCAACGCAATTCGTTCAAGGTCAATAAAATCCGGAACGGCTTGGCTCTGTATTTACCTTCTTTACTGTTGCTTGGGCGAACCATAGCTACGCGTGTAGCGCGCCGTGATCGATCCGTGCCCTACATCGGGCCAACTGGACTAATCAGGCAAGGTGCTCGTTATGCGGACGCGAGATCGTCGAAATGTGTACACCGAGGGTTCTGAATCCAACGGTTCGGCATCGGATGGTGAAGATCTATTGCGCTCCACGTTCAAGATCCTTGTGCCGGGTAAAAGCCTTGCCTCCCCCGGCGGACCACCGTGTGGCGACGGTGTGCTGTGGGGTTCCTCCAAAGGGAGGTATGCGTGTGCGATGTGCACCCTTTGCCCTGATGCTGGCCGGTAATGGACCAGAGGACGAGTCAGCGATCCAGCCGAACGAGTCGGACGAGTCAGGGCACGAGGAGGCACTCCATGCGCGGAGCCAGGCACGCCAGATGGGCCGCATGCGCTGCGGCGGCAGCCCTCGCGGCGACGGCCTGCGGAGGCGGCGGCGACAGCGGCGGGGACACCGGCGCGGTGCTCAGCTCCTCATGGGGAGACCCGCAGAACCCGCTGGAGCCGGCCAACACCAACGAGGTGCAGGGCGGCAAGGTCCTCGACATGATCTTCCGGGGGCTGAAGAGGTACGACCCGAAGACCGGCGAGGCGCAGGACATGCTCGCCGAGAAGATCGAGACCTCCGACTCGCAGAACTTCACCGTCACCGTCAAGGACGGCTGGACCTTCAGCAACGGCGAGAAGGTGACCGCCCAGTCCTTCGTGGACGCCTGGAACTACGGCGCGAGCCTGAAGAACAACCAGCGCAACGCCTACTTCTTCAGCTACATCGACGGCTACGACAGGACCCACCCCGAGGACGGCGGCGAGCAGAGCGCCGACACCCTGTCCGGGCTGAAGGTGACCGGGCCCCGCACCTTCACCGTCAGGCTCAGCCAGAAGTTCTCGACGTTCCCCGACACCCTCGGCTACCCGGCCTTCGCACCTCTGCCCCGGGCGTTCTTCGACGACCACGACGCCTGGCTGAAGAAGCCGGTCGGCAACGGCCCCTACCAGGTCGACAACTACACCCGCGGCTCCCAGATGTCCCTCAGGAAGTGGGACCAGTACCCCGGTGACGACAAGGCGCAGAACGGCGGCGTCGACCTGAAGGTCTACACCGACAACAACACCGCCTACACCGACCTGATGGCGGGCAACCTCGACCTGGTCGACGACGTCCCGGCCGCCCAGCTCAAGAACGTGAAGAACGACCTCGGCGACCGGTACATCAACACCCCGGCCGGCATCATCCAGACCCTCGCCTTCCCGTTCTACGACGAGGCCTGGAACAAGCCGGGCTCCGAGAAGGTCCGCAAGGGCCTCTCCATGGCGATCGACCGCAAGCAGATCACCGACACGATCTTCCAGCAGACCCGCACCCCGGCCACCGACTGGACCTCACCCGTGCTCGGTGAGGACGGCGGCTTCAAGGAGGGGCTGTGCGGTGAGGCCTGCGAGTACAACCCCGAGGAGGCCAGGAAGCTGGTCAAGGACGGCGGCGGACTGCCCGGCGGACAGGTGAAGATCACCTACAACGCGGACACCGGCTCCCACGGCCAGTGGGTCGACGCGGTCTGCAACTCCATCAACAACGCCCTGGAGAACGACCGCGCCTGCGTCGGCAACCCCGTCGGCACCTTCGCCGACTTCCGCAACCAGATCACCGACCAGAAGATGAGCGGCCCCTTCCGCGCCGGCTGGCAGATGGACTACCCCCTCATCCAGAACTTCCTCCAGCCGCTGTACTACACCAACGCCTCCTCCAACGACGGCAAGTGGTCCAGCCAGAAGTTCGACGACCTCGTCGACCAGGCCAACGCCGAGCCCGACACCGCCAAGGCCGTCGGCATCTTCCAGCAGGCCGAGGAGGTACTGCGGGACGAGATGGGCGCCATCCCGCTCTGGTACCAGAACGGCAGCGCCGGCTACTCCGACCGGCTGTCCGACGTGGAGCTCAACCCGTTCAGCGTCCCGGTCTACGACGAGATCAAGGTCGGCTGAGGTTCGCCATGGGACGCTACGTCGTCCGGCGGCTGCTCCAGATGATCCCGGTCTTCATCGGGGCCACGCTGCTGATCTTCCTGATGGTCAACGTGATGGGCGACCCCGTCGCGGGACTCTGCGGCGACCGGGAGTGCGACCCGGCGACCGCCGCCCAGCTGCGCAAGGAGTTCGGCCTCGACAAGCCCGTGTGGCAGCAGTACCTGACCTACATGGGCAACGTCTTCACCGGGGACTTCGGCACCGCCTTCAACGGCCAGCCGGTCACCGAGCTGATGGGCACCGCCTTCCCGGTCACCATCCGCCTGACGCTCGTGGCGATCCTCTTCGAGATCGTCGTCGGCATCGTCCTCGGTGTCGTCACCGGCCTGCGCCGCGGCCGGCCGATCGACACCGGGGTCCTGCTGCTCACGCTGGTCGTCATCTCCGTCCCGACCTTCGTCACCGGCCTGCTGCTCCAACTGCTGCTCGGCGTCGAATGGGGGTGGATCGACCCGGCCGTCTCCTCCGAGGCGGCCTTCGGCGAGCTGATCGTCCCCGGCCTGGTCCTCGCCTCGGTCTCCCTGGCGTACGTCACCCGCCTGACCCGGACCTCCATCGCGGAGAACCGGCGCTCCGACTACGTCCGTACCGCCGTCGCCAAGGGCCTGCCCCGCCACCGGGTCATCACCCGGCACCTGCTGCGCAACTCCCTCATCCCGGTCGTCACCTTCATCGGCACCGACATCGGCGCCCTGATGGGCGGCGCCATCGTCACCGAGCGGATCTTCAACATCCACGGCGTCGGCTACCAGCTCTACCAGGGCATCCTCCGGCAGAACACCCAGACCGTCGTCGGCTTCGTCACCGTCCTGGTCCTCGTCTTCCTCGTCGCCAACCTCCTCGTCGACCTCCTGTACGCCGTACTCGACCCGAGGATCCGCTATGCCTGACCCGCAGCAGCCCTACGAGCCCGAGCGCGCCGTCGCCGGCACCGGCATGGGCGGCACGATGGACCTGGGCGCGAGCGAGGCGATCACGCTGGAGCAGCCGCCCGGCCCCGACGGGTCGCGCCCCGAGGACAAGCCCCGCAGCCTCTGGTCCGACGCCTGGCACGACCTGCGCCGCAACCCCGTCTTCATCATCTCGGCGCTGGTGATCCTCTTCCTGGTCGTCATCTCGATCTGGCCCTCGCTGATCGCCTCCGGCAGCCCCCTCAAGTGCGACCTCGCCAAGGCCCAGGAGGGGTCGCAGGCGGGCCACCCCTTCGGCTTCAACGGCCAGGGCTGCGACGTCTACACCCGCACCGTCTACGGCGCCCGCACCTCGGTGGCGGTCGGCGTCCTCGCCACGCTCGGCGTCGCCGTCCTCGGCAGCGTGCTTGGCGGGCTCGCCGGGTTCTTCGGCGGCGTGGGGGACTCGATCCTGTCCCGGATCACCGACGTGTTCTTCGCCATCCCGGTCGTCCTCGGCGGGCTGGTCCTGCTCTCCGTCATCACCAGCAACACCGTCTGGCCGGTCATCGGCTTCATCGTGCTGCTCGGCTGGCCGCAGATCTCCCGCATCGCCCGCGGCTCGGTCATCACCGCGAAGCAGAACGACTACGTCCAGGCCGCCCGCGCGTTGGGCGCCTCGAACTCCCGGCTCCTGCTGCGGCACATCGCGCCCAACGCCGTCGCCCCCGTCATCGTCGTCGCGACCATCGCGCTCGGCACCTACATCGCCCTGGAGGCGACGCTGTCCTTCCTCGGCGTCGGCCTCAAACCGCCCAGCGTCTCCTGGGGCATCGACATCTCCGCCGCCGCCCCCTACGTCCGCAACGCCCCGCACGCCCTGCTGTGGCCCTCGGGCGCGCTGGCGATCACCGTCCTGGCGTTCATCATGCTCGGCGACGCGGTGCGCGACGCCCTCGACCCGAAGCTGAGGTGAACCGCCGCATGCTGCTCGAAGTGCGCGACCTGCACGTGGAGTTCCGCACCAGGGACGGCGTCGCCAAGGCCGTCAACGGCGTCAGCTACGGCGTGGACGCGGGTGAGACCCTGGCCGTCCTCGGCGAGTCCGGCTCCGGCAAGTCGGTCACCGCCCAGACGGTCATGGGCATCCTCGACGTGCCGCCGGGCCGGATCACCGGGGGCGAGGTCCTCTTCGAGGGCCGGGACCTGCTGAAGCTGAAGGAGGACGAACGCCGCAAGGTCCGCGGCGCCGAGATGGCGATGATCTTCCAGGACGCGCTGTCGTCGCTGAACCCGGTCCTGACCGTCGGCGACCAGCTCGGCGAGATGTTCACCGTGCACCGGGGCATGTCCCGCAAGGACGCCCGCGCCAAGGCCGTCGAACTGATGGACCGCGTGCGCATCCCGGCCGCGAAGGAGCGGGTGCGGCAGTACCCGCACCAGTTCTCCGGCGGCATGCGCCAGCGGATCATGATCGCCATGGCGATGGCCCTGGAGCCGAAGCTGATCATCGCCGACGAGCCCACCACCGCCCTCGACGTCACCGTCCAGGCCCAGGTCATGGAACTCCTCGCGGAACTCCAGCGCGAGCTGCACATGGGCCTGATCCTCATCACCCACGACCTGGGCGTGGTCGCGGACGTCGCCGACAGGATCGCCGTGATGTACGCGGGCCGGATCGTGGAGACGGCGCCGGTCCACGACATCTACAAGGCACCGGCCCACCCGTACACCCGCGGCCTGCTGGACTCCATCCCGCGCCTGGACCAGAAGGGCCAGGAGCTGTACGCCATCAAGGGCCTGCCGCCCAACCTCACCCGCATCCCGCCCGGTTGCGCGTTCCACCCCCGCTGCCCGATGGCCCAGGACGTCTGCCGCACCGACGTACCGCCGCTGTACGAGGTGACGGAGTCGGAGTCGGAGCGGGGCAGCGCCTGCCACTTCTGGAGGGAGTGCCTGCATGGCTGAGCCGATCCTGGAGGTCCGGGGCCTCGTCAAGCACTACCCGCTCACCACCGGCATCCTCTTCAAGAAGCAGGTCGGGGCCGTCAAGGCGGTCGACGGCGTCGACTTCCACCTCGACCGCGGCGAGACCCTCGGCATCGTCGGCGAGTCCGGCTGCGGCAAGTCGACGGTCGCCAAGATGCTGGTCAACCTGGAGAGGCCGACGGCCGGGGAGATCCGCTACAAGGGCGAGGACATCACCCGGCTGTCGGGCAAGGCGCTGAAAGCCGTGCGCCGCAACATCCAGATGGTCTTCCAGGACCCCTACACCTCCCTCAACCCCCGGATGACGGTGGGCGACATCATCGGGGAGGCGTACGACATCCATCCGGAGGTCGCCCCGAAGGACGACCGGCGACAGCGGGTCCAGCACCTGCTCGACGTGGTCGGCCTGAACCCCGAGTACATCAACCGCTATCCCCACCAGTTCTCCGGCGGCCAGCGCCAGCGCATCGGCATCGCCCGCGGACTCGCCCTGCGCCCGGAGATCATCGTCGCGGACGAACCGGTCTCGGCCCTCGACGTGTCCGTGCAGGCGCAGGTGATCAACCTGATGGGCCGGCTCCAGGACGAGTTCGACCTCTCCTACATCTTCATCGCCCACGACCTGTCGATCGTCCGGCACATCTCGGACCGGGTCGGCGTGATGTACCTCGGCCGCATCGTGGAGACCGGCCGGGACGCCGAGATCTACGACCACCCCACCCACCCGTACACCCAGGCCCTGCTGTCCGCCGTGCCGGTGCCCGACCCTCGGGCCCGGGAGCACCGCGAGCGGATCATCCTGACCGGTGACGTCCCCTCGCCCACCGCCATCCCCTCCGGATGCCGCTTCCGCACCCGCTGCTGGAAGGCGCGGGAGCGCTGCGCCCTGGAGGTGCCCGCGCTCGCGGTGCCCGCCGAGTTCCGGCACGCCACCGGCCCCGCGGCCCACGACTCGGCGTGCCACTTCGCGGAGGAGAAGCAGGTGGTGCCGCCGGAGACGGACGGCGACGGCGAACGGAAGGGTGGGCGCGGCAGCGGGCCGGGGTGACATGGCGCTCCCCGGCCCGCTCACGGCACCCGCACGGCCGCACGCTGATCAGCGTCGCGCGTCCGTATATCGGTACCGCTTCGGTTGAGTTGCCCGCGTGTTAAAGCGGTCGGCCGGCGTGGAACACGCGGTGGCCGCGCTCCGGCCGCCCCCGGCCACGGACGCAGCGGCGATGCGCCCCTCTGCGCTGCCGTACGCCAACTGATGAAGACGCACGGGTACTTGTGCTCCTCGCCAGTGTCCAGGCAGCGGCTCGGCAGCTTGCCAGGAGCCCTCGGCGCGCTGTGACCGCCAGGCGACAACGCGCCGGAAGCCTGTCCCTCGGAGCGGCTGGAAGGTGATTCGAAGGACCGTACCCAGTTCCGTGCGCGCCTGTGGTGGGGGCCGGACGCCCGGTGCGAGCACGTGGCGCGGGGGCCTCGTCATCGTCGTCGTGGTGATCTGCGTGACGTGTGCCGGGCTGAGCCCGCAGTGGCTTTCGGCGGCCGCGCTGCTGGCGGTGGCCGGAGGGTCCGCGGACAGGGCGGATCTCCGCGGAGACCTTCGGGAGGGCCCGGCCGCGAGGGGCCGGCGAAGCGGACCGGGGTGCGCCAGGCCGTCCCGGTCCGCCTCATTCCTCGTGCTCAGGTGGCGGGCCCGAGCGACCGCTTGAGGAAGTCCACCTGGAGCAGCAGCAGGTTCTCGGCGACCGACTCCTGCGGGGTCATGTGCGTGACGCCGGACAGGGGCAGCACCTCGTGCGGGCGGCCGGCCGCCAGCAGGGCCGAGGACAGGCGCAGGGAGTGGGCGACGACCACGTTGTCGTCCACCAGCCCGTGGATGACCATCATCGGGCGGTGCGGCTCGGCCGCGTCCACCAGACCCGCGTCGTCGATCACCGAGTTGCGGCGGTAGACCTCCGGCTGCTCGTCGGGGTGGCCGATGTACCGCTCCTGGTAGTGCGTGTCGTAGAGGCGCAGGTCGGTGACCGGGGCGCCGACGACCGCGGCGTGGAAGACGTCCGGCCGGCGCAGGGCCGCCAGCGCCGCCAGGTACCCGCCGAAGGACCAGCCGCGGACGGCGACGCGGTTCAGGTCGAGCGGGAAGTCGGCGGCGAGGGCGTGCAGCGCGTCCACCTGGTCCTGGAGCACGACGGCGGCCACGTCGTCCTTGATGGCCTTCTCCCAGGCGGGGGACCGTCCGGGAGTGCCCCGCCCGTCGGCGACGATCACCGCGAACCCCTGGTCGGCGAACCACTGCGAGGTGAGGTGGGCGTTGTGGGCGGCGACCACGCGCTGGCCGTGGGGGCCACCGTACGGGTCGAGGAGGACGGGGAGGGGGGTGTCACCGTGGTAGTCCCTTGGCATAAGCACGGCGCACGGGACGCGGCGTGCGCCCCCCTGGGTGAGCGTCACGCGCGGGGACAAACCGGGGTCTTCGGCATAGGAGGCCACGGTCGCGACCGGCTTTCCGTCCCGCAGCACCTGAGCCCGGGCGCCGGGCCGGTCGAGCGTCGCGGAGACGAGAACGGTCACGCCCCCGGCGCGCACCGCCGAGTGCACGCCGGCCTCCGGCGAGACACGCTCCACGCCGAGTTCGTTGACCCGGTACACATGCACTTCACCGGTCTCCGGATCGGCCGCCTCCGCACCGGCGGACGCGGAGACCAGCACGTCGCCGCCGGAGACGTCCAGTACGGCCCGCAGGTGCAACTGCGCTCCGGTGAGCGGTCGTTCCCCCACCGCCAGCACCCGCGCACCACCCTCGTCGGTGATCCGTACGAGCTGCCCGGAAGGGCTCCAGCAGGGCACCCCGGGGAAGAGTTCCAGCCAAATCGGATCTTCGTCGGCGTGCACCATCCGGGTCGTGCCGGACTCGGTGTCCACGGCCAGGAACAACTGGCTGCGCTGGTCGCGCGCCTGGACGAGGAGGAGCGGCGCACCCGCCGCTGACCAGTGCACTCGCGCCAGATACGGATACCGCGCCCGGTCCCAGAGGACCTCCGTGCGCCCCCCGTCCAGTCCGATCAGGAACAGCCGCACGTCCGCGTTGGCGGTGCCCGCCGCCGGGTACGGCACGTGGTGTGGATCACGCTCGGGGTGGGCCGGGTCGGAGATCCACCAGCGGCTGACCGGCGTGTCGTCCACGCGCGCCACCAGCAGCCGGTCCGACTCCGGACCCCACCAGAAGCCCCGGCTGCGCGCCATCTCCTCGGCGGCGATGAACTCGGCCAGCCCGTAGGTGACGCCCTCCGCGTCGGCCTCGGCCAGCGCCCTGTCCCCGTCCCCCTCGGCACCCACCACGCGCAGGGCGCCCTGGGCGACGTAGGCGATGTGCCGTCCGTCGGGGGAGGGGCGCGGGTCGATCACCGGCCCCGGGACGGGCAGTTCGCGTGCCGTCCCGGCCCGCAGTTCGGCCGCGAAGAGCCGCCCCGACAGGGCGAAGGCGGCCAGCTCGACGGCCGAGTCGGTGGCGTAGCCGACGATGCCGGCGCCGCCCTCGCGGCTGCGCTCACGCCGGGCCCGCTCCTCGGGCGACAGGTGCTCCTCGGCACCGCCGAGCAGGGCGCGCGGGTCGGCCGCGACGCGCTCCCCGCCCTCCTCGACGTCGAGGACCCACAGCGCGTTGGCCCGGTCCGTACCGGAACCGGAGCGCAGGAAGGCGACCCGTGAACCGTCGGGTGCCACGGTGAACGAACGCGGCGCGCCGAGCGTGAACCGCTGGGTGCGGGCGTGCCGTTTGGGGAAGGAATCGGACTCGGTCGTCATGCCCTGACCATATTGGCCATGCGCCCCCTTGTGCGGCCGTGCGCCGAGAGATGCGCGCGCACGGATAGTTATGATCACTAGCGCATAGTGGGTACCAACCAGATGCCCGCTGCGTGGATTTATCTGCTCCGAGCTCTGACTGCGTCCGACCCCCCGTGTCCCTGGGCCCATTGGAGGTGAGCCGCCGTGGCACTCTCGATTTCGGCGGTTGTGCTGCTGGCGATCATCGTCTTCCTGCTGGTCAAGAAGTCAGGACTGAAGGCGGGGCACGCGGTCGTGTGCATGCTCCTCGGCTTCTACCTGGCCTCGTCGACCGTCGCGCCCACGATCAGTGAGCTGACGACGAACATCGCAGGGATGATCGGGAGCATCAACTTCTGACGCGGCCGCACACCCGGCCGCGCATCGGCCCGCGCCCGGACGGTCTCCCGCGTGAGGAGGACGGGCGCGCGGCCTCATAGGGTGGTCCCATGACGGAACAGCCCGCCCGGCGTCTGCTGCTGGTGCACGCGCACCCGGACGACGAGTCGATCAACAACGGCGTCACCATGGCCAGGTACGCGGCCGAGGGCGCCCACGTGACCCTGGTGACCTGCACCCTCGGCGAGCGGGGCGAGGTCATCCCGCCCGAGCTGGCGCACCTGACCGGGCCCGCGCTCGGCGGGCACCGCCGCGACGAACTGGCAGCCGCGATGCGCGCGCTCGGCGTGGACGACTTCCGGCTGCTGGGCGGGCCGGGGCGCTTCGCCGACTCGGGGATGCTGGGCCTGCCCGACAACGAGGACCCCGGCTGCCTGTGGCAGGCGGACGTCGACCGGGCCGCCGCGCTCCTCGTCGACGTGATCCGCGAGGTGCGCCCCCAGGTCCTCGTCACCTACGACCCCGACGGCGGCTACGGCCACCCCGACCACATCCAGGCCCACCGCATCGCCATGCGCGCCGTCGAGCTGGCGGACGAGGCCGGCTGCCCGGTCGCCAAGGTCTACTGGAACCGCGTGCCGCGCACCGTCGCCGAGGACGCCTTCGCCCGCCTCCGCGACGAGCTGCCCGGACTGCCGTTCGACAAGGCGGCCGGGGTCGAGGACGTCCCCGGTGTCGTGCCGGACGAGGTGATCACCACCGAGATCCGCGGCGACGCCCCCGCCCGCGCCGCCAAGGCCGCCGCCATGCGCGCGCACGCCACGCAGATCACCGTGGCCGAGCCGTACTTCGTCCTCTCCAACGAACTGGCCCAGCCGCTCTTCACCACCGAGTACTACGAACTGGTGCGGGGCGAGCGGGCCGGTGACGCGGACGCCCGCGAGGAGGACCTGTTCGCCGGGCTCGGGACCGGGACCGGTATGGGCATCGGGGCCGGGATCGGAGAGGCGTCGTGAGCGGGCGGAACGAGCCGGCGGCCTCCGCCCTGGCCCAGCCGCTGCGGGCGCCGTCCCTCGGCCGGGCCGCCCTGTACCTGGGCCTCTTCCTGCTCGGTGCCGTGGTCGGGGTGGCCGGGGCACTGCTGCAGCCCGCGTGGTTCCCGGGCGGGCTGCTGCTCGCGCTGGCCGCGGAGGCGGGCCTGTGTCTCGGCGCGGGCCGGGCCGTGGGGCGCCGGGGCGGGGCCGTCGCGCCCGCCGCGGGATGGGCCCTCGCCGTGGTCCTGCTCACCACCAGCCGTCCGGAGGGCGACTTCCTCTTCGCCGCGGGAAGCGGCTCCTATCTCTTCCTGCTCGGTGGTATCGCCGTCGCTGTGATGTGCGCCACCCTCGCGCCGGTGCGGCAACCGGACGGCGGCGCCGACCGACTTCGCAAGTGACGTACTGCTTCGCCGAGACGTCGGCGTGGGAGTCCCGTGTGGGTTTCCCCGGCGGTCCCGGGATACCCGCGGGAAGTGGCCAGTATGGTGGTGCGCGCCGCCGGGCCGCCCGCTCTGAAGGGGTGACGGGCGGCGGAGCCAACCGGGAGAACCTGCCTTGAGTCGTGAAACTGACAGTTCGTCCTCCGGGCCCCACGGGCGCGGCGGAGCCGCATACCCGTCGGGCACCCCGCCCTACGGGACACCCACGGCTCCCGACGCCGGTGCGGACGCGGGCCGTTCGGCCTCGCGGCCGGAGGAGCGCAAGACCGAGACGACGCTGACGACCCGCATCCGGATCAACATCCCCGGATCACGGCCCATCCCGCCGGTCGTCATGCGCAAGCCCGTCGCGGACGCTGAGGGCGACACCGCCGACGCGGAGACGGCCGAGCGGTCCGAGCCGGGCCCCGCCGTCCCCGCGAGCGCCGGCGAGACTCCCGCCGAACCCGCGCAGCACTCCGGCCCGGCCGACGACAAGCCGGCCAGCGACTGGTTCGCGCCGCGCAAGTCCGGCCCGGGCAAGGGCGCGCAGGGCGGCGGCGCGGCCAACGGCGCCGCTCAGCCCGGCGGTTCGACCCCGGCGCCGACCGCTCCCGGGGCCGGTGCTCCCGGCACCGGTGCCGCCGCACGCCCGGGCGGCGGGAGTGGCCGTCCCGGTGGCGTCGTCGGCTCCATGAACGTGCCGGGCGGCTCCCGGTCCGGGTCCACCAACGGGGCCGGGATGTCCGGCGCCACCGGCGGTCCGGTGGCGCCCGGCCACGGCGGCGGCACCGGCTCCTTCGACGTGACCGAGGCCCTGGCGGCGGGCCCGCTGGGCAACGGCAACGGGAACGGCACGGGCACCGGCCCGGGTGCCGACGGCGGCGGACCGCGCCGCGACGACCTGCCGTACTTCTCGGGGAACGGCCAGGGCCACCAGGCCGCCGCGCCCCGCGGCGAGCAGCACGGCCCGAACGGGCAGTCGCCGTACGGCGGTGGCCCCACGGGCCCGACCGGCGGCCCGGTCACCGGCGACAGCGCCCTGACGACGCCGCCCCCGGTCGCCGACCTCGGCCTCCCGGGCAGGCCCACGGGCCTCGGCGCCCCCCAAGGGCAGACCGGGCCCGCGCCCGACGGAATGCGCGGCCCCGACGGCCTGCGTGGACCGGGCGGCCCCGCAGGCCCGGGTGGCCCCGGAGGACCGGGCGGCCCGGGCATGCCCCAGGGCCCCGGTGCCGCCGGTCCCGACGCCGCCCGGCGCGGCCCGGGCGGCGGGCTGAGCGACGACACCGCGATCCTCACCCCCCAGAAGCCGGTACCCCCCGGCTACGGCAACCCGGACAACGTCTCCGGCAACACCGTCTCCAGCGGCATCCCCGTCGTGCCGGCCGACCGGAGCACGCCGTTCCAGACCGCCGCGCCCGCCGACGGACCGCTGCCGCACACCCCGCCGAAGCTCCCCGAGCCGGTCTCCACGCCCCCCGCCGGGTCCAACAAGCCGGCCAAGAGGAAGGGGCGCGGAAAGCTTCCGCTGCTCGTCGGCGGCCTGGTCGTGATCGCCGGTGTCACCTACGGCGCCGGCCTGCTCATGAACCGCTCCGACGTCCCCAAGGGCACCAGCGTGCTCGGCGTCGACATCGGCGGCGGGACCCGCGACGACGCCGTCGAGAAGCTGGACGACGTCCTCTCCGCCCGCGCGAGCAAGCCGCTCAAGCTCACGGTGGGCGGCGAGACCGTCTCCCTGAAGCCGGACCAGGCGGGCCTGCAGATCGACACCCAGGCCACGGCCAGCTCCGCGGCCAAGAGCGACTACAACCCGGTCTCCGTGATCGGCTCGCTCTTCGGACAGCAGCGGGTCGTGGAGCCGGTCATGCCCGTCGACGAGGAGAAGCTGCACGCCGCCCTGCGGGACGCCGCCGGTGGAGCGGGGTCGGCGACCGAGGGCACGATCAAGTTCGAGTCCGGCAAGGCCGTGCCGGTGTACGGCAAGGCGGGACAGGGCATCGACGTCGACAAGTCGACCGAGGCCGTCGCGGCGGCGTACCGCGCCCAGGTGGAGACGGGCACCGCCGCCTCGGTGAACGTGCCGACCACCGCCCAGCAGCCCACGGTCTCCAAGGCCGAGGTCGACCGGATGCTGAAGGAGTTCGCCGAGCCGGCGATGTCGGGCATCGTCACCGTCGAGGCGGGCGGGGTGGAGGTCAGGTTCAGCCCCCAGAACTCCCTGTGGAAGTTCCTCGCCGTCGAGCCGGTCGACGGCAAGCTGGTCGAGAAGTACGACAAGGCCGCGCTGAAGGAGCTGTACGGCGGCGCGTACGACGGCGTGCTGATCACCCGGGGCAACGGCAAGAAGACCCCCGTGACCCCGGAGGACGTCATCAGCGCCATGCGCCCGGCCCTGAAGAGCAAGACGGACCGCGTCGCGGTCATCGAGACCAACCCGACCTGACGCGACCCGACGGCAGGGGGCGCCCGGCGACCGCCGGGCGCCCCCTGCCGTTGTCGAGAAGGACGGAGGCGACCGCCGGAGCGTCGGGGCGGCCTCAGTTGAGCAGCGCGCGGGCCGCCCGGGCCTCCCCGCGGATCTCCTCCGCGACCGCCTCGTCCACCGCCGCGACCACCTCGGCGTACGCCTCCAGCTCACCGGCCCCCGCCGTGAACTCCCCGCGCTGCACCAGCAACCGGGCCCGCTCGTACCGCAGCCGCGCCGCATGGGCCGGCAGCAGCAGCGCCAGCTCGATCGCCCACAGGCCGACGTCGGACCGCTCCGGCCGGGCCGCCGCCCAGGCCCGGATGTTGTTCAGGATGCGCGCCACCACGTCCAGCGGCGCCGCGGGCTCCAGCATCGAGGCCCGCAGCCCGGCCCCCGTGGCACCCGCCACCAGCGCCTCCGCGTCGTTCCCGCTCAGCACCCGCCCGCCGTCGAAGGGATCGACGAGCACCCGCTCCTCCCGCGACCCGGACACCGGACCGGACTCCGGCCCGAACCCGACCACGAAGTGCCCCGGCAGCGCGACCCCGTACACCGGGGCCCCCGCCCGCCGGGCCACCTCCAGCCACACCACGGACAGCATGATCGGCAGCCCGCGCCGGCGCCGCAGCACCTCGTGCAGCAACGACGAATCGAGGCGCTGGTAGTCCGCCGCGACCCCGTGGAACCCGTAGCGCTCGCCGAGCAGGTCCCGCACCGCCACCGCCCAGGCCTCCGGCGAACCCGGTCGGAACGGCAGCTGTCCGGCCAGCCGGTCCAGCTCCACCTGCGCGGCGTCCAGACCCGCCTCGTCCAGCGTCCCGTCCGCCTGCGCGCCCACCAGCAGGCAGAGCGCCGCCAGGTCGGGCCGCTCGGACCGCGCCTCCTCGGCGAACCGCCGCCGCAGGTCGGCGGAGCGTTCCGGTGACGGGGGACGGGGGTGACGCATAGCCGGTTCGTGCCCTTCCATGGCGATCGGTTACCGGTCCGTCCCGGCATCCGCCGGTTCCCGGTAGTGGTGGTACGCGTGATGCGCGGCGAAGCCCATCCCGGCGTAGAGCGCCCGCGCCCGGGCGTTGTCCGTCTCGACCTGGAGCCAGGCCGCCGACGCGCCCTCGTCGAGCGCCCGCCCGGCCAGCGCGGCCATCACGGCGGTCGCGAGCCCCCGGCGGCGCAGCGCGGGGTCGACCTCGACGGCCGCGAAGGAGGCCCACCGCCCGTCCACGACGCACCGCCCGATCGCGGCCGGGGCACCCCCGTCCGCACCCGGAACCGTCGCGAACCACACCGACGGCCCCCCGCCCAGCACCCGCAGGGCCACCTCGCTCACGCCCTTGCGCTGGTACCGCGCGAGCCACGCCTCGTCCGCCTCCCGGGCCAGGGCCACACCGGCGCCCTCCGCCCGGTCGGCGACCGGTGCCAGCGCGCCGGTCCACACCTCCGCCGACACCTCCCGCGCCCAGCCCCGCCGCTCCAGCTCGCCGCAGAGCATCTCCTGGGTGCCCGCGGCGCCGGTGGCGGTCTGCACGTACGCAGGCAGTCCGCGTGCGGCGTACCAACCGCGTACGGCGGTCAGCGCCGCGTCGAGCGGCAGACCCGGATCACCCAGCGGCAGCACCGAGTTGGCCCGCCGCGTGAACCCGGCGGCGGCCCGCAGCTCCCAGTCGCCGAGCCACTCGCTCTCCACCGGCCGCCACGCCCGTGAGGCGGCCCGCGCCAGCTCCGCGTAGGTGGCGGCGGGACCGCGTCGACGGGCGGGCGCGGACGGCACGACCTTGCCCGCGACCAGCGCGGATTCCGGGACACGCACGCTCTCGCCGCTCTTGCGTGTGATCAGCAGCACACCCTTGTCCCATGATGTGAGAACACCGACCGTATCGGTGAACTTCTCACCCGCCGCACCAGCTTCGCTCAAGCGCCGCACGGAGACTCGTTTGCCCACGTCAGCAGCGGTGATACGGACATCGAGACGCCCAGCGGCAGAGATTTCCACGGGTCGGTCCACCCCTCCTGTTCGGATCATGCCCAAGAACGGAGATACTAGGGGCGGGCATCGACGACGCCGCGCTCCCGCGCGCCAGGCGGCGGAGCCTGAGGAGGCCCGCCAGCGCCCTATCGAGGAGGAACGACAGCGTGACCTACGTCATCGCGCAGCCTTGTGTCGACGTGAAGGACAAGGCGTGCATCGAGGAGTGCCCGGTCGACTGCATCTACGAGGGCCAGCGGTCCTTGTACATCCACCCGGACGAATGCGTCGACTGTGGTGCCTGTGAGCCGGTCTGCCCGGTCGAGGCGATCTTCTACGAGGACGACACTCCCGAGGAGTGGAAGGACTACTACAAGGCGAACGTCGAGTTCTTCGACGAGCTCGGCTCGCCCGGCGGCGCCAGCAAGCTGGGGCTGATCGAGCGCGACCACAGCTTCATCGCCGCGCTGCCGCCGCAGAACCAGTAGGAGCGGCCCCGCACCGCGCCGCCTCGGTCCCGTACGGCTGATCGCCCCTGATCGGTGCCGTGCGGGACCGAGGCGTTTTCGCCGCTCGAGCCGCACCGAGAAAGTGAGCCAGAAACCGTGTCCGCAGTCTCCGATCGCCTCCCCACCTTCCCCTGGGACAGGCTGGAGCCGTACAAGAAGACGGCCGCCGCGCACCCCGACGGCATCGTCGACCTCTCCGTCGGCACCCCGGTCGACCCGGTCCCCGAGCTGATCCAGAAGGCCCTGACCGACGCGGCGGACTCCCCGGGCTACCCGACGGTCTGGGGCACCCCGGCACTGCGCGACGCGATCACCGGCTGGCTCGGGCGCCGTCTCGGCGCCCGCGACGTCACCCACCGCCACGTACTGCCCATCGTCGGTTCCAAGGAACTCGTCGCCTGGCTCCCCACCCAGCTGGGCCTCGGCCCCGGCGACAAGGTGGCCTTCCCGCGCCTGGCCTACCCGACCTACGAGGTCGGCGCGCGCCTGGCCCGCGCGGAGTACGAGGCGTACGACGACCCGACCGAGCTGGACCCGTCGGGGCTGCGGCTCCTGTGGCTCAACTCCCCGTCGAACCCGACCGGCAGGGTCCTGTCCAAGGCCGAGCTGACCCGCGTCGTGGCCTGGGCGCGCGAGCACGGCGTCCTCGTCGTCTCCGACGAGTGCTACCTGGAGCTGGGCTGGGAGGCCGACCCGGTCTCCGTCCTGCACCCGGACGTCAACGGCGGCTCCTACGACGGCCTGGTGGCGGTCCACTCGCTCTCCAAGCGCTCGAACCTCGCGGGCTACCGCGCGGCCTTCCTGGCGGGCGACCCGGCGGTCCTCGGCCCGCTCCTGGAGATCCGCAAGCACGGAGGCATGATGACGTCCGCGCCGACGCAGGCGGCCGTGGTGGCGGCCCTCGGCGACGACGAGCACGTCCGCGTCCAGCGCGAGCGCTACGCGGCCCGCCGCACGGCGCTGCGCGAGGCGCTGGCCGGTCACGGCTTCCGCATCGAGCACAGCGAGGCCAGCCTCTACCTCTGGGCCACCCGCGAGGAGTCCTGCTGGGAGACGGTGGCCCACCTCGCCGAGCGCGGCATCCTCGTGGCCCCCGGCGACTTCTACGGCCCGGCGGGTGAGAACTTCGTCCGGGTCGCCTTCACGGCGACCGACGAACGCGTCGAGGCGGCGGTGCGACGTCTGACGGCCTGAGCGGACGGCCCGGGCTGCTCACGGGCTCACGGGTCCACGGCCGAGGGCACACGGAAGGCGAGGGGGCCCGGAGAACTCCCGGGCCCCCTCGTCGCACAGGTCGGCGACCGTCAGCCGAGCGGCAGACCCTGCACCGGCAGCGAACCGGCGGCGGGCAGCCCGCCCTTGCCCAGCGCGTCCGTCGGCAGGCCGCCCTCGGTGGCGGTCCCCGCGGTGTCACCGACGATCTCGCCGGCGGAGCCGGCCGCGTCCCCGGCGGCCTTCTGCGCCACGGGCGTGGTCTTCTTGACGACCGAGCCACCGGTCTTGCCCGCGGCCGGCACGGTCTTCTTGACGGCCTTGCCGCCGGTGTCGCCCGCGGTCTGCGTGACGTTCTGGGCCGCGGAGTCGACGGTGTTGCCGACGTTCGCCCCGTCCAGGGCGGTCAGTCCCCCGAGGTTCGGGGTGGCCGGCAGTTCGGGAGCCGCGCTGGCGGAGCCGGCCGCACCGACCCCGGCAGCCGCTCCCGCAGCGACGAGCAGCGCGGCACGGGCGATCCGGCGGGTCAGGGGGAGGGACATGATGCTCCTTCGACGGAAGTCAACGATGGGTGATCCGACCGTGCCTGGCGAGTGATCCACCGGGCTCGGACGCAGTGACTACCGCTCGAAGGCCGCGAAGGTTGCGGCGGCGCAACGTAAAGAGTTGGTAATGCGTCGCATTATCGGGTGCACAGAAAAACGGGCAAAAGGTGGCCGGCCGGAAAACCCTCCGCATCCTCACAGCCCTTGGTTTCCCTGGCCTCCGGCGGGTTCGGGGGCGACGGCGCGGACATCCGCGCACCGACCGGCCGGGCCTCGGCGCCGGTAACCCCTCGGAGTGACGGCTCGTACGGGCGAGCGCTACCGCGTGGAGGTGATCCGGACCGCGCCCGCGGCCCGCTCCGCGCCCTGGGCGCCGCCCGCGGTCGTCGGATGCCACCTGCTGTCGGTGTTCCCCGCGGTCCACTCCCGGCCCGCGTAGGAGACCCGTTGGATGTGCAGCGACGAGGCGTTGGCGACCGCCCAGTGCGCCAGCTGCCACCCGCGCCGCCCGGGGTCCGTGTCCGCGCCGGTGCCGGTGGCCACGGGGAGTGTCACGGTCCGCCCGTCGGTGCCGCCCGCGGACGCCGAGGGGGCGGGCGCGGCGGCCGGGGCGTCCGCCTCCGCGCCGGCCGGCTGGAGGACGTCCCGCCCGAAGTCCCGTACGAGCGCCTCGCGGACCGCGTCCGGCCCCTTGTCCCGGCCCGTACCGGGACGGCCCTCGCAGGTCAGCGTCGCGGCGGACCGCCCGGTCAGCGCGGCGGCGAGCAGAGTGGCGTCCGGTTCGTGCTTGGCGTACGCCTCGGGGAAGCCGCTGCGCTGCACCCGCTGCGCGGCGACGGTCAGCGGCAGGCTCGTGTAGCCGGGCACCTTCACCAGATGGTCGTAGAACTGGCCCGCCGAGTACGCCGGGTCCATGATCTCCCCGGGCGTGCCCCAGCCCTGCGAGGGGCGCTGCTGGAAGAGGCCGAGCGAGTCGCGGTCGCCGTGGTCGATGTTCCGCAGCGACGACTCCTGGAGCGCGGTCGCCAGCGCGATCGTCACGGCACGCTCCGGCAGGTCGCGCGCGGTGCCCACCGCGGTGATCGTCGCCGCGTTGACCGCCTGCTCCGGCGAGAACTCGTACGTCTGGCCGCCGTTCTCGCCCGAGACGACCCGGCAGCCCGGAGCGCCGCCGCCCCCGGTGACGTACTGCACCACGAGGTATCCGGCGACCGCGAGCAGGACCACGAGGGCCGCCCCGGAACGGAGGAGACGGCCATGGCGTTTGCGAGGCGGCGGCTGAAGCACGCGTACAAGGTACTGGAGGGTAGGGAGTGGTGTACCCCGGGTACGGACAGTGCCCGGCGGGACAGGGGCGTTAGGGTCGGGGCCATGGCCGATACCCCGCTTGACCTCACGCTGGACGCCGCGGAGCTCACCGCGCGGCTCGTCGACTTCCCCTCCGAGAGCGGCACCGAGAAGCCGCTCGCGGACGCGGTCGAGAGCGCCCTGCGCGCCCTGCCGCACCTGTCGGTCCAGCGGTACGGCAACAACGTCGTGGCGCGCACGGACCTGGGCCGGGCGGAGCGGGTGATCCTGGCCGGCCACATCGACACCGTCCCGATCGCGGACAACGTACCGTCCCGGCTCGACGAGGACGGTGTCCTGTGGGGCTGCGGCACCTGCGACATGAAGGCCGGCGTCGCGGTCCAGCTGCGCATCGCGGCGACCGTCCCGGCCCCCAACCGCGACCTGACCTTCGTCTTCTACGACAACGAGGAGGTCGCCGCCGAACTGAACGGCCTCAAGCACGTCGCCGAGGCCCACCCCGAGTGGCTGGAGGGCGACTTCGCGGTGCTCCTCGAACCGTCGGACGGCCAGGTGGAGGGCGGCTGCCAGGGCACGCTGCGGGTGCTGCTGAGGACGACGGGGGAGCGGGCGCACTCCGCGCGCTCCTGGATGGGCTCCAACGCGATCCACGCCGCCGCCCCGATCCTCGCGCGCCTGGCGGCCTACGAGCCGCGCCACCCGGTGATCGACGGCCTGGAGTACCGCGAGGGCCTGAACGCGGTCGGCATCACGGGCGGGGTCGCGGGCAACGTCATCCCCGACGAGTGCGTCGTCACGGTCAACTTCCGCTACGCCCCGGACCGCAGCCCGGAGGAGGCCCTGGCCCACGTGCGCGAGGTCTTCGCGGACTGCGGGGTGGCGGAGTTCGTGGTCGACGACCACAGCGGCGCGGCCCTGCCGGGGCTCTCCCACCCGGCCGCGGCGGCCTTCATCGAGGCGGTGGGCGGCACCCCGCAGCCCAAGTACGGCTGGACGGACGTGTCGCGCTTCTCGGCGCTCGGCGTGCCGGCGGTCAACTACGGCCCGGGCAACCCGCACTTGGCGCACAAGCGGGACGAACGGGTGGAGACGGCCAAGATCCTCGCGGGGGAGGAGCGCCTGCGGTCCTGGCTGACGGCGTGATCACCCCCGTGGTTTAGCGCGGCGCGTGGCGGACATGCTGAGGTCCCTCGTACGTAACCCGCGTAGACCTACGCTGAGGCGGAAGAACCTGCAACTGGAGGGAGCGCCCATGCCGACCGGCAACCCCGAGGGCAAGAAGCAGCCGCCGGAGGAACAGCGCCTGGGCCCTGTCCTGCGACGGCGGGGTCAGGTCCAGAAGAGCACCACGGACCAGCGCCTGCTGGACGAGCGTGCCCCCACGGACTGGGTCCACACCGACCCGTGGCGCGTGCTGCGCATCCAGTCCGAGTTCATCGAGGGCTTCGGCACCCTCGCCGAGCTCCCGCCCGCCATCAGCGTCTTCGGCTCCGCCCGCACGCCGGCCGACTCGCCGGAGTACGACGCCGGGGTGCGGCTGGGCCGCGGCCTGGTCGAGGCGGGCTTCGCCGTCATCACCGGCGGCGGGCCCGGCGCCATGGAGGCGGCCAACAAGGGCGCACTGGAGGCGGAGGGCACGTCGGTCGGGCTCGGCATCGAGCTGCCCTTCGAGCAGGGCCTGAACCCGTACGTCGACATCGGCCTGAACTTCCGCTACTTCTTCGTCCGCAAGATGATGTTCGTGAAGTACGCGCAGGGGTTCGTGGTCCTGCCCGGCGGTCTCGGCACCCTCGACGAACTCTTCGAGGCCCTCACCCTGGTGCAGACCCAGAAGGTGACCCGCTTCCCCATCGTCCTCTTCGGCACCGAGTACTGGGGCGGCCTCGTCGACTGGCTCCGGGGCACCCTGGTCGCCCAGGGCAAGGCCGCGGAGAAGGACCTCCTCCTCTTCCACGTCACGGACGACGTGGACGAGGCGGTGGCCCTGGTCTCCAAGGAGGCGGGCGTGTAGCGCACGCCGTCGGCGGGCGGGGGAGGCGGCGGGCGCCGGGGTGCCCGGGCCGGCCCCCGCTAGGCCAGCCCCCGCCGGGCCACCGCGGGCGTCCGGTGCCCGGCGATCGTCGCCACCATGTCCAGCACCTGCCGCGTCTCCGCCACCTCGTGCACCCGGTACACCCGCGCCCCCAGCCACGCCGACACCGCCGTCGTCGCCAGCGTCCCGAGCACCCGCTCCTTCACGGGCCGGTCCAGCGTCTCCCCGACGAAGTCCTTGTTGGACAGGGACACCAGCACCGGCCACCCCGTGTCCACCATCTCCCCGAGCCGCCGCGTCGCCTCCAGGCTGTGCCGCGTGTTCTTGCCGAAGTCGTGCCCGGGATCGATGAGCACCGACTCCCGGGGCACCCCCAGCGCCACCGCCCGCTCGGCCAACCGCAGCGTCACCTTCAGGATGTCCGCCATGACGTCGTCGTAGGTGACCCGGTGCGGCCGGGTCCGCGGCTCCGCGCCGCCCGCGTGCGTGCACACGAGGCCCACCCCGTACCGCGCCGCGACCTCCGCGAGCTTCGGGTCGACGCCGCCCCACGCGTCGTTCAGCAGGTCGGCCCCCACCTCGCACACGGCCTCGCCGACCTCGTGCCGCCAGGTGTCCACGCTGATCACGACGTCCGGGAACCGCCGCCGCACCTCCGCGACGAACCCCACCGTCCGGCGGGCCTCCTCCTCGGCCGACACCTCGTCCCCGGGCCCGGCCTTCACCCCGCCGATGTCGATGATCGCGGCACCGTCGGCCACCGCCCGCTCCACGCGCGCGAGGGCGGGTTCGTCGTGGAAGGTCGCCCCCTGGTCGTAGAAGGAGTCCGGGGTCCGGTTCACGATCGCCATGATCACCGGCTCGTGCGCCGTGAACTCACGCCTGCCCAGCCTCAGCGTCCCCTGCGACATCTTCTCGTCCACACCGTTCTCTCGTCCCGGACATGACCCCGGGGACCGGCCTTCGGCCGCCTACGGTCCCGACTGTCAGACTCGCATGGCACGATCGGACCCGACACAACCGACTCCCACTCCAGTTCCGACTCCGATCCGACCAGCGACGCGTCCCGCCGACCAGCGCGGTGACCGCGTCCTGCCCGACCATGGGGGCCCCAGCGATGGTCATGTTCCTGTTCCTCGTCGTCGCGCTGGCCGTCGTGGTCGCCGCGGTGACGCTCGCCGTGGTGAGCGGCGGCGACAGCGGGCCGCTGCCCGACGCCGCCCCCGAGCGGCTGCGGGACTCCCTGCCCCCCGACCGCCCGGTCGACCGGGCCGACGTGGAGCGGCTGCGCTTCCCGCTCGTCGCCCGCGGCTACCGCATGGCGGACGTCGACGACGCCCTCGGCCGCCTCGGCGCCGAGCTGGCCGAGCGCGACGCCCGCATCGCCGACCTGGAGTCCGCGCTGGCCGGCGCCCGGGCCGCCGTCACCCACCGGCACGTCTCCATGGAGAAGCCGGCCCAGGAGGAGGGGCAGTGAGCGCCGGGGAGGCCGTGGCGGGCCCGGACGGCGCGCCGCGCTGCCCCTGGGCCCTGTCCACCGCGGACTACGTGACCTATCACGACGAGGAGTGGGGCCGCCCGGTCCACGGCGACGACGCCCTGTTCGAACGCCTCAGCCTGGAGGCCTTCCAGTCCGGCCTCTCCTGGATCACCATCCTGCGCCGCCGGCCCGGCTTCCGCAGCGCCTTCGCCGGCTTCGCGATCGCCGAGGTGGCCGCCTTCACCGACGAGGACCGCGCACGCCTGCTCGCCGACGCGGGCATCATCCGCAACCGCGCCAAGATCGACGCGACCCTCGCCAACGCGCGCGAGCTGGCCCGGTGGGCCCCCGGCGAGCTGGACGAGCTGATCTGGTCGCACGCCCCCGACCCGGCCACGCGCCCGGTCCCGAAGACCCTCAGCGACGTCCCCGCCGTCACACCGGAGTCGACGGCCCTTTCCAAGGCGCTGAAGAAGAGAGGCCTGCGTTTCGTCGGCCCGACGACGGCGTACGCGCTGATGCAGGCGTGCGGTCTGGTCGACGACCACCTGGCGGCGTGCGTGGCGCGGCGGGCCTGAGTCGTCCGGCCCGCCCGCCGCACCGGGCTCAGCGCCCCAGGTACTTCGGCTTCTCCTTGTTCACGAAGGCGCGCACCGCGATCGCGTGGTCCTCGGAGGAGCCCGCCCGCGACTGCAGCTCGTCCTCCTTCTCCAGCGTCTCGGCGAGCGAGTGCGTCAGCCCGTACGCCATGGCCTCCTTGAGCGCCGCGTACGCCACCGTCGGGCCCTGGGCCAGCGCACGCGCCGTCCGTTCGGCCTCGGCGCGCAGGTCGGCGGCGGGGACGACCCGGTTGGCGATGCCCAGCTCGTACGCCTCCCGGGCGCCGATGCTGCGCGGGAAGAGCAGCAGGTCGGCGGCGCGCCCGGGACCGACGACCCGCGGCAGCGTCCAGGAGATGCCCGAGTCGGCGGTGAGCGCGACGCCCGCGAAGGACGTGTTGAAGGCCGCCGTGTCCGCCACGATCCGGTAGTCGGCCGCCAGCGCGAAACCGAAGCCCGCCCCGGCCGCCACGCCGTTCACGGCGGCGACCACCGGCTTCTCGGCCTCCGTGAGCGCCCGCACGATCGGGTTGTAGTGCTCACGCACCGTGCTCATCGTCGCGCCGGACCCCGTCTCCCGGTCGGCGGCCAGCAGCCCGATGTGTTCCTTGAGGTCCTGGCCAACGCAGAAGGCCCGGTCGCCGGCGGCGGTCAGCAGCACCGCCCGCACGGCGTCGTCCGCCGCCGCGGAGCGCACCGCCTCCCGGAGCGCGACCTTGGTCTCGATGTTCAGCGCGTTCATCGCCCCGGGGCGGTTCAGCGTGATCGTCGCGAGCCCGTCGCTCACCTCGTAGAGCACGGTGTCGGCCATGGGTTTCCCCTCCGCGTCGTGGTCGGTCGTCGTCGACCGTGTGGGTCCGGGAGACAGCATGACGGAGATCACCGGCGCCGGACCGCTCGTGAGATGTGAGCTGCGTCAAAGGAATCCGGTCCGTTTTCCCTCGGTGGACGTGCGCGGGGGAGCGCAGTATCGCAGTCACATCGCCGAATTGAGTGGTTTTGCTCGCGCGCGTTGCCCAAGCGATGCCGACCGATGTTGGTCATCGGGTCCTGGGATGCGGGATAATGGCTGGGAAGCAATGTGTTCGATGCCGGTGTCGCGTGTCCGGGCCGGACTGCGCGTGCCCTCACGGGCCGTCGGCGGTGACGGTGAGCTGGTATCAGGAAGGGGAACGAGCATGGCGGCCATGAAGCCGCGGACGGGCGATGGCCCGCTCGAGGTGACCAAGGAGGGGCGGGGCATCGTCATGCGCGTTCCGCTCGAAGGCGGCGGTCGACTCGTCGTCGAGCTGACCCCCGACGAGGCCGACGCACTCGGCGACGCCCTCAAGAAGGTCGTCGGCTGACGCGCGAGCGACCATACCCGTTCGATCGCCCCGGTACCGCACATGGTGCCGGGGCGATCGTCCTGCCGGTCCTCCCCGCTTCCGCCCAGGGGCGCCGGACCGGCTTCCCGGGGTGCTCGCGGGGCGGTGGTTCACCGTTTGGCGGCACACAGCAGCCCGTCGCCCACCGGAAGCAGTGACGGCACCAGTTCCTGACTCTCCCGGACCGCGCGCAGCAGCTCCCGGAGCCGCAGCACCTCGGTGGGCTGCGGACCGGAGTCGATGGTCCGGCCCGCGCCGAAGACGCCCTCGAAGGCGACGAGGCCGCCGGGGCGCAGCAGGCGCAACGATTCGGCGAGGTAGTCCAGGTACTCCAGACGGTCGCCGTCGCAGAAGACGAGGTCGTAACCGGAGTCCGCGAGCCGGGGGAGGACGTCCAGGGCGCGGCCCGGGATGAAGCGGGCCCGGTTGCTCGCGAACCCCGCGGCCCGGAAGGCCTGGCGGGCGAACTGCTGGTGCTCCGGCTCCGGGTCGACGGTGGTCAGTACGCCGTCCGGCCGCATTCCGTGCAACAGATGGATTCCGGAGACCCCGCAGCCGGTGCCGATCTCCGCGACCGCCTTGGCGTCCACGGCGGCGGCGAGCAGTCCCAGCGCGGAGCCCGTTCCCGGGGTCACCGAGCGCAGGCCCGCCTCGCGGGCCCGGTCGCGTGCCCAGAGCAGCGCGTCGTCCTCGGCGACATAGGCGTCGGCGAACGCCCAGCTCGTCTGCCGGTTGCCGGTAATGACCCTCTCCTGTCCCCGTCGTTGCCTCGGCGTGACTGTATCCGTTGGCGTCGGGAACCCGCAGATGGGACCGGTCGTTTGAAGGGGAGGACGAGACGACGTCCGAAGACGGGCGAGCGGCCGGACGGCGACTGGGGGCAGCGAAGTGGGCCATGGTGCCGAGCAAGTGCTGACGCAGCCGTACGAGCCGTGTCAGCCCAGATCAAATTCTCGTAAAACCGCTTATCCGGAGCTAACGGGCGAGGTGGCTATGGTAGGGGCTCCACTGGACACCACCAGAGCCGACAGGGGAGGTGCGGCCGTTCCCGCGGATCGGGGCGGAGTGCTGCGGCGCTTCCTCGGATCGGCAGGCAGGCCGAAATCCGTGAACGACACCGCTGCTGACCACAGCCACGCAGGCCGTCCCTCCACGGGACACACCCAGACCGCGACCTTCTCCAGCGACGCGGACGGGCAGGCGTGGACTCCGCCCACCTGGGAGGAGATCGTCAGCACCCACAGCGGCCGGGTCTACCGCCTCGCCTACCGCCTCACGGGCAACCAGCACGACGCCGAGGACCTCACCCAGGAGGTCTTCGTCCGTGTGTTCCGGTCGCTGTCGACCTACACGCCGGGCACCTTCGAGGGCTGGCTGCACCGCATCACCACCAATCTCTTCCTGGACATGGTGCGCCGCAAGCAGCGCATCCGCTTCGACGCGCTCGGCGACGACGCGGCCGAGCGGCTGCCCAGCAGGGAGCCCAACCCGCAGCAGGTCTTCCACGACGCCCACTTCGACGCGGACGTCCAGCAGGCCCTCGACACCCTCGCGCCCGAGTTCCGCGCGGCCGTCGTCCTGTGCGACATCGAGGGGCTGTCGTACGAGGAGATCGCCGCGACCCTCGGCGTCAAGCTCGGCACGGTCCGCTCCCGGATCCACCGGGGCCGGTCCCAGCTGCGCAAGGCGCTCGCGCACCGCGCTCCCCGGACCCGCGCCGAGCGTCGTTCGTTCGCGGCCCGTGTCCCGGCACTGGGAGGAGGGGGCACGAGCGCGTGAGTGGGTCACGGCCTGAATCCGAGGGGCACCTCGCAGAGCAGCATCTGGGAGACCGACTGTCCGCCCTGGTGGACGGAGAGCTCGGTCATGACACGCGTGAGCGTGTGCTGGCGCACGTGGCGACCTGCCCGAAGTGCAAGGCGGAGGTCGACGCGCAGCGCCGGCTGAAGAACGTCTTCGCGGAGGCGGCCCCGCCGGCCCCGTCCGAGAGCTTCCTGGCCCGCCTCCAGGGGCTGCCCGGCGGAGGCGACAGGGACGGTGGCGGTGCGCCGCTGGGCGGAGACGGGTTCGGCACGGGTTTCGGGGGCTTCGACGGGGTCTTCGGGACCCGTCGGGACGAGCGCTTCGAGTTCGGCTACGCCCCCGCGCGGACGCACTCCTCCGTGCTGACGCCCTCCGCGCCGGGCCGCGGCTTCCGTGTCCACGACGTGAGCCGGCAGGAGTCGGAGCGGCCGTCCTCGCGCGGGCTGCGGTTCGCCTGCGCGGCCGCCGGAGCGGTCTCGCTGGCCGCGATCGCGCTGGGCGGTGTCACCGTGGGCACGCCGGACACCACCTCGGAGGCACGCGGCTCGGGCAACGGCAGCAATGTGACGCCCGCGCGCACCGCCGGCGCCGGAGTCCTCACGAGCCACGAGAGCCAGCGCCGCCGTGCGGGCGGCCCGCTGCTCGGGCAGGTGCAGGGTCAGCGGACGCTCGGCGACACCCCTGTCGCCCCCACCGCGGTGTCGGCGCCGCTGCTGCCCGGGCTGTCGGCCCCCGCGGGGGCCGACCCGCGGCAGCACGCGCCGCGCACCCCGACCGCCGCGGAGACGGGTGGCGCGGAGACGGCCAAGGCCGCCGCCAGGTCGCCGCTGATACGTCCGCTCGAAGCCGTCCCGCCCCTCGCGCTGACCGCGTGGTCGATGGTCTCCGAGGTTCGGCCCCCCGCCCTGCTCGCCGCCCCCGTCCCCGACCCGGTGCCGCCGCCCTACCCGGCGGCAGCACCCGGCGCTTCCCACCGTCCGGCTCACTGACCGGGCTCTGCGCGCCGGCCCGGGAACCTGATTGAATCCGGGGTGGCGCCAGAGCCCTTGGGGCCGACGATCTGCGGCCGGCTGCGGGGGAGAACATGAACGAGGGGAAGCCCACGAAGGCGAAGTGGTGGTCGCGTCCCCGCTCGGCGGACGTGCCCGACGGTGACTTCGAACTGGAACGCCCTCGCGCGGCCGACACCACCGTCACCGGTGACGACGAGGCCGGCGGAGGCGACTTCGAGCTGGAACGCCCGGCACCGTGTCCCGCGTCCGGCGCGGGGGACTACGAGCTGGAGCGCCCGGCGCCCGGGTCGGTCGAGGGCGCGGCGACGGGCCCGGACCCACGCGCGGGCTCGTCCGCCGCCGAGGGGCACCTGGACGCGGCCGACGCCCGGCATGCGGAGGCGACCGCGGACGCCGGCCCGCACCCGGTCGCGCCGACCCGGCCCGGCCCGGACGGCGACGCCGCCACCGATGCGCCCATCGGCGACGGGCCCGTCGCCGAAGCGCCTGTCGCCCCGGGGCTCATCACGGACGTGCCCGCTGCCGAAGTGCCCGGCACGCCCGGGCCTGTCGTCGAAGCGCCCACCGCCTTGGGGCCCAGCGCCGACGCGCCCACCGCCCCGGGCCCAAGCGCCGGAGCGCCCCTCACCGCCCCGCCCGTCACCGAGCGGACCAAGCCGCTGCACGACCCCGATCCGTACAGCACCCCGCCGTACGGTGAACCGGGCCCGTGGGCCCCGGCTCCGCCCGTGCAGCACCCGGCGGCGGCGCCGGGGCGGGCTGCCGTGGCCGAGGGACCGCCCGCAGCGGCGGTCCCCGACCCGACGGCGGCGGACGCCCCGCAGCCGGCTCCAGCGGCGCACGGCACGGCAGCATCGGCACCCGGCGCACCTGCCGCACCGGGCGCACCTGCCGCACCGGGCGCACCCTCCGCACCGGGCGCACCCTCCGCACCCGGCGCGGCCGCCGGGCCCGCCGCGCACGCCGGTGCCGCGCCGCCCGCGGGTGCCATGCCCGACCCGGCGTTGACGGACGCCCCGCCGCCGGCCCCGCCGGTGGCTGTCGACGCGCCGTCCCCTTCGGCGACGGTGCCGGGGCAGGCGACGTACGACGCCCCGGCGGCCGCCACCCCGGGCGCCGACCCCTGGCGGCGCTACGACCCCTGGGCCGCCTCGGCCGCCACCGCGCCCTGGCAGCAGAGCGGCGCGGCCGTGCCGACGCGGGACCAGCGACGCGGGCGGACCAGGAAGGCGCTCATCGGCGCGGCACTCCTGATCGCCCTCGTGTCCGGCGGCATCGGCGGCGGCGTGGGCGCCTACCTGGAGCGGAACGGCGGTGTCGGGACCGTGGAGCTGCCCCAGGCCGGCAAGGAGGCCGCCGAGCGGGCGCCGGACAGCGTCGCGGGGATCGCCGCCCGGGCCCTGCCCAGTGTGGTGACCCTGCACGTGAGCGGCGGCGACGCGGCGGGCACCGGCACCGGGTTCGTGCTCGACGACCGCGGTCACATCCTGACCAACAACCACGTCGTGGAGCCGGCCGGGTCGGGCGGCGGGATAACCGTCACCTTCAACAGCGGCGACACCGCCGAGGCCACGGTCGTCGGCCGCGACAGCGGATACGACCTCGCCGTGGTGAAGGTGAAGGGCGTCCGCGGCCTCACCCCCATGCCCCTCGGCAACTCCGACAACGTGACGGTCGGCGACCCCGTCGTCGCCATCGGCGCCCCCTTCGACCTGGCCGGCACGGTCACCTCCGGGATCATCAGCGCCAAGGAGCGGCCCATCACGGCGGGCGGCGAGGAGGGCGACGGCAGCGACGTGTCCTACGTCGACGCCCTGCAGACCGACGCGCCGATCAACCCCGGCAACTCCGGCGGCCCGCTCCTGGACGCCCAGGGCCGGGTGGTCGGCATCAACTCGGCCATCCGCTCCGCGGGCAGCGGCGGCGCGGATTCGGACGGCGGCCAGGCCGGTTCCATAGGACTGGGCTTCGCCATCCCCATCAACCAGGGCAAGCGCGTCGCCGAAGAGCTGATCAACACCGGCAAGGCCACCCACCCGGTCATCGGCATCACCCTCGACATGGCCTACACGGGCGACGGCGCCCGCGTCGGCACCCGCGGCAGCGGCGGCGGTCCCGCGGTCACCGCGGGCGGTCCCGGCGCGGAGGCCGGCATCGAGGCGGGGGACGTGATCACCGCGGTCGACGGCCAGCGCGTGCACTCCGGCGAGGAACTCATCGTCAGGACCCGCGCGCACCGCCCCGGCGACCGCCTCGAACTGACGCTGGAGCGCGACGGAGAGGAGACGAAGGTCTCACTGGTCCTGGGCTCCTCCGGCGGCGACTGAACCGGCGCACAGGTCCGACAAGGGGCCAGGAAGGCAAACAATTCGGAAAGCGCCCGCGTACAGGCGCTCGGGGCTCGCGGGACGGTACCGGTCGGACGGGATCGGCGGGTACCGTGGGGGCGGCCCGGACATCCCAAGGAGCTTCAGGTGTTCAATGACATAGGCGCACTCGAGCTGGTGACACTTGTCGTCCTCGCCGTGCTCGTGTTCGGCCCGGACAAGCTCCCCAAGGTCATCCAGGACGTCACGCGGACCATCCGCAAGATCCGGGAGTTCTCGGACAGCGCCAAGCAGGACATCCGCCAGGAGCTGGGCCCCGAGTTCAAGGACTTCGAGTTCGAGGACCTCAACCCCAAGACGTTCCTCCGCAAGCAGCTGGACAACGACGACCTGGGGCTCAAGGAGATCCGCAACGGCTTCGACCTGAAGAAGGAGATGGCCGAGGTCACCGACGCCGTCCACGGCCGCGAGCCCGAGTCGTCGTCCTCATCCGGTGCCTCGTCCTCGTCCGGCACCACCGGCGGTCGCGTCGACATGTCGAAGAAGCCCGAGCCTCCCGTCGACCGCCCGCCCTTCGACGCGGACGCCACCTGACATCACCCGGCGGGCCGCCGCCCGCCCCGGGGCCCGACCCCGGCGCCCCGTGTGACGCGTATCACGCACCGTACGCGGCGCACAGGGGCCGAAGGTGACGCCCGCGCGACCCACGCGCCGGGCGCTTTCCCGGCTGTCGCCTGTGGTGTGGCTATGCTGCCCGAGTTGTTGTGCGGACCGGACGAGTGCGCCCGAAGGGGGGCGGGCCGTTCCGTTCCGACGAGAGCGAGGAGGCGTCCGGGCACATGGAGACGACGAGTCAGGCGGTCGCGCAGACGCCGGGCACGGAGGATGGACAAGAGGTCCCCTCCGCCCGGCGGACGATCGACGGCTATCTGCGTGCGCCCTTCCCGTGGTACGGCCTCGACGAGGCCTTCACGGGTCGGCGCTGGCTGATGCAGGTCGGCGCGGCGGCCGACGGAACGGTGGAGCACGGCTCGATCGGGCACGGCGACGAACCGTCGGTGCGCAACGAGCACGTGTCCGGTGACGACCAGGACGCCAAGGAGAAGTTCGCGGTCGTCGTGACCGTCGCGGCCAACCCCGACCGGCGCAGCGCCGACGGCACGGGCCTGCTGGAGGCCACCTCGGTCTCCTCCGCGGCCTGGCTCGCCGGCGTGGGGCTGCTCTCCTTCACCTGGCCCGGCCAGATGGACCACTCGCTGCGGGACGACTGGCTGGAGCAGCAGACGGAGACCGCGTGGGTCCTCGCCGACGACCTCGAAGGGGCCGACTGGACGTCGCTGTCCCTCCCCGTGGACGGCGTACCGACGCCCTTCCACTACCGGGAGTCCGAGTTCGGCTGGGTGCTGGCCGGTTCCACCGAGCAGGGCGTCCACCTGGGGGCGTACGGGCGGGGGATGAGCGCGTACGGGCTCGCCTTCTCCGTGGTCAAGGACGTCGCCGCGTACGCATGACGGCATGACGGCATCGGGGGGCGCCGTCCGGTCGGACGGCGCCCCCCGATGCCGTGGGAGAACGGCGCGGAACGTCAGAACTTGTTCTTCGGGGTGATCCCCAGCGACAGCCCCGACAGCCCCCGCTGCCGGCCGCCCAGCTTCCCCGCGATCGCGCGCAGGGCCGCGCCCGCCGGGGAGTCCGGGTCGGACAGGACGACGGGCTTGCCCTCGTCGCCGCCCTCGCGCAGGCGGACGTCGATCGGGATGGAGCCGAGGACCGGGACCGAGGCGCCGGTCGTGCGGGTCAGCCCGTCGGCGACCGCCTGACCGCCACCGGTACCGAAGACGTCGACCATCTCGCCGCAGTGCGGACAGGGCAGGCCGGACATGTTCTCGACCACGCCGACGATCTTCTGGTGGGTCTGGACGGCGATGGCGCCCGCCCGCTCGGCCACCTCGGCTGCGGCCTGCTGAGGGGTCGTCACGACCAGGATCTCCGCGTTGGGCACGAGCTGCGCCACCGAGATCGCGATGTCGCCGGTGCCGGGCGGCAGGTCGAGCAGCAGGACGTCCAGGTCGCCCCAGTACACGTCCGCCAGGAACTGCTGGAGCGCGCGGTGCAGCATCGGGCCGCGCCAGACCACCGGCGCGTTGCCCGGGGTGAACATGCCGATCGAGATGACCTTCACCCCGTTGGCCGAAGGCGGCATGATCATGTTCTCGACCTGGGTGGGCCGCCCGTCGGCGCCCAGCATCCGCGGCACGGAGTGGCCGTAGATGTCGGCGTCGACGACACCGACCTTCAGGCCGTCCGCCGCCATCGACGCGGCGAGGTTCACCGTCACCGAGGACTTGCCGACGCCGCCCTTGCCGGAGGCGACCGCGTAGACCCGGGTGAGGCTGCCGGGTTTGGCGAAGGGCACCTCGCGCTCCGTCTGGCCGCCGCGCAGGGCGGTCGCCAGCTCCTTGCGCTGCTCGTCGCTCATCACGTCCAGCTCGACGTCGACGCGCGTGACGCCCTCGACCCGCGAGACCGCCTCCGTCACGCGCTGCGTGATGGTGTCCCTCATGGGGCAGCCGGAGACCGTCAGGTACACGGCGACCGCGACCGCTCCGTCCACGCCGATCTCCACCGACTTGACCATCCCGAGCTCGGTGATGGGCCGGTTGATCTCGGGGTCGTTCACCGTCGCCAGTGCTTCGCGCACCGCGTCTTCCGTAGCCATAGGACGATGGTACGGCGCCGCCCACGGGGCACGGAAAGCCCCGTCAACGGTCGTGTACGTCACGCCCCGCGGACCGATCCGCCGGGAATACCCCGCGGTCGGGGTGGTGGCCGTTCTGCCGTTCCTCCAGGTCCTTGAGGACGTCCTGCAGCTCGGAGCGGATCCAGTCCCTCGTCGCGACCTCGCCCAGACCGATGCGGAGGGCGGCGATCTCCCGCGTCAGGTACTCCGTGTCGGCGATCGAGCGCTCGTTCTGCTTGCGGTCCTGCTCGAGATTGACCCGGTCCCGATCGTCCTGCCGGTTCTGCGCGAGCAGGATCAGAGGGGCCGCATAGGAAGCCTGTAGCGAGAGCATCAGCGTCAGGAAGATGAACGGGTACTCGTCGAAGCGCAGCCCGCTCGGCGCGGAGACGTTCCACACCACCCAGCAGATGATGACGACCGTCATCCAGACGATGAACCGCCCGGTGCCCAGGAAGCGCGCCACGCGTTCCGACAGCCGGCCGAAGGATTCCGGGTCCCATTCGGGCAGCAGCCTGCGGCGCGGCGGACGCGGCTGGTCCAGCCGGGTCCGGCTGCGGGAGGCCGCCGTGGCCCCCGACGCCGCCCGCTCACGGGGCCCGCTCTCACGCTCAGGCACCATCGGCGCCCACCTCCCCCGTCGCGTCCTCCAGGTGGTACTCGGTCTCCCGCCAGTCGTCGGGCAGCATGTGGTCCAGTACGTCGTCCACGGTCACCGCGCCCAGCAGCGACCCGGAGTCGTCCACGACCGGCGCCGCGACCATGTCGTACGCGGCGAAGAACCCGGCGACCACGGGCAGCGCGGCGTCCGGCTCCAGGGGTTGCAGGTCGGCGTCGAGGATCGAACCGACCAGGGTGTACGGGGGATCGCGCAGCAGGCGCTGGAAGTGGACCGTGCCCAGGTACTTGCCGGTCGGGGTCTCCTCGGGCGGCCGGCAGACGTAGACCTGGGCGGCGTGCGCCGGGGACAGGTCGGGGTTGCGGATGCGGGCCAGGGCGTCCGCGACGGTCGCGTCGGGCCGCAGCACGATCGGCTCGGTCGTCATCAGACCGCCGGCCGTGTGCTCCTCGTACGCCATCAGGCGCCGCATGTCGGCCGCGTCGTCGGGCTCCATCAGGCTCAGCAGGCGCTCCTTGTCGGCCTCGGGCAGCTCACCGAGCAGGTCGGCCGCGTCGTCGGGGTCCATCGCCTCCAGGACGTCCGCGGCGCGCTCCTCCTTGAGCTTGCCGAGGATCTCGATCTGGTCGTCCTCCGGCAGTTCCTCCAGCACGTCGGCCAGGCGGTCGTCGTCGAGGGCGGCGGCGACCTCGGCGCGGCGCTTGGCCGACAGGTGGTGCAGCACGTTGGCGAGGTCGGCGGGGCGGAGCTGCTCGAAGGTGGCGAGGAGGTTCTCGGCGCCCTGGCCCTGCTCCTCCACGGAGAAGCCGGTGACGCCGGACCACTCGACGGTCAGCGTCTCGCCCTTGTTGCGCCGGAAGGCGCCGCCCTTCCTCCCCTTGCGGACGAAGACCTTGTCGATCTCCCAGTCCCGGCGGGCGGGCAGTTGCTGCACCGACAGGTCGAGGACGGTGACCTCCTCGGCGGTGTCCGTGAGGGTGACCCGCCGGTCGAGCAGCTCGCCGAAGACGAGGCGCTCGGTGGGCCGCTGCTCGAAGCGCCGCACGTTGAGGACCCCGGTGGTGATGACCTGGCCGGACTCGATGCCGGTGACCCGGGTCATGGGCAGGAAGATGCGGCGGCGGGTGGTGAGTTCGACGACCAGCCCGAGCAGCCGCGGCGGTCTGCGGCCGACGCGGAGCATGACGACCAGATCGCGCACGCGTCCCACCTGGTCACCGGCCGGGTCGAAGACGGCGATGCCGGAGAGGTGGGAGACGAAGATCCGGGGGGCGCCCGCTGCCATGGCCGCGGCTCCTTTTCGTAAGCGTGCGTCAGATTGCGTGAGAGCTGATTCGTAGGGTGTCTCTTCCCGAATTGCCCGCTCGGACGGGCTTCAGGCTAGCCCGTCCCGAACGGCTCCGCCCTGGTGGGCGGTCCGGACGGACTGGCTCCGTCCGCCGTCCGCGGCCCCGGTACGCTGCGGTACGCCGCCCGGCCCCCGGTCGGCCCGTGCCGGCCCCTGTCAGAAAGGCAGCCCCACCTGTGTCTGTGACTCCCCGGCGCCGATTCCGCAGGGTCGCTCTGATGGGCGCGGTGTGCGCCCTGGTGGTGACGGGCGGAGGGCTGACGGGATGCAGTGGCGAGGACCCCGACGCGGGCACCAACGGCGTGGGCAAGCTCTCCGCCGACAAGATCCACGCCAAGACCCGCACGGTCGCCGGGACCGCCCGGGCGGTGCACCTGCACGGCTCCGTGGAGGCCGGCGGGAGCACGTACCGCCTCGACATGCGGCTGAAGCCCGAGGGCGGGACCGGGTCGGTCGCCGCCGAGGGGACGACGTTCGGGCTGCTGCGCGTGGGCGAGCAGCTCTTCCTGAAGGCCGACGCCGGTTTCTGGAGCCATGACGGCGGCGATGCCAGGGCCGCCGAGAAGCTGGCCGGCAAGTACGTGAAGGTGCCGGAGAGCGACCCGGTGTTCAAGAAGTTCAGCGGCTTCACGGACAAGGACGTCCTCCTCGGCGGTCTGCTGACCCTGCACGGCACGGTGGAGACGGACGGGCGCCACGAGCAGGCGGGCGTGCGTACCGTCCGGATCACCGGCGACGAGGGCGCCGGCGGCACCCTGGACGTCTCGCTGGAGGGCACGCCGTACCCCCTGCGCCTGGTGCGGGCGGGGAGCGCGGGCACGATCAGCTTCTCGGAGTGGAACCAGGACTTCGCGCTCCAGGAGCCGGGCAAGGACGACACCCTGGACTACGGCGGCCAGCTGCCGACGTCGTAGCGAACGCCGACACGCGTCCCGGGGGCGCTAACGCCTCTTGCGGCGCTTGAGCAGCAGCCGCGGCAGCCCCGCCGGCGCCGGCTCCCGCGTCGTGGCCGGACTGGGCAGCGGCGCCTCGGCCAGGGAACCGTCCGGCAGAGGAGCCGTCCCCCCCGTCGGCTCCAGGCGCAGCACCCGGCACTCGCGGGCCCAGCGGCCGGTCATCGCCTCGCCGTCCGGGGCGTTGAGGCGCTTGCCCTTGAGGTCGGCGACGGCCGCCTGCCACGCCTCCGTCCCGGACTCCAGCTCCACGACCCGGGCCGCCCAGGAGACCAGCCGGCCGCCCTTGTCCTTGCTGCGCACCGTCACCTCGGCCGCGGCGCCGTCGGCCAGTCCCGGCAGCGGCTGCTCACCGGGGCCGTCGCCGACGACGAGGGCGGCGCCCTCGTGCCAGACGTGCCACAGCGCGCGGGCGGGCACCCCGGCCCCCTTGACCCAGATGAGGCCGGACTTCTTCGTGGCCTCCTCGACGAGGGCCTGGTCGAGCAGCTCGCTTGTCATGCGGTCAGCCTATCCAGGAGCACTCCGGCGGGCTCAGAGCCAGCCGTTGCGCTTGAGCGTGCGGTGGATGCCCAGACAGAGGCCGACCGTGATGGACAGGACCAGCGGATAGCCGAACTTCCAGTGGGTCTCCGGCATGTAGTCGAAGTTCATGCCGTACACCCCGCACACCATCGTCGGCACGGCGATGATCGCCGCCCACGAGGTGATCTTGCGCATGTCCTCGTTCTGCGCGACGGACGCCTGGGCGAGGTTGGCCTGGAGGATGGAGTTGAGCAGCTCGTCGAAGCCGACGACCTGTTCCTGCACCCGCGCCACGTGGTCGGCGACGTCCCGGAAGTACTTCTGGATCTCCGGGTCGATCAGCCGCATCGGCCGCTCGCTGAGCAGCTGCATGGGACGCAGCAGCGGCGCCACCGCCCGCTTGAACTCCAGCACCTCGCGCTTGAGTTGGTAGATCCGACCGGCGTCGGTGCCGCGCGGCGTGCCCTTGCGGCCCGGCGAGAAGACCTCCGTCTCGACCTCGTCGATGTCGTCCTGCACCGCGTCGGCGACCGCGATGTACCCGTCGACGACGTGGTCGGCGATGGCGTGCAGCACCGCCGAGGGGCCCTTGAGCAGCAACTCGGGGTCGTCCTGGAGGCGGTGGCGCAGGGCGCGCAGCGAGCCCTGGCCGCCGTGCCGGACGGTGATGAAGAAGTCCCGTCCGGTGAAGCACATGACCTCGCCGGACTCGACGACCTCGCTGTTGGCGGTGAGTTCGTCGTGGTCGACGTAGTGGATGGTCTTGAAGACCGTGAACAGGGAGTCGTCGTAGCGCTCCAGCTTGGGCCGCTGGTGGGCCTGGACGGCGTCCTCCACGGCCAGCGGGTGGAGGCCGAACTCCCGGGCGATGCCGGCGAATTCGTCCTCGGTGGGCTCGTGCAGACCGATCCACACGAACCCGCCGTCGCGGCGCACCTGACGCATCGCCTGGTGCGGGCCGAGCGGCGTGTCCGTCTCGACGCGCGCGCCGTCGCGGTAGACGGCGCAGTCGACGACGGCGGTGGCGGTCGCCGGGTCGCGGGTGGTGTCGTAGACGCCGCTGCTGTCCTTGCGCAGGGAGACTCGGGACGGGCGGACCGCGGCGCGCAGGTCACGGATCATCGACATGGCGGGCTCCTTCGCTACGGGCAGCGAACGGCGCCGGGACGGGTGGAACCACCCGGAATGAGGACGTCCTGACCGTACGTGCTCGGCACGTCCACAAAGCGGGGTGCACCGCACCGTCGCGGTGGCCGACTTCGCTGCTGATTCAGCTGCTGACCGGATCGATCGATCGGGTCAGGCACAACGAGACGAAGTGCTCTTCCGAAGGACGGCGCGCGGATGAGGGGGAGCGGCGGTGGCGAGGAGCCGGAGCAGCTGCATCAGCGGCCGGAAGAGCGGGTGGTACTGCACGGTCGACTTCGGTCCATGCCAGCCCCACCTCCTCCGGCCGGTCCCTCGTGAGGGACGATCGATTCCCTCTGTTTGGGAGGGTTCCCCGTAGGGGAGTCTTCAGGCGTCGGGGTCGTGACCGCGACGCTTCTGCGTGCTGCCCCGAACGCTGGCCAGAGTACCAGTCACGTGGCGTGTCAAGGCGCCGCTTTGCCGCTTCCCTACGAGTTCTATGCTCGCCGCATGGCTGATGTTCTTCCTCTGGTCGAAGCCCGGTTGCTGAGCGCGCTGGGCGAGCCGGACGCGCGCGCGGCGGTCACCTTCCTCGGCACCGACCGCATCGAGGTGCTCCGCTTCCCGGGCGGCGGCCAGGAGGGCGACATCGTCCGCTACGCCACGCTCGGCATGTCGGCCCAGCCCATGGCGGACCCCACGGCGGTGCTCGCCGACCCGGTCAAGGGCCCGCGCGCCGAGCTGGTCCTCTCCGTCCGGGACGGCCTCGCCGACACCGGCAAGGTGCTCCGCCCGCTCGCCGTGCTGGCCGCGTCGCCGCAGGTCGAGGGCGTGGTCGTGGTGCCCGGCGCCTCGCTGGACGTCGGTGAGCCGCTGTGGCCGGGGGCCCCGTTCACCTCGGTCCTGGTGGCCGAGCCGGGCGGCCTGGTCGAGGACCTGGAGCTGGACGCGCCGCTGGACGCCGTACGGTTCCTGCCGCTGCTGCCGATGACGCCGAACGAGGCCGCGTGGAAGCGGGTGCACGGCGCGCAGGCGCTCCAGGAGCGCTGGCTGACGCACGGGACCGACCTGCGCGATCCGTCCCGCAGGTCCGTCCCGTTGGAGTGAGGGAACTCACCGCTCGCCGACCGGCCTCGTCAGTCGGCGAAGACCGTGGCCCCGTCCCCGGTCGCGTGCCCGGGCTCCAGCGCCTGCGCCATGGGGGTCCCCCCGCTCGGGCGAAGCCGAGAGTGGGGGAGGGTGAGCGCGCGACGCCGTAGGAAGACCACGACCGCGCCCAGGACGGCGGTGACCGCCGCGACCACGAAGGGGATGTGGATGTCGGTCCACTCCTCGATCTTCGGCGCGAAGTAGGGGGCCGCGGCCGCCGCGAACCAGCGCACGAAGTTGTAGCCCGCGCTCGCCACCGGACGCGGCGCGTCCGACACGCCGAGGGCCAGCTCGGTGTAGACCGTGTTGTTCACGCCGATGAAGGCGCCCGACAGGATCGTGCAGACGATGGCCGTGGTGTGGTCGCCGTAGCCGAGGGCCAGGACGTCGGCGGCGAGCAGTACGAGCGAGCCGCCGAGCACCTTCAGCGAGCCGAAGCGCTTCTGCATGCGCGGTGCCACGAGGACCGAGAAGACGGCGAGCAGGACGCCCCACGCGAAGAACACGGCGCCGGACCTGTACGGGGACATGTTCAGCACGAACGGCGTGAAGGCCAGCACGGTGAAGAACGTGTAGTTGTAGAAGAACGCCGAGATCGCGGCGGAGGCGAGACCACCGTGGCCCAGCGCCCTGAGCGGGTCCAGCAGGGAGGTCTTGCGGGCGGGCTTCGGCTGTTCCTTGAGGAACACCGTGATGCACAGGAAGCCGATCGCCATCAGGAACGCCGTGCCGAAGAACGGGTAGCGCCAGCTGGCGTCGCCGAGCAGGGCGCCCAGCAGCGGTCCGCAGGCCATGCCGAGGCCGAGGGCGGACTCGTAGAGCAGGATCGCCGCGGCGCTGCCGCCGGCCGCCGCGCCGACGATGACGGCGAGGGCCGTGGAGACGAACAGCGCGTTGCCGAGGCCCCAGCCCGCCCGGTAGCCGACGAGCTGGCCGACCGTGTCGGAGGTGCCCGCCAGACCCGCGAAGACGACGACGAAGGCCAGGCCGAGCAGCAGGGTCTTGCGTCCGCCGATGCGGCTGGAGACGAAGCCGGTGACCAGCATCGCCAGGGCGGTGATGAGGAAGTACGAGGTGAACAGGAGGGAGACCTGGCCGGCGTCGGCGTCCAGGCCCTTGGCGATGGACGGCAGGATCGGGTCGACGAGTCCGATGCCCATGAAGGCCACGACGGACGCCCCGGCGGTCGCCCACACCGCCTTGGGCTGCCGCAGGATGCCGCCGGCACCCGCGTCGAAGGGGTCCATGCTTGCTCCGTGACGACGTAATGGTTGGTGTTTACACATACTATGTTAGCTCAGCTAATTAATGCAATGTACATCTAGTGCTTCCGGGGTCGGCCCGGTCCGACGGGCCCCTTCCGCCCGGATGGGTGATCGTCCTTGACGCGGGCGGGTGCGGGTAGGACCGTGGGGCTCTATGAGGGGCGAACCCAGTTGCCCGAAGTGTGGTGGCCGGGTCAGGGCTCCCGGCCTCTTCGCCGATTCCTGGCAGTGCGATCTGCACGGGACCGTGCACCCGCTGCAGCCCGTGCTTCCGCCCAGCGTCGAGGCGCTCGGCGTCGTGGTGCACCGCACGCAGGTGCCGGTGTGGATGCCGTGGCCGCTGCCGGTCGGCTGGCTGTTCACCGGCGTGGCCTGCGCGGGCGACGACCGCAGCGGCGGCCGGGCGACGGCCGTGGCCTGTTCCGGCCCCGGTCCCCTCGGGGGCATGGGCGAGCTGATCCTGATCGCCGAGGAACTCGGCGTCGGTCTCGGGGCGCGCTACGCGGGCATCGACGCCCCCGACCCGGGGCCGTACATGAACGTCGAGAAGCCGCCCCAGGCCAAGGTGCTGGCCGCGGGCCGCCCGACCCCCCTCTGGCACGTCTCCGGCGCCCCCGCCGACCGGGCCGTCTTCGCGGGCGAGGCCCTCGGGCTGTGGCTGTGGGCCGTCGTGTGGCCGGAGCGGTCGGGGCTGCTGATGTACGAGGAGCTGGTGCTGACCGATCTGCGGGACGCGGGCGCCGAGGTCGACCTGGTGCCGTGCGGGGCGCTGTCACCGCGTCTGCTGCGGCCGTAGGGGCCCGGTTGCCGGTACTGTCGCCGCGCTTGCTCCGGCCGTGGGGGTGGGTTGCCGGTCGCCGGATCTCCTGTGCGAGGAGGTGTCGGGCGGTGCCGGGCGGATACGGGCGGGCGCTGTGCGGCAGGACGTGTGCGGGCGCGTGGGGAGACGCCGGCCGGAGGCGCGGAGGGGCGTCGGGCAGGTGTGTAGGGGGCGCAGGGTCGCTTCGGGTGTGACGGTGGGGATCGGAGTTCCGGTTACCCTTGAGCGTCCCCTTCCGTCCCGTCACCGCTTGGAGCCAGCGTCGTGCGCATCGATCTGCACACCCACTCCACCGCGTCCGACGGTACGGACACCCCCGCCCAGCTGGTGCGCAAGGCCGCCACGGCCGGGCTGGACGTCATCGCGCTGACCGACCACGACACCACCCGCGGTCACGCCGAAGCCGTCGCCGCGCTCCCCGAGGGGCTCACCCTCGTCACCGGCGCGGAACTCTCCTGCCGGGTCGACGGCGTCAGCATGCACATGCTGGCCTACCTCTTCGACCCCGAGGAGCCCGCCCTGCTCGCCGAGCGCGAGCTGGTCCGGGACGACCGGGTGCCGCGGGCCCAGGGCATGGTCGCCAAGCTGAACGAGCTGGGCGTGCCCGTCACCTGGGAGCAGGTCGCGCGCATCGCCGGTGACGGCTCGGTCGGTCGGCCGCACGTGGCCTCCGCCCTCGTCGAACTCGGCGTCGTGCCCACCGTGAGCGACGCCTTCACCGCGGACTGGCTGGCCGACGGCGGCCGGGTCTTCGTGCCGAAGCACGAGACCGACCCGTTCGAGGCGCTCCGGCTGGTCAAGGGCGCGGGCGGCGTCGCCGTGTTCGCCCACCCGGCCGCCGCCAAGCGGGGCCGTACGGTGCCGGAGGCCACGATCGCCGAGCTGGCGGCCGCCGGACTCGACGGCATCGAGGTCGATCACATGGACCACGACGCGGACACCCGGGCCCGGCTGCGGGGCATGGCGAAGGAGCTGGGGCTCCTGACGACCGGCTCCAGCGACTACCACGGCAGCCGGAAGGCCTGCGTGCTCGGCGAGTACACGACGGACCCCGAGGTGTACGGGGAGATCACGCGACGGGCGTTCGGGGCCTTCCCCGTGCCGGGGGCCGGCGGGGTCTGAGACCCGCCTCCCGCACGCCCGTCCTCCACTCCTCCGCAAGGCCAGTAGCTCACCCATGTTCGATGTCGCCGTCTTCGGCTCCCTCTTCCTGACCCTTTTCGTGATCATGGATCCTCCCGGGATCACGCCGATCTTCCTCGCGCTGACCTCCGGCCGCCCCGCCAAGGTGCAGAAGAAGATGGCCTTCCAGGCCGTCTGCGTCGCGGGTGGCGTGATCACCGTGTTCGGTCTGCTCGGGCACCAGATCCTGGACTACCTGCACGTCTCCGTGCCCGCGCTGATGATCGCCGGCGGTCTGCTGCTCCTGCTGATCGCGCTCGACCTGCTCACCGGCAAGACGGACGAGCCCAAGCAGACCAAGGACGTCAACGTCGCGCTCGTCCCGCTGGGCATGCCGCTGCTCGCCGGGCCCGGGGCGATCGTGTCGGTCATCCTGGCGGTGGAGAAGGCCGACAGCGCGGCCACGCAGGTGTCGGTGTGGGCGGCGATCCTCGCCATCCACGTGGTGCTGTGGCTGGTGATGCGCTACTCGCTGCTGATCATCCGCGTCATCAAGGACGGCGGCGTGGTCCTGGTGACCCGCCTCGCCGGCATGATGCTCTCCGCGATCGCCGTGCAGCAGATCATCAACGGCGTGACGCAGGTGATCCAGACCGCGTGAGCGGACATGCGCGGGGCCCCGCACGGCGTTCCGTGCGGGGCCCCGGTGTGTCGGGTGCGGGTCCGCGCTACGAGGCCGTGGTGTCGGCGGGGCGGATCCACAGACGCTGCCCTATGGCGGCGGCCTGCTGAACGATGCGGTTCACGGAGGCGGCGTCCACGACGGTCGTGTCCACGGGGGTTCCGTCGACGTCGTCGAGTCGCATGACTTCAAAGCGCATGGCCTCTCCCTTGATCTGGTCATCCTCCTGAGGAGAACTACTGGTGTGGCTCCCGGGTCGTCGGTGCCCGGGGCTTCCGTACCTAGTCAACGGGCTGTGTGTTACAAACATTCCTTACGCTAAGGAAATTTTTCGAACGTCTAACTACTGACCGGTATGCGATGCGGACTCCGGGCGGGCGGCTCGCACGAGACCCGGTACGAGACTCAGTGCAGGAGCCAGTACAGGGCAGCCAGTACAGGGCCCAATACAAGACCCAGTACAGGACCCGGTGCAAGACCGACGGGGACCAGTTGTGTTCGCAGCGTGACCGCCGGGACAATGGAGGCGATGAACGACGACCTCGCGTCCATGAACGCCCGCATCGATCGCACCAACGAGCTGCTGCACCGCATGCTCGCCGAGGTGGCCAAGACGCCCTCGACCCACGCGATCTTCGTCGACGCCGGCTATCTCTACGCGGCGGCGGGGCGCCTGGTGGCCGGCACCGAGGACCGCCGGGCCTTCGACCTGGACGCCGAGGGGCTGATCGAGGCCCTCATCGACACGGCCCGCACGATCTTCGCCGACAGCCGCCTGCTGCGGGTCTACTGGTACGACGGCGCCCGGCGCCGCATCCACACCGCCGAGCAGCAGTCCATCGCCGAGCTCCCGGACGTGAAGGTCCGCCTCGGCAACCTCAACGCCAACAACCAGCAGAAGGGCGTCGACTCCCTCATCCGCTCCGACCTGGAGTCCCTCGCCCGGCACCGCGCCATCAGCGACGCGGCCCTGCTCGGCGGCGACGAGGACCTGGTCTCCGCGGTCGAGGCCGCCCAGGGCTACGGCGCCCGCGTCCACCTGTGGGGCATCGAGGCCCCCGAGGGCCGCAACCAGGCCGATCCGCTGCTGTGGGAGGTCGACAGCCAGCGCACCTTCGACCTCGACTTCTTCAAGCCGTACGTCTCCCGCCGCACGGCCCAGGTCTACGAGGTGACGGGCGGCTCCCGCCCGACCCGCGAGGACGTCCGGTTCGTCGGCGCGCAGGTCGCCGCGAAGTGGCTGGCCGCGCGGGGCCGCGAGTCACTGGTCGAACTCCTCCCCGGTCACCCCTACCTCCCCGGGTCGGTGGACCAGGACCTCCTGGTGGAGGCCGAGGGGCTGTTGCAGTACTCGCTCCGTGGCCAGTCCGACCTGCGACGGACGCTGCGGGACGGCTTCTGGGAGCACCTGCAGGCGCAGTACTAGGCCGTCGTTCCGAGGCCGCGCCGGACATCGTCGAAGAAGTCGGCCAGCGCGCGTGCGGTGGGCAGCGGCTGGTCGGTGTTGGGGGAGTGCTCGGCGCCGGTGATCACGGTCCGGCGCGCGTCCAGTCGTGTAGCCATCTCGTCCAGGAGGGGCACCGGCCAGGTGTCGTCGTAGGCGCCCGACAACACGTGGCAGGCGGGCGCCACCGCGGCGAGTTCGGCGACGCGGTCCGGTTCGTCGCACAACTGTCGTCCGGTGGCGAGAAGTTGGGCGGGCCTGGTGCCCAGCCAGCGGCTGCGCAGCCGTTCCGGGTCCCCGGGGCCGACGGCGGGACCGCCGACCTCCTCGGGTGGGCCCATCGCCTGGATCACCTTCCAGACCTCGGCCATCGTCATCGTGTCGAGAGCGTCCCGCAGCAGCTTCACCCGCTGCTGCTGGGAGACGGAGATCCGGGCCGGGCCCGAGGACATCAGGGTGAGGGACACGAAGGGGGCGCGGTCGAGCAGGACGGCGGCGCGTGCGATCTGGCCGCCGAGGGAGTGCCCGACCAGATGCACCCGCACCCCGAGGGCGGCCACCTGCGCCAGCACGTCCCGTGCCAGCTCGGTCTGCGCGTAGGCGGCCTCGTCGTGCTCCGGCCCGTCGGACTCGTACTGCCCCCGGCCGTCCACGGCGACCGTGCGGTAACCGCGCGCGCCGAGCGGCTCGTGCAGCAGCGTGAAGTCCTCCTTGCTCCCCGTGAACCCGGGCAGCATCAGCACCACTCCCTTCGGCTCGACACCGCCGGCCACGGGTGAGTCGACGACGGCGAACTCACCGCGCGCGGTACGCAGTCGGTACGTGCGGGCGTCCGGGGGCGGGGCGAAGGCGGCGTTCCTGCTCACGGGCCGAGGTTATCCGGGGGAGGTCGACGCGGGGCGGGGTGGTGGGTGGGTGTCGGGACGCGACCAGGCCGCGACCAGGGGGAGCGACGCCGTCGGCCCGGCCCCGCCTGGGTGGCGGGACCGGGCCGACGGTCGGGTGGAACGGTGCCGATCAGCTCTCGCCGGAATCCGCGGGCCGGCTGCCGGCCGCCGCCTTGCGGGTACGGCGGGCCTTCGGCTTCGCCTCGGCGTCGGGAGCCATGGCGGGCGCCTCGACGGTCGCGGTGGCCTTACGGGTCCGACGCCGCGGTGCGGCCTCCGGCTCCTGCGAGGACTGGGCCGGGATCCCGGCCGCGGCTTCGGCGGGTTCGGCGGTCTTGCGGGTGCGGCGGCGCGGCTTCGTCTCCGCTGCTTCGGCGGTGCCTTCGGCGGTGTCGACGGCGGCTTCCGCCTTGGTGGCGGCCGTCTTGCGGGTGCGGCGGGGCTTGGCCTCGGTGGTTTCCGGTGCCT
>NZ_JBVJCB010000006.1:0-263124 GCF_055589025.1 Streptomyces sp. NPDC041968 | reverse complement strand
TCTCGGCGGGTTCGGCGGTCTTGCGGGTGCGGCGGCGCGGCTTCGTCTCCGCTGCCTCGGCGGTGCCTTCGGCGGTGTCGACGGCGGCTTCCGCCTTGGTGGCGGCCGTCTTGCGGGTGCGGCGGGGCTTGGCCTCGGTGGTTTCCGGTGCCTGTGTCGCCGTCTCGACGGTCTCGGCGGGTTCGGCGGTCTTGCGGGTGCGGCGGCGCGGCTTCGTCTCCGCTGCCTCGGCGGTGCCTTCGGCGGTGTCGACGGCGGCTTCCGCCTTCGCGGCAGCCGTCTTGCGGGTGCGCCGGGGCTTGGCCTCGGCCGCTTCCGGCTCCTGCGCGCTCTGAGCCGGGATGTCGGCCGTGGCGCCCGCGGTCTCGACGGGCTCGGCCGCCTTCCGGGTGCGGCGACGCGGCTTCGCCTCGGCCGCCTCGGCCGTGCCTTCGGCGGTGTCGACGGCGGTCTCCGCCTTGGCGGCGGCCGTCTTCCGGGTGCGGCGCGGCTTCGTCTCCGTCGGCTCGGAGACGGGCGCGGCCGTTCCCTCCGCCGTGGCGAGCGTCGTCTCGGCGGGTTCGGCGGCCTTGCGGGCACGGCGGCGCGGCTTCTCCGCGGGCGCGTCGGTCACCGGAGCCGCGGCGATCACCGGCTCGTCGGCCGCCGGCTCGACCACAGGGGTCGTATCCGGCAGGGCGGCCGGCGCCTCGGCCGACTTACGGGTACGGCGGCGGCGCGAGCCCGACGGGGCGTCCGTGATCTCCGCGGTCTCGGAGGCCTCGACCGCGGTGCCCTCCGCCGACTGCGCGACAGGGACGTCGGTCGTGGCGGCCGACGCCGGTCGGCGGGACGACTCCCCGCCACGCGTACGGCGTCGGCGGCGCAGGGTGCGCGGACCCTGGGCGGCGTCCGTGGCCGCGTCGGCGGCGGTGTCCGCACCGCCGGTCACGGCCTCGGGCGCGCTGGTCGTCGCGGAGGTGTCCGCGTCCACCGGCGCTCCACCGCGCATCCGGCGGCGGCGACGCGGCGTCGTACCGGACGAAGGCTCGCGCTCGGCGGAACGGGACTCGTCCCGGCCCCCGCGACCACCCCGGTCACCGCGGCCACCACGGTCGCTGCGCGTGCGGCCACCGCGGCCACCCGTCTCGCCGAGGTCCTCCACCTCCTCCGCGTCGAGCCCGGCGCGCGTGCGCTCCGAGCGCGGGAGGATGCCCTTGGTGCCCGCGGGGATGCCCAGGTCGGTGTAGAAGTGCGGGGAGGTGGAGTACGTCTCCGGCGGGTCGCTGAAGCCCAGGTCCAGCGCCTTGTTGATCAGCTGCCAGCGCGGGATGTCGTCCCAGTCGACCAGCGTGATCGCCGTACCCTTGGCGCCCGCGCGGCCGGTCCGGCCGATGCGGTGCAGGTACGTCTTCTCCTCCTCCGGCGACTGGTAGTTGATGACGTGCGTCACGCCCTCGACGTCGATGCCGCGGGCGGCGACGTCGGTGCAGACGAGGACGTCCACCTTGCCGTTGCGGAAGGCGCGCAGGGCCTGCTCGCGGGCGCCCTGGCCAAGGTCGCCGTGGACCGCGCCGGAGGCGAAGCCGCGCTGCTTGAGCTGGTCGGCCAGATCGGCCGCCGTGCGCTTGGTGCGGCAGAAGACCATGACCAGTCCCCGGCCGTCGGCCTGCAGTATGCGCGCCACCATCTCGGGCTTGTCCATGTTGTGCGCGCGGTAGACGAACTGCTTCGTGTTCGCGACCGTCGCGCCCGCGTCGTCGGGCGAGGTGGCGCTGATGTGCGTGGGCTGCGACATGTAGCGGCGGGCCAGTCCGATGACCGCGCCCGGCATGGTGGCCGAGAACAGCATGGTCTGACGCCTGACCGGCAGCATGTTGATGATCTTCTCGACGTCGGGCAGGAAGCCCAGGTCGAGCATCTCGTCGGCCTCGTCGAGGACGAGGCACTTGACGTGCTTCAGGCTGAGCTTCTTCTGGCCCGCCAGGTCCAGCAGGCGGCCCGGGGTGCCGACGATCACGTCGACGCCCTTCTTCAGGGCCTCCACCTGCGGCTCGTAGGCCCGGCCGCCGTAGATCGCCAGGACGCGCACGTTGCGGACCTTGCCGGCGGTCAGGAGGTCGTTGGTGACCTGCTGGCACAGCTCGCGCGTCGGGACGACGACGAGGGCCTGCGGGGCCTCGGTCAGGGCTTCGGGGGCGGCGCGGCCCGCCTCGACGTCGGCGGGGACGGTCACGCGCTCGAGGAGGGGGAGGCCGAAGCCCAGCGTCTTGCCGGTGCCGGTCTTGGCCTGGCCGATGACGTCCGTGCCCGACAGGGCCACGGGGAGCGTCATCTCCTGGATGGGGAAGGGGTTGATGATGCCGACGGCCTCAAGGGCTTCGGCGGTCTCGGGAAGGATTCCGAGGGAACGAAACGTCGTAGTCAGGGTGCTGCCTCTTCTGTGTACGTGGTGCGAGGCGAGCGCGCGGGTCGTGCCGGACCGTGTGTCGGGGACGTCGGCTGTCCTGCGGGAAAGCCGTGGGACACGGGACCTCTGTCGACGCTCCAGCGCTCGTACCACTGAGGGTCCCCCTCCGGATTCCGTACACAGCGTGGTGTACGGCAAGGGAGGGCTGTCGGGTCGGAGCCGATCGGGCCACCGACCGGGCATCCTCATGCGTGCGGCCCGACGACGATGTCACGTACCCGTACGTCACATACTCGGCAGGCGCATTACCACCATACCCCGGATTCGCGCACACGCGATGGCCGATTTGGTCACGTAGTCGTCGTCACACCGACTGACCAGGTACGAGCGGGGGCGGATCGGGATCGGACGGAGGCCGACCGGGGGCCTTCCGGCGGACGGCGGGCGGGTTATTGTGCGCTGCATGACGAGCTCTGACAAGCCTGGCAACGCCGCAGCCGCCTCCGCCGGACCCACCGAACCCACCGGTGCCACCGGAGTAGCCGCCCAGGACTGGGCGACGGCCGCCGCCGACCCCCAGTACCGTGCCGCGGTGGTGGACCTGCTCGGCGCCCTCGCCTACGGCGAGCTGGCGGCGTTCGAGCGGCTCGCCGAGGACGCCAAGCTGGCGCCCACGCTGGCGGACAAGGCGGAGCTGGCGAAGATGGCGTCGGCGGAGTTCCACCACTTCGAGCGCCTGCGCGGCCGGCTCGCCGAGATCGGTGAGGAGCCGACCGGGGCGATGGAGCCGTTCGTGGCCGCCTACGACGGTTTCCACAAGCAGACGGCCCCCTCCGACTGGCTGGAGGGACTCGTCAAGGCCTATGTCGGTGACTCCATCGCGAGCGACTTCTACCGCGAGGTCGCGGCCCGCCTCGACTCCGACACCCGTGAGCTGGTGCTGGCCGTGCTCGACGACACCGGGCACGCCGGTTTCGCCGTGGAGAAGGTGCGTGCGGCCATCGACGCGGACCCGCGGGTCGGCGGGCGGCTCGCGCTGTGGGCGCGGCGGCTGATGGGGGAGGCGCTCTCCCAGTCCCAGCGGGTGGTGGCCGACCGGGACGCGCTGTCCACGATGCTCGTGGGCGGGGTCGCGGACGGATTCGACCTCGCCGAGGTCGGCCGGATGTTCTCCCGGATCACGGAGGCGCACACGAAGCGGATGGCGGCGCTGGGTCTGGCCGCCTGAGCCTGACCGCCGTCAGTGCCGCCGAGGTACGGGCTGGCGCCCGGGCCGGTGGTCGGGCCGCCGGTCGGGCATTCGGCCCGGTCGTCGCTCAGGACGCCCGGGCCGGCCCTCGGTCAGGCGGTCGCCGATCGGCGGCGGAGCCCCCCGGCGGGGCGCAGGAGCAGGGAGAGCGAGGCCGCGGAGATGACGGCCGAGCCCATGAGGACCGGCAGGAGACCACCGGCACCCAGCGCGGTGTGCGTCACGAACGCCCCGAAGAGGGCTCCGGCGATCCCGGTCGGCAGGACCAGGACGCGGGCCGGGAGACGGTGCGGCAGTCGGTGGGCGGCGGCCCATGCCAGGGCAAGGCCGAGAAGTGTGGCGCTGAGCGCTTCCAAGAGCATGTCGGGGTCCCTCCCACGTGGCCGGCCCGCCCGAAACGGTCACAGTCTGGTTACCCCTGACCTGCGGAACGCAACCCTCCCCCTGTGGGTGAACTGTGCTCCGTCCGACATGAGGGAGGGGCCCGGCGGTGACTCACCGCCGGGCCCCTCCCTTACTGCGTCCGCCCGTTACAGCGCGCCGAAGCCCACCTTGCGCGGGGTCGTCTCGCCGATCTCGACATAGGCGAGACGGTCGGCCGGTACCAGGACCTTGCGGCCGTGTTCGTCCACGAGGCTCAGGAGCTGTGACTTGCCGGCGAGCGCCTCGGCCACCACGCGCTCGACCTCCTCGGCAGTCTGACCGCTCTCCAGAACGATCTCGCGGGGCGCGTGCTGCACGCCGATCTTGACCTCCACGGCTATGTCCCTCCGACGGTCAGTGAAGTGCGCGATCTTCCGCGCCGTACTCCGCACACATTAGCCCGGTGAGGGGACGTACACGCTGCGCCCGAGAACGCCAAGAGCGAACAGCCGACGGGAACAGAACCGGCGTGAACCGGCGCCGTCAGTGCTGCTCGCTGCCGTGCAGCGGGAAACCGGCGATGCCGCGCCAGGCCAGCGAGGTCAGCAGCTGCACCGACTGGTCGCGGGGCACGCTGCGGTCGCTGTGCAGCCAGGAGCGGGCCACCACCTGGGCGAGGCCGCCCAGCCCGGAGGCCAGCAGCATCGACTCGGCGCGCGAGAGGCCGGTGTCCTCGGCGATGACGTCGCAGATCGCCTCGGCGCACTCGTTAGTGACCTTGTCGACGCGCTCGCGCACGGCGGGCTCGTTGGTCAGGTCCGACTCGAAGACCAGCCGGAAGGCGCCGCCGTCGTCCTCGACGTACGCGAAGTAGGCGTCCATCGTGGCGCGGACGCGCTGCTTGTTGTCGGTCGTCGAGGCGAGCGCGCTCCGTACGGACTGGATCAGGGACTCGCAGTGCTGGTCCAGCAGGGCCAGGTAGAGGTCGAGCTTGCCCGGGAAGTGCTGGTAGAGCACCGGCTTGCTGACCCCGGCGCGCTCGGCGATGTCGTCCATCGCGGCCGCGTGGTAGCCCTGGGCCACGAAGACTTCCTGTGCGGCGCCCAGCAGCTGGTTCCGTCGGGCTCGGCGGGGAAGGCGTGTGCCCCGCGGGCGTACCGCCTCTGTCTGCTCGATGGCTGTCACGCCGCCTCCCATAGTCGTCCACGTGCGGTGTGCGCCGCCTCGTCATCGTACTTTTCGGTAACCGTGCTGTGCGCGGTGCGAGCGCAGAATTTCACGGACCGGACGGTGGCGATAGCCGCACAACAGGTTTCAAAAGAGTCCAGGCCGGGCAGAAGGCGGCACTCCTTTCCGCTGGGCAAGTCGCTTCGCCGCCACCCGGCGGCGTCGCGTCTCAGCGGTAGTCGTCCTCGTCGTGGGAGACCACCCGCGCCTGTTCGGCGAGGTCGGCCTCGTTGGCGCGGTCCGGTTCGATGCCGGTCAGCGGGTCGTCGCGCTCCGGGGCGACGTCCGTCTGCTGCTCGGCCGCGTCGGCGTCCGGCGCCTCGACGTCGATCTCCTTCGCGTCCTGCGTCTCGGTGTCGAAGGTCTCGGGGTCGGTGGGGTCGACGGTCATGCTGGGCTCCCTTCCTACGAACGAACGTCCCTGGCGGTTCAGGGGGTCACACGCGGGTGCCCACTTCATGAGCGTAGGAGACTCCCGTTCCGGACGCCATGCGTCGTACGGGGTCGCGGGCGGCGGGGTGAGAGCCGAGGGGCGAGGTGCAGGGGGAGGGGCGGACGGGGCGGACACGCCGGTCCGACGTGTGACGGCGAACACATGAACCACTGCGTGATCGTCTCGTAACATTGCCGCATGCCTTCGACCGAGCCGCCGTCACTGTCGCCCGCGAACGTGCTGCCGAAGGTCGCGGCCGTCAAGGTCGCGGACGGCGAGCGCCTCCGGTCGGTCCAGCTGCCCGGCATGACGCTGACGGTGCGTTCGAGACCACCGGCCCGCGAGGGGCTGCCGCCCGCGCTGTACGTGCACGGCCTCGGCGGTTCCTCGCAGAACTGGTCGGCGCTGATGCCGCTGCTGGACGGTGTCGTCGACAGCGAGGCCGTCGACCTCCCGGGCTTCGGCGACTCCCCGCCGCCCGACGACGGGGACTACTCGATCACGGGCCACGCGCGCGCGGTCGTCCGCCTCCTCGACGCGGCCGGGCGCGGTCCCGTGCACCTCTTCGGCAACTCCCTCGGGGGCGCCGTCGTCACCCGCGTGGCCGCTGCCCGCCCGGACCTGGTGCGGACGCTGACCCTCGTGTCGCCCGCGCTGCCGGAGCTGCGTGTGCAGCGCAGCGCCGTGCCGACGGGGCTGCTGGCGCTGCCCGGGGTGGTGGCGCTGTTCACCCGGCTCACCAGGGAGTGGACCGCCGAGCAGCGGGTGCGCGGCGTCACGGCGCTCTGCTACGGGGACCCGGAGCGGGTCTCCCCGGAGGGCTTCCGCAACGCCGTGGAGGAGATGGAGCGGCGGCTGCGGCTGCCGTACTTCTGGGACGCGATGGCGCGTTCCGCGCGCGGGATCGTGAACGCGTACACCCTGGGCGGCCAGCACGGGCTGTGGCGACAGGCCGAGCGGGTTCTCGCGCCCACGCTCCTGGTCTACGGTGGACGCGACCAACTCGTCGGCCACCGCATGGCCCAGCGCGCCGCCCGGGCCTTCCGCGACTCCCGGCTGCTGACCCTGCCGGACGCGGGACACGTGGCGATGATGGAGTATCCGGAGGCCGTGGCCAGGGCGTTCCGCGAACTGCTCGCGGACACCGGGCAGCCGGCCACCGGCGAGAGGACCGCCAGGGCCGTGGACGACGAGCCCGCCGACCAGAGCACAGGAGGCTGAGGCGCGACGTGGGACGCCACAGCCGCCGCGGGCCCGTACCCAAGGCCGACGACGCGGACACCACCGCAGCAGCGCGGGAGGGCCGGCCCGGCCTGCTGGGCCGCCGCCGCGCACCCGGCCCCCAGGCCGGGGAGCAGTCACCACCGGCATCCGGGGTACCCGGCGTGCCGGCCCGGGGAGCACCGGGCGCGGCCGCCCGGGGCGAGGGCCGCGGTGGCCCTGGTGAGTATCCGGGGCCGGGGCGGTGGCTTCCGGAGGGCACGCCGGGACCGTCGGGGCGACAGCTTCAGGACGGCACCCCGGGGCGTGGCCGTCCGATGGATTCGAGGGGTACGCCGGCGCACGGCATTCCGAGGATGCCGGACGGGACTCCGGCGCACGGGATGCCGAGGCTGCCCGACGGGACTCCGGCGCGGGGTGTACCGAGGTTCGATGACGGGACTCCGGGGCGTGGTGTGCCGAGGTTCGCCGACGGGACGCCCGGTGGGGGCTTTCCCCGGGTGCCGGACGGTACGCCGACCCATGGGGTTCCGCGGGTGCCGGACGGGACTCCGGCGCACGGTGTGCCGAGGTTCGGTGGTGGCGCCCCGGCGCACGGGGGGCCGAGAGCTGCCGACGGCACGCCCGCGCACGGCGTGCCGCGCGTGCGTGGTGGTCATCCCGAGCAGCGTGAATCCGGCGGCGCCTGGGGCGAGCTGGACGGGCGCGGGCGAGCGGGCGCCGGTTACGCCACCCCGGCCGGCCCGCCTCCGGGCGCTGCCGCACGCCCCGGGGCGTCCTTCCCGCGGCAGCGGCAGGGCCCGCCGGGAGGTCCGCGGCAGGAGTACCTGGACGCCTTCGGTGAGCGCGACGACGTCTTCGCGGCCCGGCCCCCACGCCGTACGCCCGTCCCCGCGCAGCCCTTCGACCCGCGGCCCTCGGACCCGTACTCCACCGTCACCGACTGGAGCGCCGACGACGGGAGCGGCAGCGGCAACGGTGGTCCCGCCTCCGCCTCCGACGCCGACGACACGGCGCCCACGGGTGACCCCGCGCCGGTCAAGGGCGGCAAGGGCAGGACCTTCACCGGCATCGCCGCGGCGGCCGTCACGACCGTGCTGGCGGTCGTCGTGGCCGGTCAGGTCGCCGACGGGGCGGACGGTGGCGACGTGCGGTCGCAGGCCTCCACCGACCAGGCCCGTGACGTGCACGACTCCGCATCGAGGGCGGACGGGCGGCCGACGCCCTCCACGCCGGAGACCACGGTGCCGCTGACATACGCACAGAAGATGGGAAAGACGTACCCGCTCGGCGCCACGCTCAAGGGCTCGGGCCGGTTCGACGCGATCCCCGGTATCGCCAAGGGGCCCGGGAAGGGGGAGAAGTACACCTACCGCGTGGACGTCGAGCAGGGGCTCGGCCTGGACGGGGAACTCTTCGCCGAGGCCGTGCACAAGACGCTCAACGACGACCGGAGCTGGGCCCACGACGGCGCCCGCAGCTTCGAGCGGATCCACTCCGGGCAGCCCAACTTCGTGATCACACTGGCCAGTCCCGGCACCACCGCCGATTGGTGCGCCAAGTCCGGCCTGGACACCACCGAGGACAACGTCTCCTGCGACTCCGCCGCCACCGAGCGCGTGATGATCAACGCCTACCGCTGGGCGCAGGGCGCGGAGCCCTTCGGTGACGCGATCCACGCGTACCGGCAGATGCTGATCAACCACGAGGTCGGCCACCGCATCGGCTTCAACCACGTCAGCTGCGACAAGGACGGCGAGCTGGCCCCCGTCATGCAGCAGCAGACCAAGTTCGTCGATCACGACGGGATCGACTGCCGGCCGAACGCCTGGGCGTACCCCAACAGCTGACGGGACCGGCACGGCCCGCTGCGGCCGATCCGCGGTTGATCGGCGATCGACCTGCGGACCACGTACGGCTGCAGAGGCCCGAGTGTGACGCACGGTGATTACTTGATCCCTTAGCGCGACGGAACGCCGTTCGTGCGGGAAAGTTACGACCGTTCACCCCTTTTGGTGGCGCGATGGACAACCGTCCATCGCGCCACCGCCCTGTCCGCATACGTTCGTCCCGCTGCGAGCCGCCGGGCCAACGGCGGCTCCCCAGACGGGAGATCGGGGGTGCGCGCGTGCGCATCGGACTGCTGACGGAGGGCGGCTATCCGTTTGTGAGCGGTGAGGCCGGACTCTGGTGCGACCGGCTCGTGCGCGGGCTCGAGCAGCACGAGTTCGACGTCTACGCGCTCAGCCGCAGTGAGCGGCAGGAGGACGGCGGGTGGGTGCCGCTGCCGCCGCACGTGAGCCGCGTACGCACCGCGTCGTTGTGGGAAGTCGAGGACGACGGACTCGGGTACGGACGGCGCGCGCGCCGGCGCTTCGCCGAGTGCTACGGCGAACTGGCCGCGACGCTCTGCGCGACCACCCCCGGAGCGCCGTCCGGGGCCCCCGAAGAGGCGTCCGCCCTTGAGGCGGACCGTTTCGCCAACGCGCTGTACGGGCTGGCCGAACTGGCCCGCGACGAGGGCGGGCTGCCCGGCGCACTGCGTTCGGACACCGCCGTGCGCGCCCTGGAACGAGCCTGTCGTGCGCCCGGCGCTCACCGTTCCGCACGTGAGGCGCGCGTTCCCGATCTGCTCGCCGTCGCCGCGCGCCTCGAACGCGCACTGCGCCCCCTGTCGCTCGACTGGTACGAGGACGACGGCCTCGGCGCGGTCGACCTGTGTCACGCGGCCTCCGGTGGCACGGCGGCCCTGCCGGGCCTGCTCGCCCGGCACTTCGCCGACGTGCCCCTGCTGGTGACCGAGTACGGCGTGCGACTGCGGACGCACTACCTCACGGAACCCGATTCCCCGCTCGCGATACGGTCCCTCCTGGCCGCCTTCCACGGACGGCTGGCCGCCGAGACGTACCGGCGGGCGGCCGTGATCACGCCCGGCAACACACACGCCCGCCGCTGGCAGGAGCGCTGCGGAGCCGACCGCGCCAAGCTCCGCACGGTCCATCCGGGCATGGACGCGGCCCCCTTCTCCGAGGTGGCTCGGTCGCCGGAGTGCGCCGACCCGCACACCCTGGTCTGGGTCGGCCGCGTCGAGCCCGCCAAGGACCTGGTCTCACTGCTGCATGCCTTCGCGGAGGTCCGCAGAGCCGAACCCGCGGCCCGCCTCAGGATCGTCGGCGCCCCCGCCGGACCCGAAGGCCAGGCCTACCTCGCCCACTGCAAGGGACTGGCCGCGCAGCTCTTCCCCGACGAGGCGGACGGTCCGCACGCCGTCGGCCGCAACCCGGTGACCTTCGAGGAGACCGGCGGGCCCGAACTGCCGTCCCGCGCCGAGGCGTACGCCTCCGGCGCGCTGGTCGTGCTCTCCAGCGTCGTCGAAGGATTCCCGGCCGGTCTGGTCGAGGCGATGTTCTGCGGTCGCGCGACGGTCTCCACGGACGCCGGTGCGGTGGTCGAGGCCATCGGCGGCACCGGGCTCGTCGTGCCCCCGCGCAATCCGCGCGCGCTCGCCGAAGCGTGCGTGGCCCTGCTGCGCGACCCGGAGCGCCGGGAGCGTCTGGGCGCCGCGGCGCGCGCCCGCGCACTGGAACTCTTCACCGTCGAGCAGAACATCACGGCATTTCACGGCATTTACCTGGAGATCCTCTCGCACACACCGGTACGCCGCGTCGTCCTCGACGACACCGGCGAACCCCTGCCGTTCGCCGCCCCCGCCGAAGCCCATGTCCCTGGTCGCTGGAGCGATCCCACGTCCCGCGTCGTCGCCCGGGGCGGGCCCGGCTGGGCGACGGACGCACCCGTGCGGGCCACGGCCCCGGCCACCGCGACGGAGGCGGCGCGATGAGCGGCCTCGGCGAACTGGACCGCCCCGAGAGCCCGGGCAGCCCGGGCGCGTGGGACGCACGCTCGCGGGAGTCACTGACCGACGGAACGCCGCACACGGGCGGCGTTCCCGCGGGCGGGAGCGAGGGTGGGGGGCCGGGGGCCGCCACGTCCTCACCGGCGGGCGGATCCGCGCGCGACGGCAGGGGCGGCACGGTGACCTCCGAGCGCGGAGCCCCCGAGAGCGGCGCGGCGAACACCGGCAGCGGTGCGGCGAGGGCCGGCGCCGGGGCGCACGTCGCCGGCGAAGGGCTCGTGGGCAGTGAAGGGGGCCGTGAAGGGCTCGTCCGGAGTGAAGGGCTCATCGGTGGTGAGGGGCTCGTCGACGGCGGGGCGCTCGCCGGAGGTGAGGCGCTCACCGGTGCGGGAGGGGCGGTCGGGGCCGGCGCGGTGGCCGCCGGTGAGACGGTCGTCGGGGGTGCAGTGGCCGCCCATGGCGGAGTGGCGGCCGGTGGCAGGCAGGCGCCGTCCGCTGCCCGTCGTACCGCCACGGCCCCCGTCTCCGCTCCCCGCGGTGCCGCCGCGGCCCCGGTGTCCGCTGCCCGCCGTGCCGCCGCGGACCCCGTGAAGGCACTGATGCACCGGCACCGCGACCTGTGCGAACGCGCCGTGGACCCGTTGGAGATCGCGGCCGGCCTGGAGGCGCACGGCGTCACCGACCGGACCGCCGCCCGCTTCCGCCACCGGGACGTCTTCTCCCTGGCGGAGGAGATGTACGCACGCGTCCCGCGTGACACCGACCCGGCCCCGCACCCCACGGACCCGCCCACCCCACGGGCGCGTGCCGCTTCGATCGTCCTCGCCCTGCTGCCCGGCGCGCTGTGCGCCGCCGCGGTGACCGGGCTGCGCCTCACGCACGGGCGAACGCGCCTGACCGTGGCCGCCCTGGGCGTGCTCGCGGTGGCCCTGGCCCTGCGTGCGGCACTGCGCCGAGGCCCGCTGGCTGCCACCGCGCGCACCGGTGGCACGTGGACCTGCTGGCTCGTCGGCTACGCCCTCCTCGGCGACGGACTGCTCCGGGCCGCTCTCGCCGGTGGCCCGGACGGACTCCCCGACGGCACCGCCGACGGCCCCTGGCCCGTCACCGTCGCCCCCGTCCTCGCCCTGTCCCTCGCCTGCGCGCCCGCCGCCGCGAGTGCCCGTCTCCTCGCCGTGCGAGCCCGCCGCAGACTCACGGCCAGCCGCGGCCTCGCCGACTTCTCCGCCTCCGTGCGCCCCCTGCTGCTCGGCACGTTCGCCCTGTTCATGGCCGCCCTGACAGCCCTTGCCGCGCTGACCGGCATGGTCCTGGGCGAACCCGCCGCCTACCCCCAGGCCCTCACCCTGGGCGCCCTGCTCCTGCTGGCCCGCCTGCTGACCGTGCACGGTCACGCCTACGCCCCCGCGCTCGTCCTCACCGCCGCGGCCACCGCAGAGGCAACCGCCCTGGCCACGCTCTTCGCCGGCCGCCTCCCCGGCTGCGGCTTCCTGGCCGCCCCCGTGGAGGCCCTGGTCGACCTCTGGGGTCCGGCCGGTGTACCGACGATCGCCTGCGGCGCGGGCGCCCTGGTCCTCCTGGTGCACGCGACCCGTCGTCTGACCAGAGCCTCGGCGCACGCGTCGACGGAGCCGCCACGGTGAGCGAACCCGGCCGGACAGCCCACTCGTCCGCACCACCCCTCAGAAGGAGCCCCCAGATGACCACCTCCCGACCCGACGCCTCGGCACCGGGAGCCGCCCGATGAGAGTCCTGCTGATCGGAGCCAACGGCTACATCGGCCGCTTCGTCGCCGACCGTCTGCTCGCCGACCCGGCCGTCCAGCTCACCGCTCTCGGCCGCGGCGACGACGCCGACGTCCGTTTCGACCTCGCCACCGGCAGCCCCGGCGCCCTGACCCGCTTCCTCGACGCGGTCCACCCCGGCGTCGTCGTCAACTGCGCCGGAGCCACCCGGGGCGGCGCCCGGGAACTCACCCGGCACAACACCGTCGCCGTCGCCACCGTCTGCGAGGCACTGCGCCGCAGCGGCTGCGGCGCCCGCCTGGTACAGGTCGGCTGCAGTGCGGAGTACGGTCCCAGCCAGCCCGGCTCCTCCACCGCGGAGGACGCCGTGCCACGCCCAGGCGGCCCCTACGGCGTCAGCAAACTCGCCGCGACCGAACTGGTCCTCGGCTCCGGCCTCGACGCCGTCGTGCTCCGCGTCTTCTCACCCGCGGGCCCCGGCACCCCCGCGGGCTCCCCGCTGGGCCGGCTCGCCGAGGCCATGCGCCGAGCGATGCAGTCCGGCGACGGCGAACTCCGTCTCGGTGGCCTCGGCGCCCAGCGCGACTTCATCGACGTCCGCGACGTCGCCCGCGCCGTCCACGCCGCCTCGCTCTCCGCGGCGCAGGGTGTGATCAACATCGGGTCGGGCCGTGCCGTGCGCCTGCGCGACGCCGCCGCCACCCTCGCCCGCGTGGCCGGCTACGGCGGCGCGCTGCACGAACTCGACGGACCGCCCGGAGCACTCCGCCCGACCATCGGGCACCCCCGCACCGAATCGGTCGGCCACCGCGTCGACGCCCTCGGCCACCACCGCGCCGACAGCCTCGGCCACCACCGTCCGGAAGCCCTGGCACACCGCGCAGAGGCCGAGCACGCCGCGCCCGTCACCTACCCCTACCCGGACGGCTGCGGCAGCTGGCAGCAGGCCGATGTGCGCACCGCCCGTGACCGGCTCGGCTGGCGACCGCGGATCGCCCTCGAGGAGTCCCTCGCCGACATCTGGATGGAGGCGGCATGTCGTATCTGACCAGGGCCCCGGCGGGCACCGCGAGCACCGGCCTCACCACCGGCCTCGGTATCCCGGGCCTCGCCCATCCCCTGCTCGCCGCCGGCGAGTGGGCCGACCTCACCTGCCCGGGGACGCCCCTGCACTGGGTCGTCCTCAACGTCGCCGACGGACCCGGCGCCCATCCCGACCCGCACTGCCTGGCGGCGGCCGGCCGTCTCCGCAACACCGGCATCCGCGTTCTGGGCCACCTCGACGCCGCCCACGGGACCCGAGGCTTCGGCGAACTGATCTCCGATGCGCACCGGTACCTCGACTGGTACCGGGTCGACGGCTTCCTCCTCGACCGCTGCCCGTCCGACCGCGCCGCCCTCCCCGAGGTACGCCGCACCGTCAACACCCTGCGGGTGATCCGTGACGACGCCCACATCGTCCTCGGCCACGGCACCCACCCCTGTCCCGGCTACGCCGACAACGCCGACCAACTCGTCACCTTCTCCGGCGCCTGGAGCGACTACCGCTGGTCCCAGGCGGCCGAATGGAGCGCCGACCACCCGCCCGAGCGCTTCGTCCACTTCGTCCATGGCGTCCCGCGCGGGCACCTGGAGGAGGCTCTGCGCATCGCCCGCTGGCAGGGTGCGGCGACGGTCTACTTCACCGACCGCACGGACCGGGGCGGACAGGCCGACCCCTGGGAGACCATGCCCGGTTACTGGGACGAAATCGTCTCGCGGATCGGGACAGGTGTCTCGGAATGAAAAAGGCCGTGGCAGTGTTGCGGAGAGAACAACCGTAATCACTGACCGACCAACGGAGTCCCCGTGTCGCTGCCACCCCTGGTCGAGCCGGCCCCCGAGCTCACCGTAGACGAGGTCCGCAGGTACTCCCGCCACCTGATCATCCCCGACGTGGGGATGGACGGGCAGAAGCGGCTGAAGAACGCCAAGGTGCTCGCCGTGGGCGCGGGCGGCCTCGGCTCGCCGACCCTGATGTACCTGGCGGCAGCCGGTGTCGGCACGCTGGGCATCGTGGAGTTCGACGAGGTCGACGAGTCGAACCTGCAGCGGCAGGTCATCCACAGCCAGGCCGACATCGGCCGGTCCAAGGCCGAGTCCGCCCGCGACACCATCAAGGGCATCAACCCGTACGTGGACGTGGTCCTTCACCAGGAGCGGCTCGAAGCCGACAACGTGATGGACATCTTCAGCCAGTACGACCTGATCGTCGACGGCACGGACAACTTCGCGACCCGCTACCTGGTCAACGACGCCTGCGTGCTGCTGAACAAGCCCTACGTCTGGGGCTCGATCTACCGCTTCGACGGCCAGGCATCCGTCTTCTGGTCCGAGCACGGCCCCTGCTACCGGTGCCTCTACCCGGAGCCGCCGCCCCCCGGCATGGTCCCCTCCTGCGCCGAGGGCGGCGTCCTGGGCGTGCTGTGCGCGTCGATCGGCTCCATCCAGACCAACGAGGCCATCAAGCTCCTCGCCGGCATCGGCGAGCCGCTGGTCGGGCGCCTGATGATCTACGACGCCCTGGAGATGCAGTACCGCCAGGTCAAGGTCCGCAAGGACCCCGACTGCGCGGTCTGCGGCGAGAACCCGACCGTCACCGAGCTCATCGACTACGAGGCCTTCTGCGGCGTCGTGTCCGAAGAGGCCCAGGCGGCGGCCGCCGACTCCACGATCACTCCCAAGCAGCTCAAGGAGTGGATCGACGACGGTGAGAACATCGAGCTCATCGACGTCCGTGAGCCGAACGAGTTCGAGATCGTCTCCATCCCCGGCGCCCGGCTGATCCCCAAGAACGAGTTCCTGATGGGGTCGGCCCTGGAGAGCCTCCCGCAGGACAAGAAGATCGTCTTGAACTGCAAGACGGGTGTCCGCAGTGCGGAAGTCCTGGCGGTCCTCAAGTCCGCGGGCTTCTCCGACGCCGTCCACGTCGGCGGCGGCGTGATCGGCTGGGTCAACCAGATCGAGCCGGCGAAGCCCGTCTACTGACCGGATCCCGGTCCCGCTCTCGGAACGGCGGGGGTTTCGCGCACCTCGGGTGCCCGAAGCCCCCGCCGCCGTCATGAGCAGACCTTGCCGTCCTCCGGCACCGTGCCCTTCAGCAGATAGGCGTCCACCGCGGAGTCGACGCAGTCGCTCCCGCTTCCGTACGCACCGTGTCCCTCGCCCTCCCAGGTGAGCATCACACCGACGTCCTCGCCCAGCTCGTCCGCCATCCTGCGGGCACCCTCGTAGGGCGTGGCCGGGTCGCCCGTGTTGCCGACCACCAGGACCGGAGCCGCACCGGACGCGCTCACCTCCGGGGTCTCGTGCTGCCCGGCCACCGGCCAGTCGTGGCACCAGCCGGCCGTGTCCCAGCCGAGGAAGGGTCCGAACACCGGCGAGACCTCCTCGAACGCCGGCAGCCGCTGCTTCGTCTGAGCCGGGGTCGGCCGCTGCCTGTCGTCCAGACACGATATGACCCGCTGTGAGTGGGTCGTCGTGCCGTAGCGGCCCGAGGGGTCGCGCTCGTTGTATCCGTCGGCGAGGGCCAGCAACTCCGACCCGTCGCCCTCCTCGGCCGCCGCCAGCGCGCTGGTCAGGGTCGGCCAGCCGTCCTTGCTGTAGAGCGGCAGCACGATGCCGGTGAGGGCCAGCGTCTGCGTCAGTTCCCGCCCCGACGACGACGTGGGCAGTGGCTCCGCGTCGAGCCGGTCCAGCAGGGCGGCGATCTTCCGCGAGCCCTGCTCCGGGTCCTGGCCGGTGGACTTCAGGTAGTCCTCCAGGGCTCGCTGGAAGCCCCTGGCCTGGTTCTCCGCGTGACCCATCGTGTCGGCGCCCGGGTCCACGACCGCGTCGAGTATCACGCGTCCCACGTTCTTCGGGAACAGGTGGGCGTAGACGCCGCCCAGCTCGGTGCCGTAGGAGATGCCGAAGTAGTGCATCTTCTCGTCGCCCAGGACGTGCCGCATCAGGTCCATGTCGCGAGCGGTGTCGGTCGTCGAGACGTGGGCCATCAGCTTGCCGGCGGCCTTCTCGCAGCCCTTGCCGAAGTCGGCGGCATCCTTCAGGTACGCCTGTTCCTCGGCGGCGGTGTCCGGCGTGGAGTCGACCGACTCGGCGTCCTCGATCGCCTCGTCGGAGCGGCAGCGGATGCCCTCGCTGGCGGCCACCCCGCGTGGATCCCAGCTCACCAGGTCGTAGCGCTCGTGCAGGGAGGAGACGGTGTCCCCGTAGGACGGCATCGTGGAGATGCCCGAGGCGCCGGGGCCGCCGAAGTTGAAGAGCAGCGAGCCGATGCGCTCGTCGCCGGTGGCCTCGGCACGGATCAGCGCGAGGTCGATCGTGTCGCCGTCCGGGTCGGCCCAGTCCAGCGGCGCCTTGAGCGTGGCGCACTGCCAGTCGCCCTCGGGCGCCGGTGCGTCCGCGCTGTCCTTGCAGCGGCCCCAGCCGAGGGTCTGCGAGGCCAGCGCATCGGGCACGCCGGACGGGGCCACGGCCGGGCGCCGTCCGCCGCTCGTGCTCTCCTCGTCTCTGTCCCTGTCGGACGAGCCGCTGCCGCAGCCCGCCGTCAGCAGTGCGGCGGCGGCCGTCAGGGCCGTCCACCGAACGAGACGTGCCATGTGCTCTCCCCCCTCGCAGGCCGTCCGCGCCGTGCGGCGGATGGCTGTCATGCCATGGTAGGTGGACCGCGCCGCACCCGTCGGAGCCTGTGGATAACGCTCTGACCTGCGGATTCGTAAGGATGTGGATGGAGGTGCGGGGTCAGGGGCAGACGGTGCCGGCCGCCGGTGCCCTGCCGTCCAGCAGATAGCCGTGCACGGCGTTCTGCACGCACTTGTCCTTGCTGTCGTAGGCCCCGTGACCCTGGCCCTTGTAGGTCAGCTTCACGCCCACGCCCTTCCCCAGCGCGTCCACCATCTTCCCCGCTCCCTCGTAGGGCGTGGCCGGGTCGCCGGTGTTCCCGATCACCAGGATCGGTGCGGCTCCGGGAGCGCTGACGTCCGGGTGCTCGGCGGCGCCGGCCACCGCCCAGTCGGTGCAGCTGAGCATGGACCAGGCGAGGTAGTCGCCGAACAGCGGGGAGGCCTTGCGGAACTCGGGCAGCTTGCGCTCCACGTACGCCGGGTCGTACCGGGGCTTGTCGTCGGCGCAGTTGATGGCGACGTTGGCCGCGGTGATGTTGCTGTACTGGCCGTTCTCGTTGCGGCCGTTCAACGCGTCGGACAGCACCATGAGGACGCGGCCGTCACCGTCGTAGGCCTGTTGCAGGCCGTCCGTGAGGTACTCCCAGAAGTCCTTGGAGTACAGCGCCTGCGCGATGCCGCTGGTGGCGGCGGTCTGCGTGAGTTCGCGGGGGAAGATGCCCGGGATCGGCTTCCGGTCGAGATCCTTCAGCAGCCGGGCGATGCGGTCCTCGACGTCCTGGGCGTCGGACCCGAGGGGGCATTCCTCGACCTGCGACGTGCAGTCCTCGGCGAAGTTCTCCAGCGCGAGCTGGAAGCCCTCGGCCTGTGCCAGCGAGCCCTGTTCCGGGGACTGCGTCGGGTCGACGACCGCGTCGAAGACGGCGCGCCCCACCTTCCCGGGGAACAGGTGGGCGTAGACGCCACCGAGCTCGGTGCCGTAGGAGATACCGAAGTAGTACAGCTCGTCGTCGCCGAGGACCTGGCGCATCAGGTCCATGTCGCGGGCGGCGTCGGTGGTGGCCACGTGCGGAAGGATGCTCTTGGACTGCTTCTCGCAGGCCGCGTTGAACTTCTCCGTGTTGTCCAGCAGCGCGGTGCGCTCGGCCGCGTCGTCGGGTGTCGCGTCCTGCTGGAAGTACGCGTCGAGCTGCTTGTCGTCCAGGCACTCCACGGGGTCGCTGCGGCCGACCCCGCGAGGGTCGAAGCTGACCAGGTCGTACCGGGTGCGCAGCTTCGCGTAGTCCTGGCCGAAGGCGGGCAGCGTGGTGACACCCGATCCGCCCGGGCCGCCGAAGTTGAAGACGAGCGAGCCGATCCGCCGGTCCGCCGCACCGCTGGTCTGGGCGCGGATCAGCGCCAGGCCGATGGTGTCCCCCTCGGGGTCGTCCCAGTCGAGCGGCGCCTTCATGGTGGCGCACTGCCACGCGTCGCCGTCCGGCAGGGGGGAGGGGGCGGTGCCGCCACCCTCGGCCTCGGACGGCGCCGGGCAGTCCTTCCAGTCGAGCTTCTGCGCGGTCAGGTCCTCGTCGCCGCGCGAATCGCCCCCGGAGGCGTCGCTGCAGCCCGTCAGCAGGGCGGACAGCACTGCGGCGGTGGCGGTCAGACCGGCGGCGCGCGACCAGGAGGCGTTCGGCATGCCTCCATCGTGCGGCCGGGTGCGCCCGCATGCTCGGGGCAGGAGCCGTACGAGGTACCCGGGCCGCTCGGACGGCGTCCGCCACCAGGGCGTTACAGCGCCTCTTTCCGTGTCAGGTGGTTGAAGACCAGCCAGCCGGGCAGGACCGGCAGCCACAGCGTGAGCAGCCGGTAGAGGAGCACCGCCGGTGCGGCGACCTCCTTGGGCAGACCGACGGCGATCAGACCGACCGTCAGGGTCGCCTCCACCGCCCCCACACCGCCGGGCGTCGGCGCCGCCGACCCCAGCGCGTTGCCGGCGAGGAAGACGACCGCGACGCTCGCCAGGCTGATCGACGTCGACTCGTCCCCGAAGGCCCGGATCGAGGCGTCCAGGCACATCACGAAGCAGGCGGTGAGCAGCAGCATGCCGCCGATGCCGGTGATCAGCTTCTGCGGGCGCTGCAACACGTCCAGCATGCGCGGCACGACGCCGGCGAAGAGCGACCGTACGCGCGTGACGACGAATTTCCGCAGGAACGGCACCGAGGTCACCACGAGCACGAGCACCGCGACGGTCAGCAGACCCGCGATCACCGTCCGGGACGGGGACAGCGACGGCGTCTTCTCGGTGCCGGTCAGATAGCCGAAGGCCAGCAGCATCAGGATGTGACAGCCGAGCCCGAACAGCTGGGACGCGCCGACACTCGCCACCGCGAGCCCCGGACGGACACCGGCGCGCTGGAGAAAACGGGTGTTCAGGGCGACGCCGCCGACCGCGGCCGGGGCGACGATCTTCACGAACGACCCGGCGACCTGGGCGGCCACGGTCCGCATGAACGGGACCCGCTCCGGTACGAAGCCCAGCAGTGCCATGGCCGCCGCCACATAGCTCGCCGCCGAGAACAGCACGGCCGCGGCGACCCACCCCCACTCGGCGTTCGAGATCAGCGGACCGAACTCGATGTGGGTGAGCTGCGTCAGCAGGAAGTAGGCGCCGATGGCCCCGGCGATGAAGCTGATCAGGGTGCGTGGCCGCACCCGTTCCAGACGGGCCGGCTCGACGGGGGCCTGCGGCCTGATCCGCAGCACCGCGTGCCGGATCAGGGTGAGCAGGTCCTCCTCGCGCGCCTCCTCCAGCGCCTCGTCCACGGCCCGCTTCTCCGCACGCTGCTCTGCGCGAGCGGTCTTCTTCTCGCTCTTCTCCGCCCTGCCCGTCACCCCGGCCTTGTCGAGCCGGACCGGCGCGGGCGCCGTGTCGTCGCCTGCGGCGGCCTCCGCACGGGCCAGCTTGGCCTGCCGGGACGATTCCAGGACCGCCTCCCGCTCGCGCTGGGCCCGCTCCCGGGCCAGTCGGCGCAGGGTCGCGCGCGTGGAGCGGCTGAGGGCGATGGGCTGGAGCATCGGCAGGCAGTCGGCCACGGCATCGGGACCGAGCACCGCCACCGCGGAGGCGACCGCGCGTTCGGCGCCCACCCGCAGCCCGAGCGTGACGAGGAGCTGGGAGACGTCCATGCGCAGCAGCAGGTCCCCGGCGGCGATCTCGCCGATGCGCAGGTCGGTGAGGATCACCGTGCCGGAACGATCCACCAGGATGGCGTCACCCACCAGCCTGCGGTGCGCGATGCGCCGGGACTGAAGGGCCCGCACCTGCTCCCAGGTGCCGCGCAGCAGGTCGTCGGTGATCTCCTCGTCCGCCAGGGAGTCGAGGCTGCGCCCCCCGGTGTGCTCGTACACGAGCATCACGGCGTCGGGTCCCAGCTCGGACGTCGCGATCAGCTTGGGTGCGTGGGCGCCGGCCGCGATGGCCGCGTAAGCGAGCAGCGCCTCCTGCTCCAGGGCCTGGCGCAGCGACGGCAGGCTGCTGCGGGTCGCGAACCCGCGGAGCGTGAGGTTCCGCCACGCGCGGTAGAAGAAGCCCTGCGCCTGCTGCTCCCGGTCGACCACCGTGACGTCCAGCGGCCGGCCGTCCTCCAGGGTGACGAAGTAGCGGCGGCCGCGGTCCCCGGTCTCCGCGGTGTCCGACGGCGCCTCCTCGCGCGCGGCGGTCACCGGGCGGAAGCCGACGTGCCGCAGGCCCGCCATCAGCGTGCGTCCGGTCGGGCGGACGTTGGGGGAGCCGACGGCGTACAGCGTTCCGTAGGCCACGGTCCAGCCGATGAGGACCGTCAGGATGATCGAGAACGGAGTCGTGTAGCCGGTGACGAGCATGGAGAACGCGTCGAGGAGCAGCACGATCCACAGCACCGCGCGCCAACGGGGTCTGCGGGACATGCCGACGGCCGTCATGTACGCGATGACCGGCGCCAGATAGCCGTGCACCGGGTCCGTCAGCGCGTGGATGTCGCCGGGTGACGGCTGGGTGAGCGCCTCCTGGATGGAGCCCGGGGCGGCCTTGGCGACCCAGAGATCGGTGGCGAGCGTCACTCCGTGCGCGAGGACGGCCGCGAGGACGCCGTCGGCGATCCGTAGCCCGTCCCGTTTGATGAGCCGCTCGATCGCGAAGGCGACCGGCACCAGGAGGATCGCGATGCTGGAGGCCAGTCCGGCGATCTTGATCAGCAGATCGGGTGCCTGCCCCGTGCCCTTGTTGATGTCCTGTTCGAGGCCCGAGGTGGTGCCGTGTGCGAAGGCGGCGACGGCCAGCAGTACGGCGACGGCGAGCACGCCCACCAGGAGCCGCATCAGATCGGACGGGCGGTGCACGCGCGCGGGGAGCAGGGGTTCGTCGCCCTCCACCTCGTCGATGTGCGCCACGTCGTCGGGGTCGGCGGCCGTCGACGCGCCGCCTGTGGCCGCTCTGCGGCCCGACTTCTCGTCGCTTCGGTCCCCGGTGTCCGGGCGCGACGAAGAGTCAGAGGTGCCCTCGGCGTCCTCGGGGTGCACACCCTGCTGCTTCATCGCCTCTTCATGCTCCCGTATCACTGGTCACCGCCCGCACGATGGTGGCATGGCGCGTCGGTCTCGGCAGGCATCAGGGTGCCTGTGCGGGCCGCACAGTCTGCCCGACGCGCCGCTTCCGGGCGAGGGACGCGCACCGTCGCGGGCACGCGGCGTTGTCGGTGGGGTGGGGCAGGATGGGACGGATGAGCGAGCAGAACCTTTCGGACGATGTCGTCCCGGAGTACGCGGACACGCTGCCCGAGTACGCCGAGCGCGTCCTCGAGGTGACCGAACTGATCCCGCCGGGCCGCGTCATGACGTACGGAGACGTCGCCGAGTACCTGGAGGACGGGGGGCCCCGGCAGGTCGGGCGGGTGATGTCCCTGTACGGGGGAGGGGTGCCGTGGTGGCGTGTCGTCCGCGCGGACGGGGCCCTGCTCGCGGGCCACGAAGTGGAGGCGCTCGCCCGCTACCGGGAGGAGGGCACCCCCCTGAAGGGGGCGAGCAGAGCCGCGGAGGGTCACCTGCCGCGCCTCGACCTGAAGCGGGCGCGGTGGGACGGCGGCGAACGCGCGCAGGGTCACACCTGACAGCTTCCGCCATCGGGCGGACGGATGTGTGACCGGTGATCCATGTGAGGGAAATGGGGCACTTCGGGCACACGGGGTGCATGACGTACGTTCGTGGGGCGGGGGACGCAGGCGCCGTGAGTGACCCGAGGGAAGAAGAGGAAGCTCTCCTTCCGTCTCGGCCGTCGGCGTAGCGTCAGCCGCACGCGTCCCCCTCATCCCGGGGCCACCGCCGCACCCGCGGCGCGGACGGCCCACCAGCACACCCACCAGGACCGGCGAACCACGTGAGCTCCTCTTCCTCCACCGGACACCCGTCGCACCCCCAGGTGCGACGGGGGAGCCGTGGCGCTTACCGACTGGTGCGTACCCCGCCGGCGCGCGTGGACCCCCCTCGTCTGGACGCCGCACAGCGCGCCGTGGTTGACCACACGCGCGGACCACTGCTCGTTCTCGCCGGACCGGGCACCGGCAAGACCACCACGCTGGTCGAGTCCGTGGCGGAGCGGATCGCCCGCGGTGGCGACCCCGAGCGGATCCTGGTCCTGACCTTCAGCCGCAAGGCGGCCGTCGAGCTGCGGGACCGGATGGCGCTCCGTATGGGCGCGGCGCGTGCCCCGCGGGCGACGACCTTCCACTCCTTCGGCTACGCCCTGGTCCGTGCCCACCAGGACAGCGAGCTGTTCGTGGAGCCGCTGCGGCTGCTCTCCGGCCCCGAGCAGGACGTGACGGTACGGGAGCTGCTCGCCGGCCAGGCCGACCTGGAGCGGCTCGGCCTGGCCCATGTGCGCTGGCCGGACGAGCTGCGCGCCTGCCTGACCACCCGTGGCTTCGCCGACGAGGTCCGGGCGGTCCTCGCGCGCAGCCGCGAACTGGGGCTCGGCCCGGACGCGCTCGCGGCCTTCGCCCGGCGCATCGGCCGCCCGGACTGGCGGGCCGCCGCCGTCTTCCTCGCCGAGTACCTGGACGTGCTCGATCTGCAGGGCGTGCTCGACTACGCGGAACTCGTCCACCGCGCGGTGCTCCTCGCCCGGCGCCCCGAGGTCGCCGCGCAGCTGGCCGCCCAGTACGACGCGGTGTACGTCGACGAGTACCAGGACACCGACCCCGCCCAGGTCAGGCTCCTGCACACGCTGGCGGGCGACGGGCGCACCCTCGTCGCCTTCGGCGACCCGGACCAGTCGATCTACGCCTTCCGGGGCGCGGACGTGAACGGCATCCTGGAGTTCCCGAGCACCTTCCCGCGGGCGGACGGCCGGCCGGCGCCGGTCGAGGTGCTGCGGACCGCGCGCCGGTCCGGTGGCGCCCTGCTGGCCGCCACCCGGCTGCTGACCCAGCGCATGCCACTGACCCGCCTCCCCGCCGACAAGGTGCGCGCCCACCGCGACCTGGCTCCGGTGCGGGACGGGGGCCGCGTCGAGGCGTACACGTACCCGACGGCCGGCACCGAACTGGACAACATCGCCGACATCCTGCGCCGGGCCCACCTGGAGGACGGCGTGCCGTGGGGCGAGATGGCCGTCCTCGTGCGCGCCGGTTCGCGCACGATACCGGCGGTCCGCCGGGCCCTCACCGCGGCCGGCGTCCCCCTGGACATCGACGGCGACGACCTCCCCCTGCGCCACGAGCCGGCGGTGGCGCCCTTGCTGACGGCTCTGCGGGCGGTGGCTCAGGCGGAGGCGGGGGAACACTCCGGGGCGGGCGTCGGTGACGCGGCCGGGGCCGGGGAGCACGCGGCCGAGGAGGGGCCTGCGACGGAGGCCGGGACCGCTCGTGAGGGCGCGGACCCCCGCGAGGAGACCGCGTCCGAGGCGGACGTCGACGCATCGGCCATGGACACGGAGGGCACGGGCACGGAGGCCACGCGCACGGAGGCCGAGGGCGCCCCCCGCGCGGAGGAGCCGTGCTGGCTTGCCACCGAGACCGCCCTCACCCTGCTCACCTCCCCCCTCGCCGGCATGGACGCCGCCGACCTGCGCCGCCTCGGCCGCGCACTGCGCGAGGAGGAGCGTGCCGCCGGCAACCCGTTGCCGCCACCCTCCGACCGGCTGCTCGCGCAGGCACTGGCCGAACCCGAACGACTGGCCGTGCACGACCCCGCGTACGCGCGCGGCGCCCAGCGCCTGGGCGGCCTGCTCCGCAAGGCCCGCGAGCGCCTCGCGGGCGGCGGCAGCGCCGAAGAGGCGCTGTGGGACCTGTGGGACGGCACCCCGTGGCCCACCCGGCTGGAACGCTCCGCCCGGCGCGGCGGCGCGGCCGGCCGCAACGCCGACCGCGATCTCGACGCCGTCTGCGCGCTCTTCGCGACGGCTGCCCGCGCGGAGGAGCGCATCGGCGGCCGGGGCGCCCTGAACTTCCTGGAGGAGATCGACGCCGAGGACATCGCCGCGGACACTCTCACGCGGCGTGCCGTACGCCCCGACGCCGTCCGCCTCATGACCGCGCACCGCTCGAAGGGGCTGGAGTGGCGGCTGGTGGTCGTCGCGGGCGTCCAGGAGGGCCTGTGGCCGGACCTGCGCCGCCGAGGCTCCCTCCTCGAGGCCGACCGCATCGGCCGCGACGGACTCGCCGAACCGCTCACGCCCGGCGCGCTGCTCGCCGAGGAACGCCGCCTGTTCTACGTGGCCGCTACCCGCGCGCGCGAACGGCTCGTCGTGACCGCCGTGAAGGCACCGGCCGACGACGGCGACCAGCCGTCCCGGTTCCTGACCGAACTCGGCGTCCAACCCGCCGACGTGACGGGCCGTCCCCGCCGACCCCTCGCGGTCGCGGCACTCGTCGCCGAGCTGCGCGCCACCACCGTGGACCCCCGCGTCTCCGCACCACTGAGGGAGGCCGCCGCCCGCCGGCTGGCCCGGCTGGCCGCCCTCACCGACGAGGACGGCCGCCCCTTGGTGCCGTCCGCCCACCCCTACCGCTGGTGGGGCATGTGGGACCCGACCGAGAGCAAGGTGCCGCTGCGCGACCGTGACCAGCCCGTCACGCTCTCCGGCAGCGCCCTCGACCAGCTGGCCAACACCTGCGCCCTGCAGTGGTTCCTCGGCCGCGAGGTCAAGGCGGACACGCCCGCGACCGCAGCCCAGGGCTTCGGCAACGTGGTGCACGTCCTCGCCGACGAGGTGGCCTCGGGGCAGACTCCGGCCGACCTCGCCGTCCTCATGGAACGTCTGGACTCCGTGTGGAACGCGCTCGCCTTCGACGCGCCGTGGAAGTCGGCGCAGGAGAAGGCCAACGCGCGCGTGGCGCTCGAACGCTTCCTGAAGTGGCACGTCATGGACCGCTCCGGACGCACGCCGGTGGCCAGCGAGCACGACTTCGACGTGACCCTGGAGGCGGGCGACTACGAGGTGCGCATCCGCGGCCAGATGGACCGGGTCGAGGCCGACGGCGACGGCCGCGCCTACGTCGTCGACTTCAAGACCGGGAAGCAGGCGCCGACCTCCGCAGAGGTGGCCCGCCACCCCCAGCTGGCCGTCTATCAGCTGGCCGTTCGGGAGGGGGCCGTCGACGAGGTGTTCGACGGCACCCGCCCGGCACCGGGTGGCGCCGAACTGGTTCAGCTCCGCCAGGGCGCGCCCGTACGGGACGGCGGCGAGGCCCTCCCCAAGGTGCAGGCGCAGGAATCCCTGGAGGGGCCGGCGGGGGAGTGGGTGGGGGACCTCCTGGCCACGGCCGCCGGCAAGGTCCTCGACGAACGGTTCACCCCCACCGCGGGCCAGCACTGCACCCACTGCGCCTTCCGCGCGTCCTGCAGCGCACGGCCCGAGGGACGGCACGTCGTGGAGTGAGCCGTCGGGGTGGCGGCCCTGGGCGCAGGTTCTCGCGCGGCTTGCGCACCCCCGCGCGACCCTGCGTGCGCACCCCCGCGCGAACCCTGCGTGCGCATTCCGCGCGCACCCGCGGGCGAATCCGCGTACGGAGCTCCGCGTGCCGGCTCCCGGGCGACGGGACGGCAGGACGGTACCGAGGCCTGAGCGGACCGGTGTGATGAGCGGCACCATAGGTGCTGACCTGCGCTTCTCGTCTCCCGCGCGACGATCCGGCACCCGCTGTCAGTGGCCGCCGCTAGCCTCTCTGACGTGTCCGCCCATCTCACGGATCCCGAACAGCTCAAGGAACTCCTCGGCATCCCCTTCACCCCGGAGCAGACGGCCTGCATCATCGCGCCGCCCGCCCCGCAGGTGATCGTGGCCGGCGCCGGCTCCGGGAAGACGACGGTGATGGCGGCGCGCGTGGTGTGGCTGGTCGGCACCGGTCAGGTCGCCCCGGAGCAGGTCCTCGGCCTCACCTTCACCAACAAGGCCGCCGGTGAACTCGCCGAACGCGTGCGCAAGGCGCTGGTCAAGGCCGGCGTCACCGACCCGGACGTGAGCGACCCGGACAACCCGCCGGGCGAACCGGTGATCTCCACGTACCACGCCTTCGCGGGCCGTCTCCTGACCGACCACGGACTGCGCCTCGGGCTGGAACCGACCTCCCGGCTGCTCGCCGACGCCACGCGCTACCAGCTCGCCGCGCGGGTGCTGCGCGAGGCCCCCGGTCCCTACCCGGCCCTCACCCGCTCCTTCGCCGACCTGGTCAGCGACCTCCTCGCCCTCGACGCGGAGCTCGCCGAGCACCTCGTACGCCCCGAGGAACTGCGCACCTATGACGCCGGCCTCCTGGAGTCCCTGCGGAGCGTCAAGCTCAGCAACGCCGACCTCCGCAAGGTCCCCGAGGCCGCCGCCGCCCGCCGTGAGCTGGCCGAGCTGGTGATCCGCTACCGGGCCGCCAAGCGAGAACGGGACCTGCTCGACTTCGGCGACCAGATCGCCCTGTCCGCTCAGCTCGCCGGGCTCCCGGAGGTGGGCCGCGTCCTGCGCGACGAGTTCCGTGTCGTCCTGCTCGACGAGTACCAGGACACGTCGGTGGCCCAGCGCGTCCTCCTGGCGGGCCTGTTCGGCGCCGGCACCGGCCACCCCGTGACCGCCGTGGGCGACCCCTGCCAGGCGATCTACGGCTGGCGCGGCGCCTCCGTCGCCAACCTCGACGACTTCCCCGAGCACTTCGCCCACGACGACGGCCGCCCCGCGACCCGCCAGGCGCTCAGCCAGAACCGCCGCAGCGGCGGCCGTCTCCTCGACCTCGCCAACGACCTCGCCGAGCCCCTGCGCGCCATGCACGCGGGCGTGGAGGCCCTGCGCCCCGCCCCCGGCGTCGAGCGTGACGGGACGGTCCGCTGCGCCCTGCTGCGCACCCACGCCGAGGAGATCGACTGGATCGCCGACTCCGTCGCCCACCTCGTGCGCACCGGCAAGGCGCCCGCCGAGATCGCCGTCCTGTGCCGTACGGCGACCGACTTCGCCGCGATCCAGGGGGCGCTGGTCGCCCGCGACGTCCCCGTCGAGGTCGTGGGCCTCTCCGGCCTGCTGCACCTGCCCGAGGTGGCCGACCTGGTCGCCGTCTGCGAAGTGCTCCAGGACCCCGGCGCCAACGCCTCCCTGGTCCGCCTGCTCACCGGGCCCCGCTGGCGGATCGGCCCCCGCGACCTCGCCCTCCTCGGGCGACGGGCCCGGCTGCTCGTCGCGCACGCGCACGTGGAGGACGGCGGCGACCCCGACCGGCGGCTCGCCGCGGCCGTCGAGGGGGTCGACCCGTCCGAGGTGATATCGCTCGCGGACGCCCTGGACACCTTCCTGGAGACGCCCCTGGACGGCACCGGGGACGACGACGGGCTGCCCTTCTCGTCCGACGCGCGGGTGCGGTTCGCGCGGCTGGCCACCGAGCTGCGCGACCTGCGCCGGGCGCTGTCCGACCCCCTCATGGACGTGCTGCACCGCGTCCTCGCCGTCACCGGCCTGGAGGTCGAGCTGTCGGCGTCCCCGCACGCCCTGGCCGCCCGCCGCCGCGAGACCCTGTCTAACTTCCTGGACGTCGCCGCCTCCTTCGCCGCGAGCGACGGCGAGGCCTCCCTGCTCGCCTTCCTCGGCTTCCTGCGTACCGCCGCCCAGTACGAGAAGGGCCTCGACAACGCCCTGCCCGGTGGCGAGAACACCGTCAAGGTGCTCACCGCGCACAAGTCGAAGGGCCTGGAGTGGGACGTCGTCGCTGTGCCCGGCCTGGTCACCGGCACCTTCCCCAGTGGCCAGGGCCGTGAGAAGTGGACCGCCCAGGGCAAGGTGCTGCCGCACGGTCTTCGAGGCGACGCCGACACGCTGCCCGACGTGCCCTCCTGGGACTCGCGCGGCCTGAAGGCCTTCCACGAGGCCATGAAGGAGCACCAGCACACCGAGGAGCTCCGCCTCGGTTACGTCACCTTCACCCGCCCCCGGTCCCTGCTGCTGGGCTCCGGCCACTGGTGGGGACCGAGCCAGAAGAAGCCCCGGGGACCCTCCGACTTCCTCATGGCCCTGTACGAACACTGCGCCGCCGGACACGGTGAGATCGAGGCCTGGGCGGACGAACCGGCCGAGGACGAGGAGAACCCGGCACTGCACCGGGCGACCGCCGACCAGGCCTGGCCGCTGCCCCTGGACGACGCTGCCCTCGCCCGCCGCCGGGCCGCCGCCGAGACGGTCCTCGCCCACCTGGACGCCCTCACCTCCCAGGACGGCGCCCCCGCGGTCACGCCCGACCCCGACGCCTACGACGACCCGGACTGGCCGCCACCCCCCGCCGACGAGGAAGCACTCCAGCAGGCGGAGGAAGAGGAACCGTTCGAGGTCGAAGACCCCACGGACTGGGACTCCTGGACCACGGACCGCCCCGCCACCCCACCGGACGGCCTCGCCGCTCCACTGGACGACCCCGCCACAGCGCCCGAGGGCCCTGTCACGCCCCCTGGCGGCCCAGCCACACCGCCGGAAAACCCTGCTATGTCCCCGGCCGGCCCCGCCACCGCGGCGGACGGCCGCACCTCACCGCCGGCCCACGCCGCCACCGCCACGGACGGCCCGGCCACCCCACCGACCGACCGCACCACGGCCCCCGACCCCGCCCCCGGACCCCCGGATCGCCCCACCGCACCCCCGCCGCCCGCCCGCCGCACCGTCCCCCACCAGGCGCCCCCTCCGGGCGAGGAGGCAGGCCGAGCCGGCCGGCTCCGCGGCCACCCCCTGGAGCCGGAGCCCTCCGCCCCCGCCCGCCTGACGCCGGAGGAGGCCCGGACCGTCGCCTCCTGGGACCGCGACCTCGACGCGCTCACCGGTGAGCTCCTGCGTGCCCGCGAGAGCGTCACCGAGGTGCGCCTCCCGGCGTCCCTGACCGCCACCCAGCTGATGGACCTGGCCGCCGACCCGGACGGCTTCGCGCAGGAGCTGGCCCGCCCCATGCCCCACCCGCCCCAGCCGGCCGCCCGCCGGGGCACCCGCTTCCACGCCTGGGTCGAGGCCCGCTTCGAACCGCTGACGCTGCCCTTCCTGGAGCCCGAGGAACTGCCCGGCAGCGAGGCCGAAGTCGCCGATGAACACGACCTGGAGTTCCTCAAGGACGCCTTCGAACGCACCGAGTACGCCCGCCGGACCCCCTACCGCGTCGAGGCCCCGTTCCAGCTCACGCTCGCCGGCCGTGTCGTCCGAGGCCGCATGGACGCCGTCTACAAGGAGGGCGACGGGGCGACGGCGACGTACGAGATCGTCGACTGGAAGACCAGCCGTGCCGGCACCGCTGACCCGCTCCAGCTCGCGCTGTACCGCCTCGCCTGGGCCGAGCAGCAGCGCGTACCGCTGGAGTCGGTGACGGCCGCCTTCCTGTTCGTACGCACGGGCGAGGTCGTCCGGCCCGGCGACCTCCCGGACCGCGCCGCGCTGGAGAACCTGCTGCTGGCCGACCCGGTCGGTGACGAACCGCACGGTCAGGGTGTCCGTGCGGGCCGATAGGCTCGTGAGCATGAGCGACACCCCGGACAGCGCTGTCCGTACGTACATCGAGCACCACCGCGCCGCCTTCCTCGACGACCTCGTCGAGTGGCTGCGCATCCCGTCCGTGTCGGCACAGCCCGCGCACACGCCCGATGTACACCGCAGCGCCGACTGGCTCGCCGCCAAGCTCAAGGAGACCGGCTTCCCGGCCGCCGAGGTGTGGCCGACCCCGGGCGCCCCCGCCGTGTTCGCCGAGTGGCCCTCCGGCGACCCGCAGGCACCGACGATCCTCGTCTACGGCCACCACGACGTGCAGCCCGCCGCCCGCGAGGACGGCTGGCACAGCGAGCCCTTCGAACCCCTCGTCAGGGACGGCCGCCTCTACGCGCGCGGGGCGGCCGACGACAAGGGCCAGGTGTTCTTCCACACGCTGGGCGTCCGCGCGCACCTCGCCGCGACCGGCCGCACCGCCCCGGCGGTGAACCTGAAGCTGCTGATCGAGGGCGAGGAGGAGTCCGGCTCCCCGAACTTCCGCGCCCTGGTCGAGGAGCGCGCCGAGCGACTCACCGCCGACGCGGTGATCGTCTCGGACACCGGCATGTGGTCCGAGGACACCCCCACCGTCTGCACCGGCATGCGCGGCCTCGCCGAGTGCGAGATCCGGCTGCACGGCCCCGACCAGGACGTCCACTCCGGCTCCTTCGGCGGCGCCGTCCCCAACCCGGCCACCGCCGTCGCCCGCCTCGTCGCGGCCCTGCACGACGAGCACGGGCGCGTGGCGGTCCCGGGCTTCTACGACGGCGTCATCGCCCTCACCGAACGCGAACGCGCCCTCTTCGCCGAGCTGCCCTTCGACGAGCGGCAGTGGCTCCACACGGCCAAGTCGTACGCCGCCCACGGCGAGGCCGGGCACACCACTCTGGAGCGCATCTGGGCCCGCCCCACCGCCGAGGTCAACGGCATCGGCGGCGGTTACCAGGGCCCGGGCAGCAAAACGATCATCCCGTCGTCCGCCATGGTGAAGCTCTCCTTCCGGCTGGTCGCGGGCCAGGACCCCGACCAGGTGGAGAAGGCCGTCCGCGCCTGGATCGCCGAGCAGGTGCCGCCCGGCGTCCGCTGCGAGATCGACTTCGGATCGGCCACCCGTCCGTGCCTGACCCCGCTGGACCACCCGGCGCTGCGGTCCGTGGTCCGCGCCATGGGCCGGGCCTTCGGGAAACCGGTCCGCTTCACCCGCGAGGGCGGCTCCGGACCGGCCGCCGACCTCCAGGACGTCCTCGGCGCACCCGTGCTCTTCCTGGGCATCTCCGTGCCGTCCGACGGCTGGCACGCCCCGAACGAGAAGGTCGAGCTCGACCTGCTCCTGAAGGGCGTCGAGGCCTCCGCCCACCTGTGGGGCGACCTGGCGGAGCACTGGCGCCACGCGCCCTGAGCACCCCGCACGGTCCGCGTCCGGACCGGTGTCGCGGGCGCGGCACACTGGTAAGGCCGCCCGCACCACCGAGCCCTCCCGGACCCGGTCGCCGCCCCTCGTACGAACCGCTGAACCGCCTGCCGAACCGAACCGCTCACCGGGGGAGTTGGAAGCACCCGTGACCACCTGGACCGACCACACAGCCGACCGTCCCATCTCGCTCACCGCCCCGAGCGGCATCGACCGCGCCGCCCACCACCGCCTCGACGAGGCCTGGCTCGCGGCGGCGTGGAGCCATCCTTCGACGCGCTGCTTCGTGGTCTCCGGCGGTCAGGCCCTCATCGACGAGACGCCCGACGGGCGGACCGAACTCGTCATGACCCCCTCCTTCGAAGCCCCGCTCACCGAGGCGCACCGGTACTTCCTGGGCACCGACGAGGAGGGCGTCAGCTACTTCGCCCTGCAGAAGGACTCCCTGCCCGGCCGCATGGACCAGTCCGCCCGCGCGGCGGGCCTGCGCGAGGCCGGGCTGCTCCTGTCGCCCCGGGACGCCGGTCTCTTGGTCCACGCGGTGGCCCTGGAGAACTGGCAGCGCCTGCACCGGTTCTGCTCCCGCTGCGGGGAACGGACCGTCATCGCCGCCGCCGGCCACATCCGGCGCTGCCCCGCCTGCGGCGCCGAGCACTACCCGCGTACCGACCCCGCCGTGATCATGGCGGTCACGGACGGCGAGGACCGCATCCTCCTGGGCCGCCAGGTGCACTGGCCCGAGGGCCGCTTCTCGACGCTCGCCGGTTTCGTGGAGCCGGGCGAGTCCATCGAGCAGTCGGTGCGCCGCGAGGTGTACGAGGAGGTCGGTGTCGCCGTCGGCCCCGTCGAGTACGTCGCCAGCCAGCCCTGGCCCTTCCCGTCCAGCCTGATGCTGGGCTTCATGGCCCACGCCACCTCGACCGAGATCAACGTCGACGGCGACGAGATCCACGAGGCCCGCTGGTTCTCCCGCGACGAGCTGGGCGCCGCCTTCGAGACCGGCGAGGTGCTCCCGCCCTACGGCATCTCGATCGCGGCCCGCCTGATCGAACTCTGGTACGGCAAGCCGCTGCCCACGCGCGGCGCTTTCTGAGGCAGAACGTCGTAGAGGGGCCCTCCCCGACCGGGGAGGGCCCCTCTACGACGTCACGCCGCTGCCGGCGAAGCGCTCACGCGCCGATCTTCTGCTTCACCTGCGCCAGCGAGGGATTCGTGAGCGTCGAGCCGTCCGGGAAGAGCACGGTGGGCACCGTCTGGTTCCCGCCGTTCGCCTTCTCCACGAAAGCGGCGGAATCCGGATCCTGCTCGATGTTGATCTCCTCGTACGCGATGCCCTCGCGGTCCATCTGACTCTTCAGCCGACGGCAGTAGCCGCACCACGTGGTGCTGTACATCGTCACAGTGCCCGGCATGTGTTTCGCGCTCCTTCGGCGGCTCGGAAATGAGGTCGCACGGAGGGAACGTCTGCGGCGGCGCCACCATTCCCGGCACGTGACGCCCGTCGCACCGGTACGACAATCGGTGCGTGCCTGTGGACAACCGGCTCACCTGTCTCCCGCGACCTGGCAGCATGGCGGTGTGACAGCAGCAACGCACTCCACCCTTTTCCCGCAGGTACCGGACTCGGCCGACGCGGTGCTCGAAGGGCTCGACCCCGAGCAGCGCGAGGTGGCGACCGCCCTGCGCGGTCCGGTGTGCGTGCTGGCGGGCGCCGGGACCGGCAAGACCCGGGCGATCACCCACCGCATCGCCTACGGAGTGCGCGCCGGAATCCTCCAGCCGTCCAGCGTGCTCGCCGTCACCTTCACCAACCGCGCCGCCGGGGAGATGCGCGGCCGACTGCGCCAGCTCGGTGCCGCGGGAGTGCAGGCCCGCACCTTCCACTCGGCGGCGCTGCGCCAGCTCCAGTACTTCTGGCCGAAAGCGATCGGCGGCTCACTGCCCAGGCTCGTCGACCGCAAGATCCAGCTCGTCGCCGACGCTGCCGCCGCTTGCCGCGTCCGTCTCGAACGGAGCGAGCTGCGCGACGTCACCGCCGAGATCGAGTGGTCCAAGGTGACCCAGACCGTCCCCGCCGACTACGCCCTCGCGGCGGCCAAGGCCGGCCGTGAGGCACCCCGCGACCCCGCCGAGATCGCCCAGCTCTACGCCGCCTACGAGGACCTCAAGCGCGGGCGGTCCGTCATCGACTTCGAGGACGTGCTGCTGCTCACGGTGGCCGTCCTCCAGGACCGACGCGACGTCGCCGAGCAGGTCCGCGCCCAGTATCAGCACTTCGTCGTCGACGAGTACCAGGACGTCAGTCCACTCCAGCAGCGACTGCTGGAGTTGTGGCTCGGGGACCGTGACGACCTGTGCGTGGTCGGTGACGCCAGTCAGACGATCTACTCGTTCACAGGAGCAACCCCCGACCATCTGCTCGACTTCCGGAGCCGTCACCCGGGCGCCACCGTCGTCAAGCTGGTCCGCGACTACCGCTCCACCCCGCAGGTCGTGCACCTCGCCGACGGCCTGCTCGCCCAGGCCAGCGGCCGAGCCGCCGACCACCGGCTGGAACTGGTCTCCCAGCGGCCTGCGGGCCCCGAGCCGGTCTACACCGAGTACGCCGACGAGCCGGCCGAGGCCGAGGGTGCGGCCCGCCGAATCCGGGAGCTTGTCGACGCGGGTGTTCCGGCTGCCGAGATCGCGGTGCTGTTCCGCACCAACAGCCAGTCCGAGACCTATGAACAGGCTCTCGCCGACGCCGGAGTCCCGTACCAGCTGCGGGGCGCCGAGCGCTTCTTCGACCGCCCGGAGGTGCGCAAGGCCCACAGTTCCCTGCGGGCGGCCGCGCGCTTCGGCGGCAACGACTCGCTCCTCGACGATGTCGTGGACCTGCCCTCGCAGGTGCGTGCGGTGCTGTCCGGTGAGGGGTGGACCACCCAGCCCCCGGCCGGGTCGGGCGCGGTCCGGGAGCGGTGGGAGTCGCTGGCCGCCCTCGTGGGTCTCGCCCAGGACTTCGCCACCGCCCGAGCGGGTGCCACGCTGAGCGACCTCGTCATGGAACTCGACGAGCGGGCCGGGGCCCAGCACGCTCCGACGGTGCAGGGCGTCACGCTGGCCTCCCTGCACTCGGCCAAGGGGCTGGAGTGGGACGTCGTCTTCCTGGTGGGCGTCACCGAGGGCATGATGCCGATCGCCTACGCAAAGACCGACGAGCAGATCGAGGAGGAGCGCCGCCTCCTCTATGTCGGCGTCACCCGCGCGCGTGAACGGCTGCACCTCTCCTGGGCACTGGCGCGCTCGCCCGGCGGCCGGGCGAGCCGCCGGCCCAGCCGTTTCCTGAAAGGGCTGCGCCCCGGTTCGGGCGCGGCGGCCGGGCGCACGGCCGCGGGCGGCTCCGGAGGTGTGGAACGCGGTGTCGGAAGGAACGGTGCCGTGGCCGCGGCCGTCCCGAGACGGACCCAGCGGACCCCGGCCCGCTGCCGGGTCTGCGGGCGCACCCTCACCGACGCGGGCGAGATGAAGCTGATGCGCTGCGAGGACTGCCCGTCCGACATGGACGAGGGCGTCTACGAGCGGCTGCGCGAGTGGCGCGCGGTCCAGGCGGGACGCAGCGGGCAACCCGCGTTCTGCGTCTTCACCGACAAGACGCTGATGGCGATCGCCGAGTCCGTCCCCGAGGACGAGCGTGAGCTGGCCCGGATCCCGGGAGTCGGAGCGCGCAAGCTCAACCGCTACGGAGCCGATGTCCTGGCCATCTGCGCAGGCCAGGACGGGGTGGGGCGGGACGACGACGACTGATGCGAACTCGTCGAAAAAATAGTTTGCGCATGCCCCGGGAATCCCCATAGGTTCTTGGTCACGGGAGCAGCGGCCTTCCCGAAGGCCCTGAAACCGTGTTGTACTTGCATATCCGTGGACTGGTTCATCCCAGTCCCCCGAGACGCCGAGAGGAGGCGAGTTCAGTGATCAGCATCAACATCAGCTCCGTCGTCAGCTCCACCGCCAAACTGACCGATCGCTCGGCCGTCTCCCTGTGCACGCTCGGCGCCTCGAACCCGGGCACCGGTCTGTCCGGCATGCGCGCCGTGCGTCCGGCCTCCGCCTCCGTTGTCCCCGCGGACCTTCCCGTCCGTGAGCGCAATGAGCGACCGACCAAGGCACTGGAAGCAGCAGTAGCGGCACAGGCCCCTGCCTATGCCTTTACCGCGACCGGTGCCGGATTCCGGAAGCAGACGACGCAGCACCACCTGATGTGGGCCTTCCGTGGGCCAGAACCCTGGAGTGATCCAGCCTGATCTCGATCAGGCCGGCGCCTTCAGGGCCGCGGAACCCCACCCGGGATCCGCGGCCCTTCTGTTTGTCCCCGAACGGGGGCGACAGCACGAAGGAGCCTCGGGACAAGAAAAGAACCCGGTACCAAGCCGCCAACCGGCCAACCGGCCGGAACGACCAGACGAGGAAGACCACCCGTGCAACTCGAAGCGCACGCCCCGTCCGTACCGCATTCCGACACGATCCCCAAGCCCGTCCCCACGGAGGACCCCGCCTTGACCCCGCTCACCCCGCTCACCGCGCTCACCGCGCTCGACGACGCCATCGAGAACCTGGGCGTACCCGTCCCGTGCCGCTCCTACGACCCGGAGGTCTTCTTCGCCGAGTCGCCGGCCGACGTGGAGTACGCCAAGTCCCTCTGCCGCACCTGCCCGCTGATCGAGGCCTGCCTTGCCGGTGCCAAGGAGCGGCGTGAGCCCTGGGGCGTCTGGGGTGGTGAGCTGTTCGTCCAGGGTGTCGTCGTAGCCCGGAAGCGGCCCCGTGGCCGCCCCCGCAAGAACCCGGTCACAGCATGAACACCGCAGGAACGATCGACCGTCCCCTCACGCACGACCCCAAGAAGCAGGCCCCGATGAAGCCGTCCACCCACGACATCGCAGGCACCACGCCTGAAGACTTCACCACCAGCGGCGCGAAGGACTCGCGTCAGAACAGGACCCGAGAGATGCAACTCATCCCAGAAGCCCTGGCTCGTGCGCATATGCACGACCGCCTGCAGCAGGCCGAGCGGGAACGCCGGGCGCTGCGCCTGGCGACCGCTCGCCGGATGCAGCGCCGCGCCGAGCGCGCCTCGATGCGCGCCCGGCGCGCGCTCGCCATGGCGGTCATGCAGTAGCCGAACACCCGAAGCGGTGGCCTCCCGGCCCGGGAGGCGAGCTCTTCCCCGTGGGGCCGGTCCGTCCGAACGGACCGGCCCCACGGGGCGTTCAGCGGTGGAGGCTCACGCCTCCGCTGCCGTCCCGTCCACCTCGTACGCGTCCCCCGCTGCCTCGTCCTCGTCCTCGGGGCGGAACCCGACGAGCCACTCCTCCAGCTCGTCGCGCAGCCGCACCGTCGCCCCCAGCTGGCACAGCACCCCGATGGTGCTCAAGGTCACCCGGTGGATGAGGAGGTAGGCGGGCGGCAGATTGAGCTGCTTGGCCAACTGGTACGCCGGGGAGCGCGGGTCGCCGATCCGGGCCGCCTGGCTCCGCATCCAGCCACGGGTGAACGTGAACTCGTCGACGCGTGCCGGTTCGATGATCGGCAGAAGGTAGTCGAGGACGGCGTCGGGCTCCAGCTCTATGGACTCCTTGACGAAGCCCTCCGCGCAGAGCATCTCGTAGACCGCGTCGGCCTCGCCGTCCAAGGTCATGCGCAGGGCCGAACCGATGGGTTCGGGCAGACCGCCCGGGAGGCGGTCGACCGTGCCGAAGTCCAGGACGCCGAGGCGCCAGTCGTCCTCGCCGTCCGGTCCGCCGGACAGCAGCCGGAAGTTTCCGGGATGCGGGTCGGCGTGCAGCAGTCCGGTGCGGGCCGGCCCCGAGAAGAGGAAGTGGGCCAGGAGCTGACCGGCCCGGTCGCGCTGCTCTGGCGTACCGCCCGTGATGATCTCGGACAGCGGGATGCCGTCCATCCATTCGGTGACCAGTACCTGCTCGCACTGGTGGACGACGTCCGGGACCACGATGTCCGGGTCGTCCGCGAACTCCTCGGCGTGCGTCCGTTGGGCCTGCGCCTCCAGACCGTAGTCCAGTTCTTCAGAGACCCGGTCCTTGAGCTCCGTGATGAGCGGTTTGATGTCCATGCCGGGGACCAGCGGGCCCAGCAGGCGGGCGAAGCGGCTGAGCTGGTTCAGATCGGAGAGCAGGGCCTCGCCGGCGCCCGGATACTGCACCTTGACCGCCACCTCGCGGCCGTCGTGCCACACCGCCCGGTGCACCTGACCGATCGAGGCGGCCGCGGCCGGCTTGTCCTCGAACTCCAGGAACAGGTCGGGCCAGTCCTCGCCGAGCCGCTCAGCCAGCACGCCGTGTACCGTGCGCGTCGGCATCGGCGGTGCCGCTTCCTGCAGCTTGGTCAGCGCCGCCCGGTAGGGGCCGGCGACCTCCTCGGGCAGTGCCGACTCGAAGACGGACAGGGCCTGTCCGAACTTCATCGCCCCGCCCTTCAGCTCGCCCAGCACCTTGAACAGCTGCTCCGCGGTGCGTTGCTGCAACTGCTGGCCGACGATCTCCGCGGACTCACCCACGATGCGCTTGCCGAGCCCCCAGGTGGCCCGCCCGGCGAAGCCGAGCGGGAGCGCGGCGAGCTTGGCGGTCCGGGTGACCGCCTTGCGCGGAAGATCAGACATGCGCCCTCCAAGTCACAGCCGGCCGCGCCGGTACTGCCTTACGGCGTACTCCCGCTGACGGCCCTTGCCCAGCCATTGTCGCGCGCCGCTCCCCGTACTCGGAGGTGTGTTCCTGCCCACCTTTTCCGGCGGCACCGCACGGACAGGCGGGGTGAGCCCGGACGGGGTGCGTGTGCCACCGCAGGCCGGGCAGAGAGACCTCCCATCGCGCGCCGGCGCTCGAGGGCGTCCGGCCGTCCAGGAAGGCAAGCGCGTGGGCCGCGGCCAGCCCGGCGACCGTCGTGGCGAGGGTGAGGTCGCAGGGACGCACCCGCGGCCGGGTGCCGGAGCGCCACTGGGCGACCAGGCGGGGCCAGACCGGGTCCCGGTCGGCGCGCTCCGCGTGCAGGCAGCCCGCGCAGCCGGTCTCGCCCGGCAGGACGAGGGGGCCGACGACGCCGGTCCCCTCCACGACGCCGGCGTACAGATGGGGCGTACCCGAGGCCATCAGGGACTCCGCGGCGGCGGGGTCGGGGGCGTGCACCGCGACATCGTCGCGCGGGGCGACGACCACCAGGGAGAATCCCGAAACGGCCTCCCCGGCCGAGGGCGTGGAACCGCTGCGCGGCGGTCGGCCGGGGGCGGCGCGGCGGACGACACGGCGGGCGGTCTCGTCCCGGCGGTCGCCGACGGACTCGGCGGGGAGCCCGCCGGGGGCGACGTCCCCCGGCTCGACGCATCCGCCGTCGAGTACCTCCACCCCGCCGACACCGGCACCCGACAACAGGGCGGACAGCACCGCGCCCACCCGCCCCGCACCCATGACCCGCACCCGGAGGGACCGCCGGGCCGCGAGGTGCCTGATCGCGTCACCCGGTTCGGAGGTGGTCAGGGACAGGGAGGCCAGATCGGGACGGAGCCGGTCGAGGACCTCCTTCTGCTCCCGCAGGGCGTCGGCGTCCGGTCCGCCGCCCCGGGAGTCGTCGAGAAGCCCGGCCCCGGCCAGCCGGTCCAGCACCCGGTCGACGTGCCCGTCCGGCAGGTCCATGCGACGACCCTCCTCGCGCAGGAGCTGCGGACCGCGGGTGCCGTTGAGCAGTTCGAGGAAGCTGCCCGTCGCGGTGTCCACGGGGCCGAGCGTCAGCGCGTGCGCCGGCGTCATCCCGAACTGCACGGTGTTCAGGTCGCGCCAGCCGCGCCTGAGCGCGGGCTTCACCATCGGATGCATGCCAGGTCCCCCGTAGGTCTTCGCAGGTGGTCGAGCGACACCGTCGGCCCGGCCGCGGTCGGACGCGTACCGGTTTGTCGGAGCGGTCGTGAATCTGTCGGCGAGTGCCAGCATGCCCGGATCCGTGATCGGCCGTCGAAAGTTGTCCACAGGCGGTGGGTATTCGTCGTACAAATCAGTCGTCCACCTCACAGGAGAGGCAGCGGATCGGCGCCGAACCCTTCCGGAGCCGGGACTTCCCCGTGTACAGCGGGTAACGTCGTGGCGTGTCCGCCGACCCACTGCACCGCGCCGGGGCGTCCCAGCGCACACCGACGAATCCACCGCCGAACGGCTCGGGGACGAGCGCGATCGAAGTCCGCAGGAGCACCCGGCGACGCCGGACGGTCTCCGCGTACCGCGAGGGCGACCGCACCGTCGTGCTGATCCCCGCCCGCATGTCCGAGGCGGAGGAGCGGCGCTGGGTGAGCGTCATGCTGGACAAGCTGGCCGCCCAGGAGAGCAAACGCGTCCTCGGCGACGCCGAGCTGGCCGAGCGCGCGGAGCGACTGTCGGGCCAGTACTTCGAGGGGCGGGCCCGGCCCGCCTCGGTACGGTGGGTCACCAACCAGAACACGCGCTGGGGCTCGTGCACGCCGTCCGAGGGAAGCATCCGGCTGTCGCACCGCCTGCAGGGCATGCCCGAGTACGTCGTCGACTACGTCCTCCTCCACGAGCTGGCGCATCTGCTCGTCCCCGGGCACGGGCCCCGTTTCTGGCGGCTGCTGGAGGCGTATCCGAGGACCGAACGGGCCCGGGGCTACCTCGAGGGTGTGGTCGCCGCCGACCGTCTGCCGCACGTGCCCGGCGCCCGCAACGAATAGCGCGCCCCCAGGGGGCGCCCCCGTCAGGTGTCCGACACGGCCCGGCACGGGTTCTGTACCGGGTCTGTACCGACGCCTTCCGGTGTCCGGGACAGCCGTTAGCCTGGCGCGACGCACTTACATTCGGATGGGGGACGGTCGTAACGCATGGCCAGGGAATTCCAACGCGGCCACAAGGCCAGGATCAGTGACCTCACCGCGGGCACGGATCTGTACGTAGGCGTGCAGATCTCCGGCCCCGGGCTGACCTTCGACATCAGCTGTTTCGGTCTGGACGCCGAGGAGCGGCTGTCGGACGACCGGTTCTTCGTGTTCTTCAACCAACCGAAGACCCCCGAGGAATCCATCCAGCTCCTGGGCGCCCAAGCGGGCGACACGGAGTCGTTCCGGGTCACCCTCGACCGGATTCCGCCGCAGATCCGGAAGCTCTCCTTCACGGCGACGATCGACGGCGCCGGGCAGATGTCCCAGGTGTCTTCCGGATACATCCGGATCGTCGCGGGCGGTGAGGAGGTGGCCCGGTACCCGTTCAGCGGCTCGGAGTTCTCCACCGAGCGCGCCGTGATGCTGGGCGACTTCTACATGAAGGACGTCTGGCGCTTCGCCGCCGTCGGACAGGGTTTCGACGGCGGGCTGGACGCGCTGCTGAGGAACTTCGGCGGAGAGGTGGCCGAGGAGGAGGCGCCCGCGCCGCAGCAGGCGCAGCAGCCGCAGGCCGGCGCGGTGCCGGGCTTCGCCCCGCCCGCCCAGGCCGCGGCGCCTCCGGCCTTCGGCGCTCCCGCCGCACCCGCACCCGCCCCCGCGGCGGCCCCGCCTCCCCCCGCACCGCAGCCCGTCCCGCAGGGCTTCGCCCCGCCGCCGGGCGCCACTCCGCCCCCGGCCCCCGCGCCGGGCCCGGGCGTGCACGCCGCGCAGACCATCGTCGCCCCCATGAACACCCCGCCGGGCGGCTCCCCGGTGCCGCCCCCGCCGCCGGGTTACGGCCAGCCGGGCCTGCCCGGTCAGCAGCAGCCGTACGGTCAGGTCCCCGGCCAGACCGCCCCGCCGCCCCCCGGGTACGGCCAGCCGCACACCCCGCCCCCGCCGCCCGGGTACGGCCAGCCCGGCCAGCCGACCCCACCTCCCGGCTACGCCCAGCAGGCCCCCTACGGAACCCCGCACGGCGCGCCACAAGGTGCCCCGCAGGGAATCCCGCAGGGCGCACCGCAGGGAATCCCGCAGGGCGCACCGCAGGGCGCCGGTGTGACGGCCGCGCTGCAGCAGTTCCGTGAGACGGCGACCGGGCAGCGCTGGACCCAGCAGAACAAGAAGCTCGTCCGCGTCGACCTCGGCGCCGAAGGCCAGCCCGTGCTGGCCCGGCAGGGCAGCATGGTGCTCTATCAGGGCAAGGTCGACTTCAGCTACAAGGGCGCCGGATTCGCCGGCCGGGTCGTGGGCAACGCCACCGGCCAGGAGATGCAGCTGATGCGCTGCACCGGCAAGGGACAGGTCTTCCTCGCCGACAACTCGGCGATGCTGCACCCCCTCGAGCTCCAGGGCGACGCCATCTGCGTCTCCGCGGAGAACGTCCTCGCCTTCGACGAGAGCCTCCAGTACGAGGTCCGCCGCATCGAGGGGCACGGCATCCCCGGAGGCGCGCTCTTCACGATGCAGTTCCAGGGGACCGGCACCATCGTCGTCAAGACGCACGGCGTGCCCGTGGTGCTGCCGGTCACGCCCACCACCTTCGCCGACTGCAACGCGGTCGTCGCCTGGTCCGCCGCGGCCCAGGTGGTCGTCTCCAGCCAGGTGCGGATGCGCCGCAACTCCTACGCGGGCGACACGGGCGAGAGCGTCAACCTGCAGTTCCGGGCGGCGCCCGGCAACTTCGTCGTCGTCCAGCCGTACGAGATCTGAGGGAGAGCCCGACATGAACCAGCCGCTCGCGGGCTACGCTCCCGCACCGGTCACCGCCCGCATGGAGAACCACGGCAACCACATGCTGAAGGTCGCCATGCAGACCGGACACGACCTCCTCGCGCGCGTGGGCTCGATGGTCGCCTACGAGGGCTTCGTCCAGTACGAGCCCAACCCGCCTGCCGTCCGCCAGATCGCCCGCGACTGGGCCACCGGTGAGGGCGCGCCCCTGATGAAGTGCTCCGGCGACGGCCTGCTCTACCTCGCCGACTACGGCGCGAACGTCGTCGTCATCAACCTCAACGGCGACGGGATCTCCGTCAACGCCACCAACCTGCTCGCCTTCGACGCGCACCTGACGTGGGGCGTCGAGCGGGTCAAGGGGCTGGCGAAGTTCGCCGGCCAGGGCCTGTGGAACACCAAGATCTCAGGCCAGGGCTGGGTGGCGCTCACCTCCCGGGGCAAGCCGATCGTCGTCGACTGCGGTGGCGGCGAGGACGAGACGTACGTCGACCCGGACGCGCTCGTCGCCTGGTCCCCGAACCTCAAGGTGAAGGGCAAGCGGAGTTTCAAGGCGCAGTCGCTGATCGGCCGCGGCAGTGGCGAGGCCTACCAGATGGCCTTCTCAGGTCAGGGAATCGTCGTCGTCCAGCCCAGCGAGGACAGCACCGACCGCCTCCGGGTACGGGGCTGAGGGGGAGCGAGAACACCATGCAGAGCCCGCTTTTCGCCTACAACGACCAGCAGACCCAGGAAGCCTGGAGCCTGCAGAACAAGCACATGCTCCGCGTCGCCCTCCAGGGCCACGACGACGTACTCGCCCGCAAGGGCACGATGGTCGCCTACCAGGGTCTCGTCGAGTTCGACGCCGAGTACCAGAGCGGCAACCAGTCACGCGCGCGTGCGCACACGGGGGAGGGCCTGGACCTGATGCGCTGCCACGGGCAGGGCACGGTCTTCTTCGCCAACCTCGCCCAGCACATCCACGTGATGGACGTCGACCAGGACGGTCTCACCGTCGACAGCAGCTACGTACTGGCCATGGACTCGTCCCTGCACCACGAGGTGATCGCGGTCGACAGCCTGTACGGCATCTCCGGCTCGGGGAAGTACCAGCTCAACATCACCGGCCGGGGCAGGATCGCCCTGATGACCTCGGGTGCCCCGCTGCTCATGCAGGTGACGCCCGACAAGTTCGTCAACTGCGACGCCGACGCGATCGTCGCCTGGTCCACCGGCCTGCGCGTGCAGATGCAGGCCCAGACGCACTCCTCCGGGGTGTGGCGGCGCCGGGGCAACACCGGCGAGGGCTGGGAGCTGAGCTTCATGGGCAGCGGCTTCGCGCTCGTCCAGCCCAGCGAGCTGCTGCCGCCGCAGAACGCGCAGCTCGGCTCGGGCCTGTCCGCGCAGTACGGCATGGGCCAGCAGGGTGCCCGCGGTCAGAACCAGGGCAACGTCTGGAGCTGAGCGCACAGCGCGGGCCGACGGCCCGGTAAGGGGTGATCGCATACGCGGTCACCCCTTACACGTCAGAGCCGCGACCGGGTCGCCTCCAGCAGGCGTACGACCGACTCGTCGGCCACGTCCGCGACCTCGGCGTACGGGAACCAGCGCAGATCGAGGGACTCGTCACTGATCGCCTCCACGGCCCCGTCCGCGGCCACCGCCGCGTACTGGACGTCCAGATGCCAGGCGCAGGGTGTGTGGTGCCGGTCGAGCCGGACCGGACCGCCGGGGAGCAGGGTCAGACCGGCGATGCCGGACTCCTCCGTGCCCTCGCGCAGGGCCGCCTGCGCCAGGGTCTGGTCGACGGGCTCGCAGTGACCGCCCATCTGCAGCCACATGCGCAACTTCTTGTGCAGGGTCAGCAGGACCTGGCCGCGCGCCGGGTCGATCACCAGGGCGCTCGCCGTGATGTGCCCGTCCCCGCAGGCCTTCCACAGACCGTCGGGGTGCGTGGCGAGGTGGTCCAGGTAGAGCTGCCGCAGTGTGTCCTGGCCCTCGTACCCCTTGAGGACCAGGACCGCGTCGTCGTGAAGGCTCACTCGGCGTCGTCGCTCCGGCCCTCGGCCCCGGTCCCGCCGTGACCCTTGTCGTCCTGCCCGTTCCCGTCCTTCTTCTTCAGGTCGGGCTTGCCGGCCGCCTCGCCGAGCATCTTGTCCAGCTCGGAGAAGTCGAGCTGCTCACGGTGGACGAAGCCGTCCGGGTCGTCCAGGTCGGTCGCCGTCGGCAGCATGTCCGGGTGGGCCCACAGGCCGTCCCGGCCGTCGACACCGCGCGCGTCCGTCAGCGACGCCCACAGACGGGAGGCGTCCCGCAGCCGGCGCGGGCGCAGCTCCAGGCCGATCAGCGTGGCGAACGTCTGCTCCGCAGGACCGCCCGAGGCGCGGCGGCGGCGCAGCGTCTCGCGCAGCGCGTCGGCGGAGGACAGGCGCGGCTTGGCGGCGGCGTGCACCACCGCGTCCACCCAGCCCTCGACCAGGGCGAGCGCCGTCTCCAGCCGGGCCAGCGCCGCCTTCTGCTCCGGCGTGTCCTCCGGCTGGAACATGCCCTGCTGAAGCGCCTCCTGCAGCTGCTCGGGGTTCTGCGGGTCGAACTGGCCGACCACGTCCTCCAGCTTGGCCGTGTCCACCTTGATCCCACGGGCGTAGCCGTCGACCGCACCGAACAGGTGCGAGCGCAGCCACGGCACATGGGCGAAGAGGCGCTGGTGGGCCGCCTCGCGCAGGGCGAGATACAGCCGCACCTCCTCCTGCGGCACGCCGAGGTCCTTGCCGAACGCCTCGATGTTCACCGGCAGCAGGGCGGCCTTCCCGGCCGGGCCGAGCGGCAGGCCCACGTCGGTCGAGCCGACGACCTCGCCGGCCAGAACGCCGACGGCCTGACCGATCTGGGTGCCGAACATGGCGCCGCCCATGGACCGCATCATGCCGATCAGCGGGCCGGCCATGGCCTGCATCTCCTCCGGCAGCACATCGCCCATGGCGGTGCCGACGCGCTCGGCGACCGGATCGACCAGCTCCCGCCAGGCGGGCAGTGTCGCCTCGACCCACTCCGCGCGGCTCCAGGCCACCGCGGTGCCCGCGCCCGACGGCAGCGCCGTCGCGTCGTCCAGCCACAGGTCGGCCAGGCGCACGGCCTCCTGGACGGCCTTGCGCTCGGCGGGGCCCACGCTGGCGTCCTTGGTGCCGTCCGGTGTGCCCTGGGAGACCGTCTGGCGGGCGATCTGCTTGGCCATGTCCCAGTTCACCGGGCCGCCCTCGTAGGAGAGCATCTGGCCGAGCTGCTGGAACGCGGCGCCCAGGTCGGTGGGGTTCATGGAACCGAACATGGCAGCGAACGGGTTGTCCGCACCGGGGCCGCCAAAGCCTCCGGCTCCGGGCATCCCGAATCCGAACGGGTTGGCCGGTCCCTGACCACCGCCGCCCTGCTGGTCCTTCTTCTTGCCCTCGTCGCCGTCGTCCGGCTCCTCCGGCGGAAGGCCGAATCCGAATGGGGTGTCACTCACGGGGTTCCTCGGCTGGTAGGGCCGCCGGTTCTTTCCGGCGGCACGGCTGCCCGACTTTCACACCCAGCGTAGACACCTGGGGCGGTTCGGGCCTCGGTGCTTCGCCGACTGGCGGCCTGCGGCAGGATGGATGCCACCTGGTACGTACGCGTCGAGCGCGCCCGTACTGAAGACAACCGCTGGAGACGCCCGGTGAGTTCCCCAGATCCGCAGGTTCGCGCAGCGCGAAACCAGTCAACCAGTTCCGCCCGCCCCCGCGCGCGGGGACCCGTGGTCGCGGTCACCGGTGCCGCCTCCGGGGTCGGGGCGCTGCTCACCGAGCGGCTCGCCGCGTCCGACGAGGTCAGACAGGTCGTGGCCATCGACGAACGGCGGGGGGAGTGTGCGGCGGCGCAGTGGCAGATCCTGGACGTGCGGGACCCCGCCATCGCCGAGAAGCTGCGCGGCGCGGACGTGGTGGTGCACCTGGCGCTCGACCTCGATCTGGAGACGGACGCGGCCGCCCGGACGGCCTACAACGTGCGGGGGACACAGACCGTGCTGACCGCGGCCGCGGCGGCCGGCGTGCATCGGGTCGTCCTGTGCACCTCCGCGATGGTCTACGGCGCCCTCCCGGACAACGAGCTGCCGCTGTCCGAGGACGCCGAACTGCGCGCCACGGCCGAGGCGACGGGTGTCGGGGACCTGCTGGAGATCGAGCGGCTCGCGCGGCGCGCCCCGCGGGCGCACCCCGGGCTGAACGTGACCGTCGTTCGCCCGGCGGTCCTGGTCGGGGGCGTCGACACCGCGCTGACCAGGTACTTCGAGTCGCCTCGGCTGCTGGTCGTGGCCGGGTCGCGGCCGGCCTGGCAGTTCTGCCACGTGGACGATCTGTGCAGCGCCCTGGAGTACGCCGTCCTGGAGAAGGCCGAGGGGGAACTGGCCGTGGGGTGCGACGGATGGCTGGAGCAGGAGGAGGTCGAGGAGCTCAGCGGGGTCCGGCGGATGGAACTGCCCTCGGCGGTCGCGCTCGGCGCGGCGGCCCGGCTGCACCGGATCGGGCTGACACCCTCACCGGCCGGCGACCTGGCGTACACGATGTACCCCTGGGTGGTGAGCGGCAGCCGGCTGCACGACGCCGGATGGCGGCCGAAGTACACCAACGAGGAGGTCCTCGCCCAGCTGCTCGAGGAGGTCTCCGGGCGGCATACCGTCGCCGGGCGGCGCCTCGGCCGCAAGGACGCGACGGCGGCGGGCGCCGCGGGAGCCACGGTGGCGCTGCTGGGCGCGGCGGCGGTGGTGCGACGGGCGCGGAAGGCGCGACGCCGCTTCTGAGCGGGCACCGCCCGGCCCGGATCTCCCGCGCCCGCCTGTCCCGTACGCCTGCCTGCCCAGGCCGCCCGCCCGTTCCACCACGGGCCGGTCCCCTGTAGAAGGCTCCAAAGCGGTACGCGCGCGTGCCGGGTGATGACGCTATTCCGCGCCGTCCGCGCCGTGGGGCACGATGGACGCATGGCAACCACGAGCGACCACCCGGGCGAGCTGGCCGCCCCGGACCCCGTCAAGCTGATCGGCATCCGGGAGACCCCCCTCTCCGTGGACGAGGTCTTCCGGGCCGTCGGCGACGACGGGGCCGGCGGCACCGCCCTGTTCGTGGGGACGGTACGCAACCACGACGGGGGCACCGACGTCGACCGCCTCGGGTACTCCTGCCACCCCAGCGCCGAGGCCGAGATGCGGCGGATCGCCGAGAAGGTCGTCGCGAAGCACCCCGTACGGGCGCTCGCCGCCGTCCACCGGGTGGGGGACCTGGAGGTGGGCGACCTCGCCGTCGTCGTCGCCGTGTCCTGCCCGCACCGGGGGGAGGCCTTCGACGCGTGCCGGCAGCTGATCGACGACCTGAAGCACGAGGTGCCCATCTGGAAGCACCAGACGTTCTCCGACGGGACCGAGGAGTGGGTGGGCGCCTGCTGACGGGACCACCGTCACCTGCGTACCTCCGGTTGCGTAACCGCACCCCCGGCGTGAGCGTTGTCACTGCGGATGGTTAATCTGCTGATCAGTCAGTCGCGGAGCTCATGGGGTTGGGAGGTCGGCATGGCAGCGCTCGCCTGGTTGCTGATTCCGCTGTTCGCCGCCGTCGGCGCGGGTCTGTGGGGCAGCTGGGCCAACCGGACCCGCAAGGCACGGGGCGACGGTCCCGAACTGGACGGGTACGCCCGGTTCCGCGAGGCCATGGAGCGGGCCCGTACCGGCGCCTGACCTGGCACCGCCCTGACGGTGTTCCGACAGCCGCGTCCCGTACTGTCGTGCCATGCCACGCCGCACCGCGACGATGCTCGCCTCCACCCTGATGCTGATCGCGCTCCTGTGCGCGGGTGTGTTCATCCCCGTGCCGTACTCGGAGATGTCCCCGGGGCCGACGGTGAACACCCTGGGCGATCACGACGGCGAGCCGGTGCTGCAGATCTCCGGACACAAGACCTACGAGGCCGGCGGCCATCTGAACATGACCACCGTCCGGGTCACCAGCGCCGAGTACAAGATGAACCTCGTGGAAGCGGTCTACGGCTGGCTGGCGCACGACAACCGCGTGGTGCCGCACGACACCCTCTACCCGGAGGGCAAGACGGAGGAAGAGGCCACCCAGGAGAACGCCGAGGAGTTCAGCCAGTCCCAGGAGAGCGCCAAGGTCGCCGCCCTGAAGGCGCTCGACATCCCGGTGAAGTCCTGGGTGGTCGTCTCCACGGTGGTCAAGGACTCCCCGGCCGAGGGCAGGCTGCACGCCGGTGACGTGATTAAGGCCGTGGACGGGAAGACCGTCGGGAAACCCGGAGACGTCGCCGACCTGGTGACCGAGCACAAGCCCGGACAGGACGTCGTCTTCACCATCGTGCCCGCCGCGGAGCAGACGGCCGCGGAGAAGGAGAAGCGGACACCCACGAAGACCGAGAAGGTCACGGTCACCACCGAGACCTCCGACGACGCGGGCGAGAAGCGCGCCGTCGTCGGGATCTCCGCGGGAACCGACCACACGTTCCCGTTCTCCATCGACATCAAGCTGGCCGACGTCGGCGGCCCGAGCGCCGGCCTGATGTTCGCCCTCGGCATCTACGACAAGCTCACGCCGGGCGACCTCACCGGCGGCACGTTCGTCGCCGGCACCGGCACGATCGACGACAACGGCAAGGTCGGTCCGATCGGCGGCATCGGGATGAAGACCATCGGCGCGCGCGCCAAGGGGGCCAAGTACTTCCTGACGCCCGCCGACAACTGCGCGGCCGCCGCCGAGGACGTCCCCGACGGGCTCACCCTCGTGAAGGTGGACACCATCGACGACGCCCTCGGCGCGCTCGGCGACATCCGCTCGGGGAAGACGGCCGACCTGCCGAAGTGCGCGGAGGGCTGACCGGCCCCAGCGGTCGCCGACTCCCGGCGGGGCCGGTCTCCGCTACTCCTCGAAGGTCGCCGTCAGAGCCTGGGCCAGACCCGGCACCAGCTCGGAGCCCGTGAGGACCTCCGTGGCCGTGTCCTTCTCCCGCAGCCGCAGGGCCGAGTCGCGGCTGCCGTCGCGCAGGACCGCGACCGTCATGCGGACCTCCTGGCGGTCCGGGTGCTCCGCCACCCACTGCGCCAGCTTCGTCTCGTTCAGCCCCTGGGGGACCTGGGCCTCGGCGGAGGGCGGCAGCATCAGGCGCTCGACGGCGAGGGCGCAGCCGACCACCGCGTCGGGCCAGGCGATGGTGCCCAGGAACTCGTCGAGCGGCTGGTCCGTTGGAATCTCGTCCTGCTCGATCGGGGTCAGGCCGGAGCTCTCCGGCTCGGCCTGCAGACCGAGCCGGTTCGCGAGCGAGGGCTGGTCCGCCGTCAGGCGGGCGGTGTCGACAAGTGCAAAGAGGCGTGCGGGCTGGTCCCAGCCGAGGCCGGAGACGTACTCGTCGATCTCGAGTACGGCCCGGGTGAGGGGGCTCGCTGCCATGGGGGTGTTGGACATGGTCACAATCCTGCCTCGTTACTGGCCCGAATCGGGAACCGAGTAAACGATGAGTAAGTTGCATATGTGTGGGCCCACGATCACGGGGGCGCACGGGGGGCCCGCGAACCCGAGGGCCTGACGGATCAACAGCGAACTTCGAGGTGCGCACCTTGGCTTTCCAGATGCCGGACCGCGGCGGAGGCCCCCCGACGGGGCCGCGGATCAGAGTGGGCCGCCCGTCCCGGCGCGTCCGAACCCTGCTGATGACACTCGGTGTCCTGGCCGTGCTCGGCATGGCCTTCACCATGTTCGCGGGCTTCTGGACGGACTGGCTCTGGTACCGGTCGGTCCACTACTCGTCGGTGTTCACGACGACCCTGTGGACCAAGATCGGGCTGTTCCTCGTGTTCGGCCTGCTGATGGCAGTCGCCGTCGGGTTCAACATCTGGCTGGCCCACCGGCTGCGGCCGCCGCTGAGCGCCATGTCGATGGAGCAGCAGAACCTCGACCGGTACCGGATGGGCATCGCCCCGTACAAGAAGTGGCTGCTCTTCGGCATCACCGCTCTGGTCGGCCTGATCGCCGGCGCCTCGGCGTCCGGTCAGTGGCGGACCTGGCTGATGTGGGTCAACGGCGTGTCCTTCGGGCAGAAGGACCCCCAGTTCAAGCTGGACGTCGCCTTCTACGCCTTCGACCTGCCCTGGTACCGGTTCCTGCTCGGCTTCGGCTTCGCCGCCGTGATCATCTCCGTGATCGCGGCCGCGCTCACCCACTACCTGTACGGCGGGCTGCGCGTCACCAGCCCCGGCGCGCGCGCCACGGCCGCGGCCACCGGGCACCTCTCGGTGCTCCTCGGCATCTTCGTCGCCCTCAAGGCCGTCGCCTACTGGCTCGACCGGTACGGGCTGGCGGTGAAGTCCAGCGACTTCAAGGCGACCGACAACTGGACCGGCCTGCGGTACGTCGACGCCAACGCCTACCTGCCGGCCAAGACGATCCTGTTCTGCATCGCGGTCATCTGCGCGCTGCTGTTCTTCGCCACCATCTGGCGGCGCACCTGGCAGCTGCCGGTGATCGGCTTCGGCCTCATGGTGCTCTCCGCGATCCTCATCGGCGGTCTGTACCCGGCGCTCGTCCAGAAGTTCCAGGTCCAGCCGAACGAGCAGGCCAAGGAAGCGCCGTACGTCGAGAAGAACCTGACGGCGACACGCGACGCCTACGGCATCGAGGGCACCCAGGTCGCCGAGTACCCGGGCAGGAGCGAGACCAAGGACAAGACCAAGCTCCGGGACGACGCGGACGCCGCGGCCTCCGTACGGATCATGGACCCGAACATCGTCTCGCCCACGTTCCAGCAGCTCCAGCAGATGCGTAACTACTACGCGTTCCCGACCAACCTGGACGTCGACCGCTACGCCAAGGACGGCAAGGACCAGGACACGGTCATCGGTCTGCGCGAGCTGAACCTCGCCGGAATCCCGAAGAAGAACTGGATCAACAACCACTTCCGCTACACCCACGGCTACGGCGTCGTCGCGGCCAAGGGCACCGAGGTCGACCCCGAGGGCCGTCCGGTGTTCACCGAGTCCGACCTGCCGTCCGAGGGCGACCTCGGCACCTACGAGCAGCGGGTGTACTACGGCGAGAAGACCACCACGTACTCGATCGTCGGCGGTCCCCAGAAGGAGATCGACTACTCCGACGACACCGGCGAGAAGACGTTCAGCTACAAGGGCGACGGCGGCGTCGACCTCTCCAACCCGATCAACCGGGCGGCGTACGCGGCCGCGTTCAGCGAGCCGCAGATCCTGTACTCCGGCGCGATCGGCGAGGGCTCGAGGATCCTCTACAACCGCACGCCCAAGGAGCGCGTCGAGGCGGTCGCCCCGTGGCTGACCATCGACGGCGACGCCTACCCGGCGGTGGTGGACGGCCGCATCCAGTGGATCGTCGACGCCTACACGACGACGAACGGCTATCCGTACGCGTCCCGTACGACGCTGGGCGACACCACGGCGGACTCGCTGACCGCGAACAACAACTCGCGCGCGGTGGTGGCCCAGCAGAACCAGGTCAACTACATCCGCAACTCCGTGAAGGCGACCGTCGACGCGTACAGCGGCGACGTCAAGCTCTACCAGTGGGACACCAAGGACCCGGTCCTCAAGACCTGGATGAAGGCGTTCCCGAACACGGTGAAGGACAAGAGCGAGATCTCGGGCGCGCTGATGGCGCACCTGCGCTATCCGCAGGACCTGTTCAAGGTCCAGCGCGAGCTGCTCACGCGCTACCACGTGAAGGACGCCAACACGTTCCTCAGCGGCAGCGAGGTGTGGCAGGTGCCGGACGACCCGACCAACAAGTCGGGCGACGCGGTACCGCCGTACTACCTGAGCATGAAGATGCCCGACCAGCAGCAGCAGGCGTTCTCGCTCACGACGACCTTCACACCCAACGGACGTGACAACCTCAGCGCGTTCATGGCGGTCGACGCCGAAGCGGGGACGGAGGGCTACGGCAAGATCAGAATCCTGAAACTGCCGACCAGCACGACCGTCGACGGACCCAAACAGGTCCAGAGCCAGTTCAACTCCGAACAGGACATCGCCGAGTCCATCAGGCTGCTGAGAGGCGGCGACTCGGAGGTCGAGTACGGCAACCTGCTGACGGTGCCGCTCGACGGCGGACTGCTCTACGTGGAACCGGTCTACGTCCGCGGTGGCGACCTCAAGTACCCGCTGCTGCGCAAGGTGCTGGTGAGCTACGGGGGCAACACCGCCTTCGAGAACACCCTCGACGAGGCCCTCAACAAGGTCTTCGGAGCGCAGGCCGCCGAGACCGATCCACCGGCGGACGAGGGCGAGGACACGACCGAGCCACCACCGACGTCCACCAACCCGACGGTCCGGGAAGCGCTGAGCGACGCGCAGGAGGCCTTCGACGCCGGGCAGACAGCCCTGGAGCAGAAGGACCTCGCCGCGTACGCCGAGGCGCAGAAGGACCTGGAGGAGGCGCTGCGGCGGGCCGAGGACGCACAGGCCAAGGCCGACGAGAGCGGCGGCAAGAACGGGGACAAGGGCGAGGACGGCAAGGCCAGTCCCAGCTCCTCACCGAGCGGTGACGCCGGCGGGGGCTCGGACAGCGGCTGACGGCGCTGCCCCGAGTCGACTCCGTGCCCCGCACGGGGCCGTCGTTCGACCTGGTCAGAGCCCACCCCGCGCCGTGATACGGTTGTGAACACAACGGCGCGGGGTGGAGCAGCTCGGTAGCTCGCTGGGCTCATAACCCAGAGGTCGCAGGTTCAAATCCTGTCCCCGCTACTGAAGTCGAGCGCTACGTGCGAGCGACCACGAAGGCCCGGATTCCACAAGGAATCCGGGCCTTCGTGATGTGCGAACGCATGTGCCGACGGGGGCGACGGCCGCGCCGCCCAGGGGAGTTGGGCCCATCTGTGTTTGACTTGTCTCCCTGTGGGCATGTCGACAAAACGCTGAAGTGACCTCACTGGCTGCGGTATACCGGATGTACCCAGGTTGCAGGTGGTGCGACGATGGACGTTATGGGGGACATGGCAAATCTGTTCGGCACAGGGCGTTTTGCCCAGCCGTCGGGTCAGGAGGAGACCGCGGACGAGGCTCAGGAAGTCGCCGACGAGGCCGCCGAGGAAGTGCGTCGGCGGATCGCCGCCGATGCCGGTGACGTCGAGGCGATGAGTGTCCTCGGCGCGATGCTGCTGCGCCGCGGCGACTTCGACGGCGCCGAGACCCACCTGCGCGCCGCCACCGCAGCCGGCGACCGAGCCGCCGCCAACAACCTGGGCGTCCTGTTGCACCAGCGCGGATACGCGGACGAGGCCGCCGGCTGGTGGCGGATCGCCGCCGTCGCCGGGTCCGCCGCGGCCGCGCACGCCCTGGGGCGGCACTTCCGCGAGCGCGGGGACGAGCCCGCCGCCGAGTACTGGCTGTGCCAGTCCGCCGAACAGGGACACGTGCTGGGCGCCTACGCGCTCGCGGACCTGTTGGAGCACCGCGGCGACGAGGCCGGTTCCGAGCGGTGGATGCGGGCCGCGGCCGAACGCGGGCACCGGGAGGCCGCTTACCGGCTGGCCCGGTCGCTGGACCGTGCCGCCCGGCCGGACCGGGACTCCGAGGACGGGCCGGCGACCCCGGCGTCCGAGGAGGCCGAGCAGTGGTACCGGCAGGCCGCCGCACGCGGTCACCGGCGAGCCGCCCTGCACCTCGGGACGATCCTGGAGAAGCGCGGCGAGCTGAAGGAGGCCGCGCGCTGGTACCTGACGTCCGCCAAGGACGGCGAGGCCCGCGCGGCCTGCGCGCTCGGCTTCCTGCTCCGGGACGCCGGGGACGTCGAGAGCGCCGCCGTGTGGTGGCTGCGGGCCGCCCAGGACGGCGACGGCAACGCCGCCAACGCCCTGGGCGCGCTGCACGCCGAGCGTGGCGAGACACAGACCGCCGAGCGCTGGTACCGCGCGGCGATGGACGCCGGGGACGACAACGGGGCGTACAACCTCGGGCTGCTCTGCGCCGAACAGGGGCGCACCACGCAGGCCGAGCAGTGGTACCGCCGGGCGGCCTACGCGGGACACCGGGAGGCCTCCAACGCGCTGGCGATCCTGCTGCTGCGCGGCGGGGACGAGACCGGCGCCGAGCCGTGGTTCTCCAAGGCCGCCGAGGCGGGCAGTGTGGACGCCGCCTTCAACCTCGGCATCCTGCACGCGGGACGGGACGAGGAGCGGGCGGCGCTGAGCTGGTACGAGCGGGCCGCGGCCGCCGGGCACACGGAGGCGGCCCTGCAGGTCGGGATGGCGCGCCTGCGTGCCGGGGACGAGCGCGACGCCGAGCGGTTCCTGCGGTGCGCGGCCGGGGGTGGCAGCGCGGAGGCCGCCTACCGCCTGGCGACGGTGCTCGACGCCCGCCGGCCGCCTGCGCCCGCCCACGAGCTGGGCGAGCCGGCGCACGAGAAGTCCGAGTGCGAGGAGTGGTACGAGCGGGCGGCCTCCCAGGGGCACCGCCGCGCCCAGGTGCGGGTCGGCATGCTGGCCGCGGCCCGGGGCGACGTGGTGGAGGCGGCCCGGTGGTACCGGGAGGCGGCCGAGGCCGGGTCCCGCAACGGCGCCTTCAACCTCGGGCTGCTGCTGGCGCGGGAGGGGAGCGAGCCCGAGGCCGTCGTGTGGTGGCGCCGCGCGGCCGACGCGGGGCACGGGCGGGCGGCGCTGCGGCTGGCGCTGGTCTGCGCGCGGCGGGGCGAGCTGGCCCAGGGGCAGCGGTGGGCCGACCGGGCCGTCTCGCTGGGACCTCGGGAGGTGGCGGAACGGGCGGCCCGGCTGCGGGACGCGCTGCGGCAGGAGCTGTCGGCCTGACGCCGCGCGCCTCCGCGCCGCCCGGCGGGGCGGAGGCGGGGCGCGGCCGGGGCGGAAGCGATTTGCTTCCGGTCGAGGGGTTGACGTAGTGTTCACTTCATCGACGCGGGGTGGAGCAGCTCGGTAGCTCGCTGGGCTCATAACCCAGAGGTCGCAGGTTCAAATCCTGTCCCCGCTACTGAAGGCCGAGGGCCGGAATCCGAAAGGGTTCCGGCCCTCGGCGTGTTGGGCGGCAGTGAGCGCCGTAAGCAGCGGTCGCGACGTGAGTGAGCCCCGGCAACCAGAGGCTGCCGGGGCTCACTCGTACGTGGAAGGGGTCTAGGCCGCCGCGCAGTTCGGACAGGTGCCGCGGTAGGTCACCTCGACGTCCGAGACGGTGAAGCCGAAGCGCTCCGAGTCGGGGAGGTCGGCCATCGGATTGCCGGTCGGGTGGACGTCGCGGATCGCGCCGCACTGGGCGCAGACCAGGTGGTGGTGCGGCCGGTGCGCGTTGGGGTCGTACCGCTTCGCGCGCTTGTCCGTCGCGACCTCGAGCACCTCGCCGAGCGAGACCAGTTCACCCAGGGTGTTGTAGACGGTCGCCCGGGAGATCTCGGGGAGCTTGTCCACGGCTCGGGCGTGCACCTCGTCGGCCGTCAGATGGACGTGTTCGCCCTCGAGGACCTCGGCCACCACACGCCGCTGCGCGGTCATGCGCCATCCGCGTCCGCGCAGTCGTTCCAGTAGGTCACTCATGGAGGCCAGCCTAACAGCTAGGGGGACCAGGTCCCGAACGTGTGTGACTTTGGAGCCTTACTTGACTTAGACAATGTCTATTGTAGGATCGAGACCGGCATTAGCCAAGGGACAGGTTTTGCAGGATTGGCGCAGGAGGCGTACGTGACTCAGGGACCGCTTACTACGGAGGCCGGTGCTCCGGTAGCCGACAACCAGAACAGCGAGACCGCGGGTGCCGGCGGCCCCGTGCTCGTCCAGGACCAGCTCCTTCTCGAGAAGCTGGCCCACTTCAACCGTGAGCGCATCCCGGAGCGTGTCGTGCACGCCCGCGGTGCCGGCGCCTACGGCACCTTCACGGTCACCGCCGATGTCACCCGGTACACGCGTGCCGCGTTCCTCTCCGAGGTCGGCAAGGAGACGGAGACCTTCCTCCGCTTCTCGACCGTGGCCGGCAACCTGGGTGCGGCGGACGCCGTCCGCGACCCGCGTGGCTTCGCGCTGAAGTTCTACACCGAAGAGGGCAACTACGACCTCGTCGGCAACAACACCCCGGTGTTCTTCATCAAGGACGCCATCAAGTTCCCCGACTTCATCCACACCCAGAAGCGCGACCCGTACACGGGCAGCCAGGAGGCGGACAACGTCTGGGACTTCTGGAGCCTGTCGCCGGAGTCGACGCACCAGGTGACCTGGCTGCACGGCGACCGCGGCATCCCCGCCTCGTACCGGCACATGGACGGCTTCGGTTCGCACACCTACCAGTGGAACAACGAGGCCGGCGAGGCCTTCTGGGTGAAGTACCACTTCAAGACGGACCAGGGCATCAAGAACCTGACCGCCGAGGAGGCCGCCAAGCTCGCCGGTGAGGACCCCGACTCCCACCAGCGCGACCTGCGTGAGGCCATCGAGCGCGGCGACTTCCCGTCCTGGGCGGTCGGCGTGCAGATCATGCCGGTGGCCGAGGCGGCGACCTACCGCTTCAACCCGTTCGACCTGACCAAGGTGTGGCCGCACGCGGACTACCCGATCGTCTGGTTCGGCAAGCTGGAGCTCAACCGCAACCCGCAGAACATCTTCGCCGAGGTCGAGCAGTCGATCTTCTCCCCGGCGCACTTCGTGCCCGGCATCGGCCCGTCCCCGGACAAGATGCTCCAGGGCCGCCTCTTCGCGTACGGCGACGCCCACCGCTACCGCGTCGGCATCAACGCCGACCACCTGCCGGTGAACCGCCCGCACGCCACCGAGGCCCGCACCCACGCGCGTGACGGTTTCCTGTACGACGGTCGGCACGGCGGCGCGAAGAACTACGAGCCGAACAGCTTCGGCGGCCCGTTCCAGACGGACCGGGCGCTGTGGCAGCCGGTGGCCCTCACCGGTGTCACGGGCAACACCGAGGCTCCCGTGCACGCCGAGGACAACGACTTCGTCCAGGCGGGCAACCTCTACCGCCTGATGACGGAGGAGGAGAAGGAGCGCCTGGTCGCCAACCTGGCGGGCGGCATCTCCCAGGTCTCGCGCGAGGACATCGTCGAGCGCGCGATCAACAACTTCCGTCAGGCCGACGGAGACTTCGGCAAGCGGCTGGAGGCCGCGGTCCAGGCCCTGCGCGGCTGACGTCCAGCACTGGACCGCTTGTCGTAGCGGCGGGCCGGATCCCCGGGAACGGGGGTCCGGCCCGTTCGTCGTCGTCGCGCGGTCCGCTCAGGCCGTCACCGCCGGCTTCTCGTGCCGCGGTCGGGCCGGCGCCCAGCAGCGGATGATGTCGCGGACCGAGACGATGCCCGCGGGCTCGCCGCCGTCGAGGACGATGAGGTGGCGGAAACCGCCGTGCACCATCGCTTGGGCGGCCTCCTCCACGGTCCAGCACGGCGCGGCGAACACGACGTCGGTGGTCGTGTGGGCGTGGGCCCGTTCGGTGTCGGGGTCCTGGCCCAGGCCCACGGAGATGAGGACGTCGCGTTCGGTCAGGATGCCGATGCCGCCGGCGTCGGGGTCGTGCACCACGGCCGCGCCGACGCGGCGCGCGGACATCAGCGCGGCGGCCTGGCGGAGGGTGTGGTCGGGGCCGATGGTGAGGACGACCGTGCTCATGGCTTGGCGGACGAGCATGGGTGGAGCCACCTCCTGCCGGTGATCCATGAGTTGGTTCATGGATTCACAATTTCACAAGTGGGGGACTCTCAGAGTGGCAGGTAAAGCACAGGTCAACAAGAGGGCGTGAAGAGTGCGGAGCGGGGCGCTCGAGGCGCGCCCGCAGCGCGCTCAGTAGCGCTGGTTGAGGTAGCCGAGCAGCTCGTCGTGGAGCCGGCCGTTGGACGCCGCCGCGTTGCCGCTGTGCGGGCCGGGGCGGCCGTCGAGGCCGGTGAAGGTGCCGCCGGCCTCCGTGACGATGATCGCGTTCGCGGCCATGTCCCAGAGGGAGAGCTCGGGTTCGGCGCAGAGGTCGACCGAGCCCTCGGCGACCATCATGTACGGCCAGAAGTCGCCGTACGCGCGCGTGCGCCACACCTCGCGGGTCAGGTCCAGGAAGCCGTCCAGCCGGCCCTGCTCCTCCCAGCCGCTGAGCGAGGAGTACGCGAAGGAGGCGTCGGAGAGCGCGGACACCTGGGAGACCTGGAGCCGGGAGGCCGAGGTCAGGCTGCGTCCGGTGAAGGCGCCGTGGTCCTTCACCGCCCACCAGCGACGGCCCAGGGCCGGGGCGGAGACGAGGCCGACGACGGGCTGGTAACCGCCTTCGGCGGCTTCCGTGAGCGCGATGAGGGTGGCCCAGACGGGGACGCCGCGCACGTAGTTCTTGGTGCCGTCGATCGGGTCGATGATCCAGCGGCGGGAGCCGCTGCCCGCCACGCCGAACTCCTCGCCGTGGACCGAGTCGCGGGGCCGGGCCCGGGCGAGGTGGCCGCGGATGAGTTCCTCGGCGGCCTTGTCCGCTTCGCTCACCGGGGTCATGTCCGGCTTCGTCTCGACCTTCAGGTCGAGGGCCTTGAAGCGGTCCATCGTCGCGGCGTCGGCGGCGTCCGCGAGGACGTGGGCGAGGCGGAGGTCGTCGAGGTAGTCGGCCATGCGGTCACGGTATCTGCCGGAAGCGGGGCGGGGCCACCAGGGGTTTCGCGGGACGAGCGGGGCCGAGTCGACGGAGGGGCGCCTCGGGCGGGGCGGCGCCCGGTCGTTGGCGGGACGCGGGCGGGTGGGGCCGCGGCGGAGGGGGCCGTCCGGCCCGGCGTGGCGGGGCATCCTTGCCGCGCGAGGACCCTTGACAGTGCCCCCATACCCGTCAAATCTGGGCACCAGGTCGTTCGGCCCGAGGGAGGCGATGGTGCCTGCAGCCCGGGAGTCCCTGCTCGATGCCGCCTACACGGCGTTGGCGCGTCGACCGTGGGCCGCTGTGCGGATGGTGGACGTGGCGGCGGCGGCCGGGGTGTCCCGGCAGACGCTGTACAACGAGTTCGGCAGCAAGGACGGACTCGCCAGGGCGCTCGTCCGCAGGGAGGCGGACGGGTACCTGGCCGGGGTGGACCGCGCGCTGTCCGGCGGCCCGGGCGACCCCCGCGAACGGCTCGCCGCCACCGCCGAGTGGACCACGTCCGCCGCCCGCGAGAACGTCCTGGTACGGGCCATGCTCACCGGCTGCTGGAGCGAACGGCTGCCCGCCCCGGCCCTGACGGCGGTGCCGTCCACCTCCGCCGTACCGGCGCAGCGCCGCGCCGACGGCCCGCTGCCCTCACCCGGTGACCTCGTCGCCCTCGTCCGCGACCGTGCCGTCGCCGCCCTGAACGGCGCGGGCCCGCCCACGCCGCCGAGCGCCACGGAACTGACCCGCTCCTGCGAACTGGCCGTACGGCTCGCGCTGTCCTGCGTCGCGGCGCCGCCCGGCGAGGGAGGGGCCGGGGAACTCGTACGCACCGTGCTGCCGCGCGAACTGACGGTGTGACGGGGGACGCGTCAGTGCGCCGAGCCCGACAACTGCAGTCCGATCACGCCGATGATGACGAAGCTGATCGACACGATCTTCAGGGTCGAGACCAGGTCGCCGAGGAAGATCATGCCGTAGATGGCGGTGCCGGCCGCGCCGATGCCGGTCCACACCGCGTACGCGGGGCCGACGTCGAGCTTCTTCAGGGACATGGTCAGCAGGCCGAAGCTGCCCAGCGCGAAGACGCAGAAGGCGATGGTGGGCCAGAGCCGGGTGAAGCCGTGCGACAGCTTCAGGCAGACGGCGAAGCCGGTTTCGAGCACCCCGGCCACTATGACCAGCAGCCACGCCATGTCGTGTCCTCCCGTAGTCCCGTACCGTGACCGCTGCGTCGCCTGCTCGTCTTCACTTGGTCGCTACGTCCGGCTTTGCTCAGGCTTGGATCCGGCTTGGTGCGATTATGCACTTACCGGTGGCACGGCACGGCAAACAACGCGAAGGTCGCCGCCTTCCTGTCAGTCGCCTTCCTTCCGCTCCCGCGTCGACAGCAGCCGGCGCAGCGAGTACAGCCGGGCCGGGTCGGCGTGTCCGTCGGCGACCCAGGCGTCCAGTGCGCAGTCGGGCTCGTCGTGGCTGCACGCGCGGGGGCAGCCCTCGGTGCCCGGCACCAGGTCGGGGAAGGCGTGGATCACGCGGGACGGGTCGATGTGCGCGAGCCCGAACGACCGTACGCCCGGCGTGTCGACGACCCAGCCGCCCGTGTCCGTGGCCAGGGGCAGGGCGAGGGCCGAGGTGGTGGTGTGCCGGCCGCGTCCCGTCACCGCGTTGACGTGGCCCGTCACGCGACGGCGGTCCTCCGGCACCAGGGTGTTGACCAGGGTCGTCTTGCCGACGCCGGAGTGGCCCACGAAGGCCGTGATCTTGCCGTCCAGGTGCTCCCGGACGAGGTCGGCCGCGGCGCCGTTCTCCAGCTCCTCGCGGCTGGTGACGACGTAGGGGATGTCCAACGCGCCGTACAGCTCCAAAAGTTCGTCCGGCGGGGCGAGGTCCGACTTGGTCATCACCAGCAGCGGGGTGAGGCCGCCGTCGAAGGCCGCGACCAGGCAGCGGTCGATCAGGCGGGGGCGCGGCTCGGGGTCCGCGAGGGCGGTGACGATGGCGAGCTGGTCGGCGTTGGCGACGACGACGCGCTCGTAGGGGTCGTCGTCGTCCGCCGTGCGGCGCAGGACGGAGCTGCGCTCCTCGATGCGGACGATGCGCGCGAGGGTGTCCTTCGTGCCGGTGAGGTCGCCGACCAGGGCCACCCGGTCGCCGACGATCGCGGCCTTGCGGCCGAGTTCCCTGGCCTTCATCGCCATGACCACCCGGTCCTCGACGAGGCAGGTCAGGCGTCCGCGGTCCACGGTGAGGACCAAACCCTCGGCCGCGTCCTCGTGCTTGGGCCGGGTGTGGGTGCGCGGTCGGTTGCCCTTGCGGTTGGGGCGGGACCGGATGTCGTCCTCGTCGGTGTGCTTGCCGTAGCGGCGCATGGCGATCCGTCCCTACGCCCCGAGCATCCCGGTCCACAGGTCGGGGAACTCGGGCAAGGTCTTGGCCGTCGTCGCCACGTTCTCGATCTCCACGCCCTCCACGCCGAGGCCGATGATCGCGCCGGCCGTGGCCATGCGGTGGTCCTCGTAGGTGTGGAAGACGCCGCCGTGCAGCCGGCGCGGGCGGATGTGCAGGCCGTCGGCGGTCTCGGTGACGTCACCGCCGAGTTCGTTGATCTCCTTGGTGAGCGCGGCCAGGCGGTCCGTCTCGTGCAGGCGCAGGTGCGCCACCCCGCGCAGGGTCGAGGGGGAGTCCGCGAGGGCGGCGACGGCCGCGATGCCCGGGGTCAGTTCGCCGACCTCGCCGAGGTCGACGTCGATGCCGTGCACGGCACCCGAACCGGTGAAGACCAGCCCGTAGTCCGTCAGTTCGCAGGCGCCGCCCATCTCGGTGAAGATCTCGCGGAGCCGGTCACCCGGCTGGGTGGTGCGGGACGGCCAGTCCGGGATGACCACCTTGCCGCCGGTCACCAGCGCCGCCGCCAGGAAGGGCTGGGCGTTGGAGAGGTCCGGCTCGATGGTCAGGTCCCGGCCGAGCAGCGCGCCCGGCGTGACCCGCCAGACGTTCGGCTCGCCGCCGGACTCCGGGGTGTCGACCTGGGCGCCGACCGCGCGCAGCATGTCGACGGTCATGCGGATGTGCGGCATGGACGGCAGCGCGGAGCCGGTGTGGCGGACCTCGACGCCCTGGTTGAAGCGCGGTCCGGACAGGAGCAGGGCGCTCACGAACTGCGAGGACGAGGAGGCGTCGATCGCGACCGGGCCGCCCTCCAGCGCCCCGCCACCGTGCACGGTCAACGGCAGCGCACCCCGCGCGTCGTCGTCGATCCGGGCGCCGAGGGCGCGCAGCGCGTCGATCACGCCGTGCAGGGGACGCTCGTACGACCGCGGGTCGCCGTCGAAGCGGATGGGGCCGTCGGCGAGCGTGGCGACCGGCGGCAGGAAGCGCATGACCGTGCCGGCGTTGCCGACGTCGACCGTGGCCGGTCCCCGCAGGCCCGCCGGGATGACCCGCCAGAACTCGCCGGTGCCGTCCGGACCGACGCCCTCCTCGATCTCGACGCCCATCGCGCGCAGGGCCCCGGCCATCAGCAGGGTGTCCCGGGAGCGCAGCGGACGGCGCAGCCAGCCGGGCTCGGAGGCGAGGGCGGCCAGTACCAGAGCGCGGTTGGTGACCGATTTGGACCCGGGCACATGGACGGTCGCGTCGACGGCCCCGCTCGCGTGCGGGGCGGGCCAGAGGGCGGTGTGCGCGGGGTTCACGGTCATGGGCCCCACTTTAATGGCTGAGGACGAGCACAGATCTTGATCAAAAGCGGCGAAACCTGACCGAAAGTGCTGCGAGGGCATGTGCCGTGCATATATGCGACAGCGGCCGGAGAGCGCGGACCACGCGGCGGACGCGGGGGACCGTCGCGTTCACAGCTCCAGCAGCCAGCGTCCCCCGCCCACCAGTGAGCACAGCGACACCGCGTGGAACAGGAAGAACCACACCCCCGCCGGCGCGTGCGTCAGCCGGGCCAGCTGGTCCGCGTCCGAGTCGCCGGTGCCGCCGCGCGCCCGCTTCGCCTGCAGCTCGAAGGCCGGCCGCACCCCGCCGAGGAGCAGGAACCACACCACCGCGTACGCGAACGCCGCCTGCACCTGCGGGCCGGCCAGCCAGGACACCAGGACGAAGGTGGCGCCGGTGAGCACCACCGTCAGCACCCCGTAGGCGTTGCGGACCATCACCAGCAGGGCGGCGAGCAGCGCCGTCGCCAGCCACAGCAGCAGGGTGATGCGTCCCGAGGCCAGCAGCGCGGCGCCGCCGAGGCCGAGCAGCGGGGGAGCGGTGTAGCCGGCGACCGCGGTGAGGATCATCCCGAGCCCGTGCGGCTTGCCCCGGCTGACGGTCAGGCCGCTGGTGTCCGAGTGCAGGGTGATGCCGGTCAGCGTCCGCCCGGTCAGCAGCGCCACCAGCCCGTGGCCGCCCTCGTGGGCGATGGTGACGGCGTTGCGGGCTATCCGCCACAGCCCGTGCGGCACGACGACCGCGAGCGCGGCGACCAGGGTCGCGATCACCACCCACAGGTCGGGATCGGGCTGGGTGCCGGAGACCTCGTCCCAGAGGGAGGCGAGCGAGGCCGATGCGAGGTGGTCCATGTCCGGTGAGGGCTCCTCGTGCGATCGGTCGGGCAGGTGGTGCGCGCCGTCCCGTCGACGGGTGGTGGCCGGAAGACGGGCGGGCCTGGCAGTGTGGCACGTATGTGCGGACGGTATGCGGCGAGTCGTCGACCCGAGGATCTCGCGGGAATCTTCGGGATCGAGAAGTGGGAGCCCGAGGAGACCTTGGAGCCCGACTACAACGTGGCCCCGACCAAGGAGGTCTACGCCGTCCTCGACCGCCCCCTGAAGGACGTCGAGGACCCGAAGCCGGTTCGCCAGCTGCGGAAGCTGAAGTGGGGCCTGGTCCCCTCCTGGTCCAAGACGCCCGAGGGCGGCGCCCGGATGATCAACGCGCGCGCGGAGACCGTCCACGAGAAGCCGTCCTACCGCCGTGCCTTCGCCACCCGGCGCTGCATCCTGCCCGCCGACGGCTACTTCGAATGGGTCACCGGCAAGCAGGAGCGCGACCTGGAGGTCGAGGGGCGCAGGAAGCGGCCCCGCAAGCAGCCGTACTTCGTGACCCCGGCCGACGGGTCCGTCTTCGCCATGGCGGGCCTGTACGAGTTCTGGCGGGACAAGACGCTGCCGGACGACCACCCGCGGGCCTGGTGGGTCACGTGCTCGGTGATCACCACGGAGGCCGAGACCACCCCCCTGGCGCTCGCCCCGGACGACGGACCGCACGCCCTCGCGGACATCCACCCCAGGATGCCGCTGATGCTCACGCCGGACCGGTGGGACGACTGGCTCGACCCGACGCGCACGGACCCCGACGAGCTGACCTCGCTGCTGGCGCCGCCGCCCGCAGGGCTGATGCGGGCGTTCCCCGTCACCACGGCCGTGAGCAACGTGCGCAACAACGGTCCCGAGCTGCTGAAGGAGCTGGAGGGACCGGAAGAGGGCACACTCTTCTGACGTGAGCAGCGAGAACACGCAGACCGAGACCGTCCCCACGGACACCGGCACCGCCCGCGTCACCTGGCACCCGGCGCAGACGCCCCGTCTCGTACTGGGCGTGAGCCACGGCGCGGGCGGCGGCATCGAGGCGCGCGACCTCAGGGCACTGGCGGACGCGCTGCCGGCGCACGGCGTGACCGTCGCCCTCGTCGAGCAGCCCTGGCGGGTGGCCGGCAGGAAGCTCGCGCCCGCGCCGAAGACCCTGGACGCCGGCTGGCGGGGCATCTGGCCCGCGCTGGCCGCGCCCGGGCTGCCGGTGATCTCGGGCGGCCGCAGCGCCGGCGCCCGCGTCGCCTGCCGCACCGCCGCCGAACTGGGCGCCCACGCCGTCCTCGCCCTGAGCTTCCCGCTGCACCCGCCGGGCAAGCCGGAGAAGTCCCGCGCGGAGGAACTGCTGGGGGCCGGCGTGCCGACCCTCGTCGTCCAGGGCGGCAACGACCCGTTCGGCCGCCCGGAGGAGTTCCCGAAGACCCCGGCGGGCACCTACGACCTGATCGAGGTGGCGTACGGCGACCATGGTCTCGCCGTGCCCAAGCGGGCGCCGACCACCCAGGAACAGGCCCTGGAAACGATCACCGACGGGGTCCTGGAGTGGGTCCGCTCACTCGGGTGACGGCCCGGGAATGACCGGCGGACGGCCGCTGTTGTGGCGGACATACCGTGCTGAGCACCAGCACCAGCACCGACGCCGTACGAGAGGGAGCCCGTCGCATGGCATCAGCCTTCTGCCCGAGTCGCAGCAGCCGCGCCGACCTGGACTGGACAGTGCTGCACGCGGCGAAGACCGCCCCCGTCCGGACGTCGGGCGGACCGGATCGGCCGGCGTCCCCGGCCGCGGGACGAGCGCCCTCGACCCTTGGACAAGCGGCCTTGACCGCAGGTCGTCTATCCTCCGATTCGAGCGGGGCCGCATTCGGTTCCGTGACGTCACTGGAGGAGGTGGGTCCGGTCACTGGGACCGACGCAGGGACCGAACACGGCCAGGCGGAGCAGCCCGAGGGCCGGGGCGGGGGCACGGAGTCGTCCGCGGAGCGCAGCGCGCGCTTCGAGCGGGACGCGCTGGAGTTCCTCGACCAGATGTACTCGGCCGCGCTGCGCATGACGCGCAACCCGGCCGACGCCGAGGACCTGGTGCAGGAGACCTACGCCAAGGCGTACGCGTCCTTCCACCAGTTCCGCGAGGGCACCAACCTCAAGGCGTGGCTGTACCGCATCCTCACCAACACCTTCATCAACTCGTACCGCAAGAAGCAGCGCGAACCCCAGCGCAGCGCGGCCGAGGAGATCGAGGACTGGCAGCTCGCGCGCGCCGAGTCGCACATGTCGACCGGTCTGCGCTCCGCCGAGTCGCAGGCGCTCGACCATCTGCCCGACTCGGACGTGAAGCAGGCGCTCCAGGCGATCCCCGAGGAGTTCCGTATCGCCGTGTACCTGGCGGACGTCGAGGGCTTTGCCTACAAGGAGATCGCCGACATCATGGGGACACCCATCGGTACGGTGATGTCCCGGCTGCACCGTGGACGGCGTCAGCTGCGCGGCATGCTGGAGGACTACGCCCGCGATCGCGGCCTGGTCCCGGCCGGCGCCGGAGAGTCGAACGAAGCGAAAGGCTCGGGGTCATGAGCTGCGGAGAGCCGCACGAGACGGAGTGCAGCGAAATCCTCGATCATCTCTACGAGTTCCTCGACAAGGAGATGCCGGACTCGGACTGCGTGAAGTTCGAGCACCACTTCGAGGAGTGCTCGCCCTGCCTGGAGAAGTACGGGCTGGAGCAGGCCGTGAAGAAGCTGGTCAAGCGGTGCTGCGGGCAGGACGACGTACCGGGTGACCTGAGGTCCAAGGTGATGGGCCGGATCGACCTGATCCGCTCCGGGCAGTCCGTGCCCGAACACGACGTCACGGCCGCGCCGCCGACTCCGCAGGAGTCCTGAGGCGGTCCCGGACCGGTCCGGTTCCGTACCGGTCCGGTCCCCTTACGTGACGTGGCACGTCAGGAGCCACATCACTCGTACGTGCTAATCCGCGGGTTATCTGTCCGCACGTCCCTGCCCCCGCCCTAGGCTCCGGAGCCTGACAGACATGGCCGGGGGAGGGGCACATGGACGCCGTACCGGCACGCGCGCGGGCGTACGTCGCCGGCGCGGTCCTCGCCGCCCTGGTCTGTCTGCGCCCGCTGCCGGAGGCGGACACACCCTGGTGGACCGTGGCGCTGCTCGCCGGGCTGTGCGCGGGCTCGGAGCTGGCCGCCCGTTCCGCCCGCTCCTGTTCCTTCGGCACCTGCTACCCCGTCCTGCTCGCCGGGGCCTTCCTGCTGCCACCGCCGGCCGCCGCGCTCGTGGCGCTGCCCGGGGCCCTGCTGTCGCCGGTGGCGCGGCGCCCCGCCGCGCTGCGGCGCGTCTGGCGGGCCGCTCAGCTGGCCCTCGCCGTGTGGGCGGCGGCACGGGTGCACGGGGGCCTCGACGGCCCGGAGGCGGTCGTCGCGGCCGACTTCCCGTACGCGCTCGGGCCGGCGGGGGCCGCGGTGCTGGCCTTCTGCCTGGTGCTGACCCTGCTGGACGGCGGCATCTCGGTGCTCGCCGACCGGGTGCCCGCGCGCCGGGCCTGGCGCGGGCTGTTCTCCCGGTCGCCGGCGCCGATCGCCGTGCACGGTCTCGCCGGGCTGATGATGGCCGTCCTGTGGCGCAGCCCGTACGGGGCCGTCGCCGCGCTGCTCGTGCTGCCGCCGATGTGCGTGGCGTGGTGGGCCTTCGCCCAGTACCACCGGGAGCGGGCCGCCCACCAGGCGACCATCCGCGCCCTGGTGCAGGCCGTCGACATCAAGGACGGCTACACGCGCGGGCACAGCGAGCGCGTCGGACAGGCCTCCATGATGATCGCCCGGGAACTGGGCATGGACGACGAGCGCGTCGAGACGCTCCGCTTCGCCGGGATCCTGCACGACGTCGGCAAGCTCGGTGTGCCCACCCGGCTGCTGCGCAAGGACGGGCCGCTGACGCCCGAGGAACGCCGGGTGATCGAGCTGCACCCCGAGTACGGGCACGAGATGGTGCGCGGCATCCGCTTCCTGGGCGAGGCCCGGGCCGCCGTCCTCCACCACCACGAACGACTGGACGGCAGCGGCTACCCGTACGGCCTGACCGGCGACCGGATCCCGGAGTCGGCCCGGGTGGTGGCCGTCGCCGACGCCTTCGACGCGATGACGTCCACGCGCTCCTACCGCCGGGCCCGGCCCGTCCCGGCGGCCGTGGAGGAACTCCGGCGGTGCGCCGGGGCCCAGTTCGACCCGCGGATGGTCGGAGCGCTGGTCCGCGCCCTGGACCGCCACGGCTGGCGCCCGGCCGTGACGGCGGACGGCACGCCGGCCAGGCCCCCGGACGCGGTCCCGGGCCGTCGCGGTGGGGAGCCGGGGGACAGCGTCGGCGGAGGGGCGCGGAACAGCGCGGGGAGAGGGGCGCGATGACGGAACAGCCGGGGCGAGGCACCGGCACCCACTGCGGGGGCGGGACGTGACGGCGTCACCGTACGGGCCCCTGACCGCGTACCGGCCCCGGGCGTCGGCGGCTTACACGCTGCTCCCGGCGTGTGCCGGGCTGCTCGCGCTCGCCTCCCTCGTGTCCGTCCTGTGGTCGGGACCGGCGGACCGGTCCGCCGCGCTCGCCTTCGGTCTTCTCGTCGCCCTCGGCGAGCTGACCCGGTGGACGGGGACCGGGGCCCGGGAGGCCGCGCCGCTCGCGGCCGCCGGAGCGCCGGCGTACGCCCTGCTCGGGGACGTCGCCGGGCGGCCCACCCAGCACGGCGTCGGCCAGACCGTCACCGTCGTGCTCGCCGCCTCCCTGCTCGGCAGCGTGCCCCGCATCGCGCGGGGCGGCGGGCCCGTGCTGGACCACCTGGCGCGGCGCGTGCTCACCGTCGCCTTCGCCGCCGTGTGCTTCCGGCCGCTGTACACCCAAGGGGCCTTCCACGACTGGAGCGGTCCCGCCCAGGTGCTGCTGCTCCTCGCCCTGCTGGCCCTGACCGCGCTGTGCGACGCCCTGCTCGCCGCGGCCCCGGCGCACGCACGCACCGGGTGGCCCTTCGGCCCGCTGCTGCGCGAGGAGCTGCGCGGCATGGTCGGGATCACGTCCGCGGTCTGCGCGACCGGGGCGGTGATGGCGCTCGCGGTGGCCGTCGCGGGGCTGTGGGCGCTCCCCGTCCTGTGCGTACCGCTGCTCCTCACCCAGCTGTCCTACCGGCGGTACGCGGCCGTGCGGGCCACCTACCGGCAGACCATCGCCTCCCTGGCCCGGGCCACCGAGATCGCCGGGTACACCCCGGCCGGTCACGCCCGCCGCGTCGCCGGGCTCAGCGGCGCCGTCGGGCGCGAGCTGGGGCTGTCCGGCACGGACCTGACCGTGCTGGAGTACGCGGCCCTCATGCACGACATCGGCCAGCTGAGCCTCGTCGACCCGGTACCGGCCGGAGCCACCGCCTGCCTGCCCGCCGCGGAGCAGCGGCGCATCGCCCTGCTCGGCGGGGCCGTCGTGCGCCAGACCGGGGTCGACGCGGCGGTCGCGGTGGTGGTGGAGCGCCAGGCCGACCCCTGCCGGGAGCAGCCGCTCGCCGCGCGGATCGTGCGGGCCGTCAACGCCTACGAGGAGAAGGCGCGGGACGCCGGCCCCGGCGGCGGCCTCACGGCGCTGGAGGAGCTGCGCCTGGCCACCGCGGACGACTACGCACCCGACGTCGTGGAGGCGCTGGCCCGGGTGCTCTCCCGGCAGGGAGAGGCCAGGCGTGAGCGGCTCGGTTGAGGGCAGGGGCGGGACGGGGGCGGGCTGTCTTACCGGCCCCGCTACTGGGTAACCCATGGGTAATGAGCGACCTCGTGGCCGTACGTGGTTGGATGCGAAGGAGAAGGTGTCCGGGGGCGCGGGAAGGCACAGCCAGCCCACAGAACGGAACTGGCAGGCGGGAATCGTGAGGATCTTCGGCAAGGGACGGCACCGGCCCTCCGCCTCCTGGCGGCAGGCCACCGACCGGGCGTTCACACTGATCGGCGACGGTCGGTACGAGGATGCCGGCGCGCTGCTCACGCGCGCCGCCGACCTGGAACCGTGGCTGTCGGAGTCCTGGTTCAACCTCGCCCTGCTGCACAAGTTCCGGCACGACTGGGAGCAGGCCAGGGCGGCCGGCCTGCGGGCCGTGGCGCTGCTCGACCGGGACGTCGGTGCGCCCGACTGGTGGAACGTCGGCATCGCGGCGACCGCCCTGCAGGACTGGCCGCTGGCCCGCCGGGCCTGGCAGGCCTACGGGCTGCGTACCCCGGGGAACGCGACGGACGCCGGCGAGCCGCTCGGCATGGAGCTGGGCAGCGCCGCCGTCCGGCTGTCCCCGGAGGGGGAGGCCGAGGTCGTCTGGGGGCGGCGGCTGGACCCCGCCCGCGTCGAGGTGCTGTCCATCCCGCTGCCCTCCTCCGGCCGGCGCTGGGGTGAGGTCGTCCTGCACGACGGGGTGCCGCACGGGGAGCGGACCACCACCGCCGGACACGCCTACCCGGTCTTCGACGAGATCGAGCTGTGGGCGCCGTCGCCCGTGCCCACCTGGGTGGTCCTCCTGGAGGCCGCCACCGAGGCCGACCGGGACGCCCTGGAGCAGCTCGCCGCCGACGCGGGGTTCGCCGCCGAGGACTGGTCGTCGTCGGTCCGGCTGCTGTGCCGGATGTGCTCGGAGTCACGGATGCCGTCCGACGAGGGCGAGGGCGAGCACCTCGACCCGCACGACCACAGCGAACCGGGGCATCCCGGGCCGCTCGGCCACCGCACCGACGGGCAGCTGTGGGTGCCGGAGCGGGAGTGCGGGGTGGCGGCGCCGGCCGCGCTGGTGAGGGGGCTGCTGGACGGGTGGGTCGCGGACAGCCCGGACTCGCGTGACTGGCGGGATCTGGAAGAGGTCTGCTGAGCGGCCCCGTAGTCTTTACCAGCGCCTGGGCGGCAGCGGTCGCCGGCGGCATCACCCTTAGTTGTTCGAGGAAGGCATACGTCGGTCATGGCCCAGCAGGACACCGATCAGCAGCACGCGGGCGTGCTCCCCGTGGACGAGGACGGGTTCGTCGTCGACACCGGGGAGTGCGAGGAGCGCGAGACGGCCTGGCGGGAGCGCGGCACCTCGCGTCCGATCACGGTGGTCGGCAACCCGGTGCTGCACAAGGAGTGCGAGGACGTCACCGACTTCGGCGAGGAGTTCCAGCAGCTGGTCGCGGACATGTTCGCCAGCCAGCGCACCGCCGAGGGCGTCGGCCTCGCCGCCAACCAGATCGGCGTCGCCAAGAAGGTCTTCGTCTACGACTGCCCCGACGACGAGGGCGTCCGCCACGTGGGCGTGGTCTGCAACCCGCGGCTCGTCGAACTGCCCGCCGACCGGCGCCGGCTGGACGACAGCAACGAGGGCTGCCTGTCCGTGCCCACCGCCTACGCGCCGCTCGCCCGCCCCGACTACGCCGAGGTGACCGGGCAGGACGAGAAGGGCAACCCGGTCAAGGTGCGCGGCACCGGCTACTTCGCACGGTGTTTGCAGCACGAGACGGACCACCTGTACGGGTACCTGTACATCGATCGGCTCTCCAAGCGTGAACGCAGGGAAGCGCTGCGGCAGATGGCCGAGAACGAGCCGCGCTACCCCGTGGTCGCGAACGACTGACACCGCCCCACCGGTCACACATCTTCCGTACGCACGGCGCCTGTTCGGGACTCCCCCGGGCAGGCGCCGTGCGTCTGTCGGAACCTGCCACACAACAGGAGAATTCCGGCACCAGGGGTAGTGAATGGAGCAAATCCGTTCCCATAGCGGTCAGTTGTGGTGCTGAATAGGAAGCGCGGGGATACGCAACGGCGCACGCCCCGCTCAGCGCGAGGGGTGCGCCACCGGCGGCTGAGAGGGGTTTGTTCGTGCATGCTTTCTCACACGGCACCACAGCGACACCGACCGCGATCGCAGTACCGCCATCGCTCCGCCTTCCGGTGATCGAGGCGGCATTTCCCCGCCGACTGCACCCGTATTGGCCGCGGCTCCAGGAGAAGACCCGTACCTGGCTGCTCGAGAAACGGCTCATGCCGGCGGACAAGGTCGCGGAATATGCCGATGGCCTGTGCTACACGGATCTCATGGCGGGGTACTACCTGGGCGCCCCCGACGAGGTCCTGCAGGCGATCGCGGACTACAGCGCCTGGTTCTTCGTCTGGGACGACCGGCACGACCGCGACATCGTCCACGACCGCCCCGGCGCCTGGCGGCGGCTGCGGAACCAGCTGCACGCGGCCCTCGACTCTCCCGAGGACCACCTGCACCACGAGGACACCCTGGTCGCCGGGTTCGCCGACAGTGTGCGGCGGTTGTACGCCTTCCTGCCGCCGCCGGCGAAGTGGAATGCCCGGTTCGCCCGGCACTTCCACGCGGTGATCGAGGCGTACGACCGGGAATTCCACAACCGGACCCACGGAATCGTGCCCGGGGTGGAGGAGTACCTCGAACTGCGCCGGCTCACGTTCGCGCACTGGATCTGGACCGATCTGCTGGAGCCGAGCGCGGGCTGCGAACTCCCGGACACCGTGCGGAAACACCCGGCGTACCGTCGGGCCGCCTTACTGAGTCAGGAATTCGCCGCCTGGTACAACGACCTCTGCTCCCTGCCCAAGGAAATTGCGGGCGACGAGGTCCACAATCTCGGTATCAGCCTCATCACTCATCACGGACTGACCCTGGAGGAATCCATAGGGGAAGTCCGGCGGTGCGTGGAGGAATGCATCACCGAATTTCTCGGCGTGGAACAGGAAGCGTTACGGCTCGCCGACCGGCTCGACGACGGCACCGTGCGCGGAAAAGAACTGAGCGGCGCGGTGCGGGCCAACGTCGGCAATATGCGGAACTGGTTCAGTTCCGTCTACTGGTTCCACCACGAGTCCGGCCGGTACATGGTCGACAACTGGGACGACCGGTCCACACCCCCGTACGTCAACAACGAAGCGGCAGGTGAGAAATGACCGTCCAGTCCTTCCCCGAGTCCCCGGCGACCGCCGGACAGGACGCGCCCGCGTCCCCCGTGAGCCGGGACCAGGCGACACCCGAGCTGCGCGAGCCGCCCGTGGCGGGCGGCGGCGTCCCGCTCCTCGGCCACGGCTGGCGGCTGGCCCGTGACCCGCTGGCCTTCATGTCCCAGCTGCGCGACCACGGTGACATCGTTCGCATCAAGCTGGGCCCCAAGACCGTCTACGCGGTCACCGCGCCCGAACTCACGGGCGCCCTGGCCCTGAGCCCCGACTACCACATAGCCGGTCCGCTCTGGGAGTCCCTGGAGGGCCTGCTCGGCAAGGAGGGCGTGGCGACGGCCAACGGCCCGCTCCACCGCCGGCAGCGGCGCACCATCCAGCCGGCGTTCCGGCTCGACGCCATCCCCGCCTACGGGCCGATCATGGAGGAGGAGGCACACGCGCTCGCCGAACGCTGGCAGCCCGGGCGGACGGTCGACGCCACCTCCGAGTCCTTCCGGGTCGCCGTGCGCGTCGCGGCCCGCTGCCTGCTGCGCGGCCAGTACATGGACGAGCGGGCGGAGCGGCTGTGCGTCGCGCTCGCCACCGTCTTCCGGGGCATGTACCGGCGCATGGTCGTCCCGCTGGGGCCGCTCTACCGGCTGCCGCTTCCGGCCAATCGCGAATTCAACAACGCGCTGGCCGATCTGCACCTGCTGGTCGACGAGATCATCGCCGAGCGCCGCGCGTCCGGTCAAAAGCCGGACGATTTGCTGACGGCGTTGCTGGAGGCGAAGGACGACAATGGTGACCCGATCGGTGAACAGGAGATCCACGACCAGGTGGTCGCGATACTCACCCCCGGAAGTGAGACCATCGCCTCCACCATCATGTGGTTGCTGCAGGCACTTGCCGACCACCCGGAACACGCGGACCGCATACGGGACGAAGTCCGGGAGGTCACCGGAGGGCGCCCCGTCGCATTCGAGGACGTCCGCAGACTCACCCACACGAACAATGTCATCGTGGAAGCCATGCGTTTGCGTCCCGCCGTGTGGGTATTGACGCGCCGCGCGGTCGTCGAGACCGAACTCGGTGGCTATCGCATTCCGGCCGGGTCGGACATCATCTACAGTCCGTTCGCAATCCAGCGCGATGCGAAGTCGTACGCCGACAACCTGGAGTTCGACCCGGACCGATGGCTTCCGGAGCGTGCGGGGGCGGTACCGAAATACGCCATGAAGCCGTTCAGCGTCGGCAATCGGAAGTGCCCGAGCGACCACTTCTCGATGGCGCAGCTGACGCTGATCACGGCGGCCCTGGCCGCGAAGTACCGCTTCGAGCAGGTGGCCGGCTCCAACGACGCGGTCCGGGTGGGCATCACCCTCCGTCCGCACGACCTGCTGGTCAGGCCCGTGGCCCGGTGACGCTCAGGCCGCCGCCTGCGGGCCGCGGAAGGCGCGCCGGTAGGCGTGCGGTGTGGTGTCCAGGGCCCTGACGAACTGGTGCCTGAGGGCCGCTGCCGTACCGAATCCGGTGCGCCACGCGATCGCGTCCATGGTCTCGTCCGTCGCCTCCAGCAGCCGCTGGGCCAGCAGCACGCGCTGGCGCAGTATCCAGCGGTAGGGGGTCGTACCCGTCTCCTGCTGGAAGCGGCGGGCGAAGGTGCGCGGCGACATGTGCGCCCGCGCCGCGAGCTGGTCGACGGTGACCTCCTCGTCGAGGTGCTGCTCCATCCAGGACAGCACCTCGCCGACGGTGTCGCAGGAGGAACGCGGCAGCGGCCGTTCGATGTACTGGGCCTGGCCGCCGTCCCGGTGCGGCGGCACGACCATGCGCCGGGCGATCTTGTTGGCGACCTCCGGCCCCTGCTCCTTGCGGACGATGTGCAGACAGGCGTCGATGCCGGCGGCGGTGCCGGCGCTGGTGATCACCGGGTCCTCGTCCACGTAGAGCACGTCGGGGGCCACGGACGCCCGCGGGTACTGCCGGGTCAGCTCGGCGGCGTGGTGCCAGTGCACCGCGCACCGCCGGCCGTCCAGCAGACCGGCGGCGCCCAGCACGAACACCCCGGAGCACACGCTCAACACCCGCGCACCCCGGTCCACGGCCCGCCGCAGCGCCTCCAGCAGCTCCGGCGGGTACTCGCGGCGGGCGAAGTCGCTCCCCGCCGGCACCGTGATCAGGTCGGCCTCCTCCAGCCGCTCCAGCCCGTACGGCGTGGAGACGGTGAGCCCGCCGACGTGGGTGGTCAGCTCGGGGCCCTCCGCGGAGACCACCGCGAAGTCGTACCGCGGCAGGCCCTCGTCGGTCCGGTCGATGCCGAAGACCTCGCAGACGACGCCGAGTTCGAAAGGATGCGCGCCGTCCAGCAGGACGGCTGCCACGTTCCGCAACATGCCGACAGTGTGCCTCGGAAGTGGCAGGAAATCGAGGCCCTGCGGCAGTCCTGCCACTGCCGGTAAGGAGTCCGGGGCGCGACAGTGGTGTCATGAACAGCAACCAGATGGAAGCCCTGATCGGAATGCTCGTGACCTTCGGACTCCTGGTCCTCATGGTCCTCCCCTCGGTGATCGGCATCGTGCGCGAGAAGCGCATCGACCGTCAGCTCAGGGAGGCCCAGGAGAACCGGCGGGAGAGCGAGGAGCCCCGGCGGACTCAGAAGTCCTCGGACAGGTCGACGGTGCCCTCCACCGCGACCTGGTACGCCGAGGGGCGGCGCTCGAAGAAGTTGGTCAGCTCCTGAACGCCCTGCAGCTCCATGAAGGAGAAGGGGTTCTCGGAGCCGTACACCGGGGCGAAGCCGAGCCGCGTCAGACGCTGGTCGGCGACGCACTCCAGGTACTCCCGCATCGAGTCGGTGTTCATGCCCGGGAGGCCGTCACCGCACAGGTCGCGCGCGAACTGCAGCTCGGCCTCGACGGCCTCCCGCAGCATGTCGGTGACCTGCTGCCGGAGCTGGTCGTCGAACAGCTCCGGCTCCTCCTTGCGCACCGTGTCCACCACGTCGAAGGCGAAGGACATGTGCATGGTCTCGTCCCGGAACACCCAGTTGGTGCCGGTGGCCAGGCCGTGCAGCAGGCCCCGGCTGCGGAACCAGTACACGTAGGCGAAGGCGCCGTAGAAGAACAGGCCCTCGATGCACGCGGCGAAGCAGATGAGGTTGAGCAGGAAGCGGCGGCGGTCGGCCCGGCTCTCCAGCCGGTCGATCGACTCGACCGAGTCCATCCACTTGAAGCAGAACCCGGCCTTCTCGCGGATGGAGGGGATGTTCTCCACGGCCGCGAAGGCGGCGGCGCGGTCCTCCGGGTCGGGCAGGTAGGTGTCCAGCAGCGTCAGGTAGAACTGGACGTGCACGGCCTCCTCGAAGAGCTGGCGGGACAGGTACAGCCGCGCCTCGGGGGAGTTGATGTGCTTGTAGAGGGTGAGCACCAGGTTGTTCGCGACGATCGAGTCGCCGGTGGCGAAGAAGGCCACCAGCCGGCCGATCAGGTGCTGCTCCATGGGGCTGAGCTTCGCCAGGTCGGCGACGTCCGAGTGGAGGTCGACCTCCTCGACGTGCCAGGTGTTCTTGATGGCGTCCCGGTAGCGCTCGTAGAAGTCCGGGTAGCGCATGGGGCGCAGGGTCAGTTCGAAGCCCGGGTCGAGCAGGTTCTTGGTGGCGGGGGTCGCGGGGATCTCGGTGGTCATTACTGGCAGGCCTCGCAGGACTCGGGGTTCTCCAGGGAGCAGGCGACCGCTTCGGGATCGGGGGTCTGCTGTGCGGGGACGGTGGCCCGGGCGGCGGCGCGGGCGATGCGGGTCGCCGGGCGGGAACGCAGGTAGTACGTGGTCTTCAGGCCCTGCTTCCAGGCGTACGCGTACATCGAGGAGAGCTTCCCGATGGTCGGCGTCTCCAGGAACAGGTTCAGCGACTGGGCCTGGTCGAGGTAGGGGGTGCGGGCGGCGGCCATGTCGATCAGGCCGCGCTGCGGGATCTCCCAGGCGGTGCGGTACAGGGCGCGGACGTCCTCGGGGATCCAGGAGAAGCCCTGCACCGAGCCGTTGGCCTCGCGCAGCGCCTCGCGGGTGCGGGCGTCCCACACGCCGAGCCGCTTGAGGTCGTCCACCAGGTACGAGTTGACCTGGAGGAACTCGCCGGAGAGCGTCTCGCGCTTGAACAGGTTGGACACCTGCGGCTCGATGCACTCGTAGGCGCCCACGATCGAGGCGATGGTGGCGGTCGGGGCGATCGCCAGGAGCAGGGAGTTGCGCAGGCCGGTGGTGGCCATGCGCGCGCGCAGCGCGGCCCAGCGCTCGGGCCAGGCGGCCTCGACGCCGTAGTGGTCGGGGTGCAGCACGCCCCGGGCCGTACGGGTCTTCTCCCAGGCCGGCAGCGGGCCGTTGCGCTCGGCGAGGTCGGTGGAGGTCTCGTAGGCCGCGAGCATGATGCGCTCGGCGATGCGGGTGGAGAGGGCCTTCGCCTCGGGGGAGTCGAAGGGCAGGCGCAGCCGGAAGAAGACGTCCTGCAGGCCCATCGCGCCGAGGCCCACCGGGCGCCAGCGGGCGTTGGAGCGGCCCGCCTGCTCGGTCGGGTAGAAGTTGATGTCGACGACCCGGTCCAGGAAGGTGACGGCGGTGCGGACGGTGGCGTCCAGCCGCTCCCAGTCGAGGTCGCCCGCGGCCACGTCGACGAAGGCGCCGAGGTTGACCGAGCCCAGGTTGCAGACCGCCGTCTCCCCGTCGTCGGTGACCTCCAGGATCTCCGTGCAGAGGTTGGAGGAGTGGACGACGTGGCCCGGCTCGGCGGTCTGGTTGGCGGTGCGGTTGGCGGTGTCCTTGAAGGTCATCCAGCCGTTGCCGGTCTGCGCGAGGGTACGCATCATGCGCCCGTACAGCTCACGGGCGGGCAGCGTCCTGCGGGCCAGCCCCGCCGCCTCCGCCGCGCGGTACGCCGCGTCGAACTCCGCGCCCCAGAGGTCGACCAGCTCGGGCACGTCGGCGGGTGAGAACAGGGACCACTGCCCGTCGGCGTCCACCCGGCGCATGAACTCGTCCGGCACCCAGTGGGCGAGGTTGAGGTTGTGGGTGCGGCGGGCGTCCTCGCCGGTGTTGTCCCGCAGCTCCAGGAACTCCTCGATGTCGGCGTGCCAGGTCTCCAGGTAGACCGCCGCGGCGCCCTTGCGCCGGCCGCCCTGGTTCACGGCGGCGACCGAGGCGTCGAGCGTCTTCAGGAACGGGACGATGCCGTTGGAGTGCCCGTTGGTGCCGCGGATGAGCGAGCCGCGGGAGCGGATGCGGGAGTAGGCGATGCCGATGCCGCCGGCGTGCTTGGAGAGGCGGGCCACCTGGTGGAGGCGGTCGTAGAGGGAGTCCAGCTCGTCCTTGGGGGAGTCGAGGAGGTAGCAGGACGACATCTGGGCGTGCCGGGTGCCGGAGTTGAAGAGGGTGGGGGAGGAGGGCAGGTAGTCGAGGCGGCTCATCAGCCCGTAGAGGGCGGCCACCTCGTCGGCCGAGCGGGCGGTGTCGTCCTCGGCGAGCCCGGCGGCCACGCGCAGCATGAAGTGCTGGGGCGTCTCGACCACCTTGCGGGTGATCGGGTGCCGGAGCAGGTAGCGGCTGTGCAGGGTGCGCAGACCGAAGTAGCCGAAGCGGTCGTCGGCGGCCGGGTCGATCAGCGCGTCCAGGCGCTCCGCGTGCCGCCGTACGAACGCGGCGGTGCGGTCGGCGATCAGGCCCTCGCGGTGACCGGTGGCGACCGACCCGGTGAAGGACGTGACGCCCTGGGAGGCGGCCTCGGCCCGGATGGTGAGGGTCAGCAGGCGGGCGGCGAGCCGGGAGTAGACCGGGTCCTCCGAGATCAGTCCGGCGGCGGCCTCGGTGGCCAGCTCGCGCAGCTCGGCCTCGTCCGCACGGGCGGACCGGCCGCGCAGCGCGGCGGCGGCGACCCGGCCGGGGTCGGCGCCCGGGAGGTCGGCGGTCAGCTCGGTCAGGGTCCGCAGCAACGCGGTACCGGGACCGTCCGGTTCCCCGGTCGCCGTCACCGGGGTCGCTGAAGCCGGATCGGCTGGCGCGATGGTCACGTGGAGCACTCCCTCGCTCGGCACGGGGCCCGGCGGAGGGCAGGAGGCAGTTCACGAGCGCGCACGGCGTCGCGTCCACCGGCCCACTCCACGAGACCCGGACGTCATGGCACCCGGGCCAAGGCGGCCGGGCGCACTGTCGGCAGGTCCTCGGACTCAAGCCCGTGCGCGGACACGTGGAGACGCGAACACGCACAAGTACACCGTTGCGGGACAGTTCCGGATTCGCACCGGATTCCCCTGCGGCGACAGCGAGCACGAGCATACATCTTGTGCCGGGTACCGCCAGCACCCCCAGATGTTGTGTCCGTGAGCGTGTCGGGAGGGTGTCAGAGCGTCAGTTCATAGGTGAGCAGGGTGAAGTCGTCCAGCTTCGGCAGGGGGTTCCAGTCGCGCTCCGGGGTGCGGGTGAAACCCAGGCGCGCGTAGAGGCGGTGGGCGCCGTGCATGGTGCGCTGGGTGGACAGCACGACCCGCGCGCAGCCCGGCACGGACCGGGCGCGGTCGACGCAGGCCCGCACCAGCGCCTCGCCGGCGCCGCGTCCGCGCGCCTCGCGGGCGACGGCGAGCATGCGTATCTCGGCCTCGCCGGGACGGGCGATGTCGGCCATCGGGCCACCGCGGGGCACGAAGGTGACGCCACCGAGCACACCGCCGTCCGATGCGGCGACCAGCACCTCGGCGGCGGCCGCCCGCCGGGCCACGGCGCGCAGCTCGTGGAGGTAGGCGTCGTCCTCCCCGAAGTCGAGGAGGCCGTCGCCCAGGTAGGCGCGCGCGGTGATCTCACCGAGGGTGTCGTACTCCTCGGCCGTGGCACGCCGGATCACGAAGTCCATGCCCCCGAGTGTGCCCGACGGGTACGACAGCGGGCCGCCGGATTTCTCCGACGGCCCGCCTGAGGGAGGGGGTCAGTGCGAGGTGCCCGCCGTGGCCGGCGGCAGTTCCGCCTCGACGCCGGGGTCGCCCGCGTCCGCCGTGTAGTCACCGGGCTTGGTCTCGTCGACGCCGTCGGGCGCCTTGAGCGCCCGCATGACGAAGGTCAGGACCACGGTGACCACCACGTTCAGCACGAAGGCGGTGAGGCCGATGTAGCCGATCTCACCGATGCCCGGGATCTCGTCGGAGGAACCGCCGAAGTGCTTCTGCGTCGGCGAGGCCACCCCGTACGCGGCGACCGTGCCGTAGACCATGCCGACCGCCCAGCCGCCGAGCAGGGCCCAGCGGTGGAACCAGCGGGTGAACAGGCCGCCCACCAGGGCCGGGAAGGTCTGCAGGATCCAGATGCCGCCGAGCAGCTGGAAGTTGATCGCGACCGTCTTGTCCATGCCGAGCACGAAGACCAGCGCGCCCACCTTCACCAGCAGGGACACCAGCTTGGAGACCTTCGTCTCCTGGGCCGGGGTGGCGTCCGGCTTGATGAAGTCCTTGTAGATGTTGCGGGTGAAGAGGTTGGCGGCCGCGATCGACATGATCGCCGCCGGGACCAGGGCGCCGATGCCGATCGCCGCGAAGGCCACACCGGCGAACCAGTCCGGGAACATGTTCTCGAAGAGCTGGGGGATCGCCAGCTGCCCGTTCTCCACCTTCACCCCGGCCGCGATCGCCATGAAGCCCAGCAGCGCGAGCAGGCCCAGCATCAGCGAGTACAGCGGCAGGATCGTGGTGTTGCGGCGGATCACCTCACGGCTGCGCGAGGACAGCGTCGCGGTGATCGAGTGCGGGTACATGAAGAGCGCGAGCGCGGAGCCCAGCGCCAGCGTGGCGTAGGTCCACTGGCCGCCGTGGTCCGGCGTCAGCGAGCCCTTGCCCGACTCGGTGAACTTGTCGCCCGCCGCCGCGAAGATGTCGTCGAAGCCGCCCAGCTTGATCGGGATGTAGATGATCGCCACCGCGATGACGATGTAGATCAGCGTGTCCTTCACGAAGGCGATCAGCGCGGGCGCGCGCAGCCCCGACGAGTAGGTGTACGCCGCCAGCACGCCGAAGGCGATCAGCAGGGGCAGGTCCTTGATGAACCAGTTGGTGTCCTCGCCGCCGCCGACGCCCATCACGTCCAGCACGGCCTGGATGCCGACGAGCTGGAGCGCGATGTACGGCATGGTGGCGAGGATGCCGGTCACGGCCACCGCCAGCGACAGCCCCTTCGAGCCGAACCGGCCGCGCACGAAGTCCGAGGTCGTCACGTAGCCGTGCTTGTGGGAGACCGACCACAGCCGGGGCAGGAAGGTGAAGATCAGCGGGTAGACCAGGATCGTGTACGGCACCGCGAAGAAGCCCGAGGCGCCGGCCGCGTAGATCGCCGCCGGCACGGCCACGAAGGTGTACGCCGTGTACAGGTCGCCGCCCAGCAGGAACCAGGTGACCCAGGTGCCGAACGAGCGGCCGCCCAGGCCCCACTCGTCGAGGCTGTGCTCGTTCTCGGCCCTGCGCCAGCGGGCGGCCAGGAAGCCCATGGCGGTGACGAGCAGGAAGAAGAAGATGAAGACGGCGAGTGCGACGCCGTTCACGCCGTCGTTCACCGGGAACCGCCTTCCCGGCGGGCGCGCTGGTCACGCTGCCACAGCTTGTAGGCGATCATCGTCAGCGCGGTGGAGAGCACCACCCACGCCATCTGGTACCAGTAGAAGAACGGGATGCCGATGAAGGCCGGGTCGGTCTTCGCGTACGAACCGACCCAGAGCATGGCGACGAACGGTGCGACAAGGCAGAGGCCGATGACGACGCGCACCGGCGTCACCACCGGCCCTCTGCTCACTTCTGGGGCTTGTGACATACGGCGGCTCCGTCCCCTCGCTGATCACCTCGTGCAGTGCGCACGAAATGTAGGTGACGGCGTCGAGACAGCGGAACCCCTCGTCCGCATATCGGTCCTGAACTGCAACTTCGCGGTCCCGGGTGCCGGAATATGTCGGACACGCGCGCCGCGGGACGGGCGGGAGCGGTCGGACGGGCCCTAGTCCTGGGGCCGCTTCAGCCGGGCCACGAACTTGTAGCGGTCGCCCCGGTACACCGAGCGCACCCACTCCACGGGCTGACCGGTGCGGTCCTGCGAGTGCCGGGAGAGCATCAGCATGGGCAGGCCGACGTCGGTGCCGAGCAGCCCGGCCTCGCGCGGGGTGGCCAGCGAGGTCTCGATGGTCTCCTCGGCCTCGGCGAGGTGGACGTCGTAGACCTCGGCGAGCGCCGTGTAGAGGGACGTGTACTTCACCAGGGAGCGGCGCAGCGCCGGGAAGCGCTTGGCGCTGAGGTGGGTGGTCTCGATGGCCATGGGCTCGCCGTTGGCCATGCGCAGCCGCTCGATGCGCAGCACCCGACCGCCGGCCGTGATGTCCAGCAGTCCGGCGAGCCGGTCGTCGGCGGTGATGTAGCCGATGTCCAGCAGCTGCGAAGTGGGTTCGAGACCCTGGGCCCGCATGTCCTCGGTGTACGAGGTGAGTTGCAGGGCCTGCGAGACCTTGGGCTTGGCGACGAAGGTGCCCTTGCCCTGGATGCGCTCCAGGCGGCCCTCGACGACCAGTTCCTGCAGGGCCTGGCGCACCGTCGTGCGCGAGGTGTCGAACTCGGCGGCCAGGGTGCGCTCGGGAGGGACCGGCGTGCCCGGCGCCTGGGTCCGGGTCATGTCCAGCAGGTGCTTCTTCAGTCGGTAGTACTTGGGCACGCGCGCGGTACGGACGGTCGCCCCACCCTCGTTCTCCGCACTGCTGACGTCGGTGCTCATGCTCTGCCTTCCCGGCTCCGGGTGCCGAAGCGACCGATATCCCTGTCGGCCACGGCCCACATCGTGGCACGGCTCCGGGCAGGATGGCCCCGCACGCTCCGTGATCCCTTCTGTATACCTCCGCGCCCCTCGTTGGTCTAGTCCACAGCGCCGTCGGACACCGCTGGTACGCGCGTTCGGGACCGTGTCGGCACGCCCTCCGGTGGGCGGTGGTACACCCCCTCCCGGTCCGCCCGATCTGCCGCTTGCGCAATGAAAGGTCCCTGCATATCTCGGTCGCATCACGGACGCATGGACCGTGCTTGCACACCCTTGACAGCCCTATTGGTCTGGGCCAAGCTCCCCGTACTGGTCTACACCATTGGTCCAGGTCCCGGCCCCATGGGCGGTCCGCGTCGACGAGCAACCGCGGGGAGGCAGGGGGGTTTTGTGGCATCCCTGAGGAGGGTGGCGTGAAGCGCAAGCTGATAGCCGCGATCGGTATCGCGGGCATGATGGTCTCGATCGCGGCGTGCGGGGGCGACGACGGCGACGACGGCAAGAAGGCCGGGGCGGACGGTTACGCCGGTGAGACGCTCACCGTGTGGGTGATGGACGGATCCTCGCCGGACGACTGGCAGGCCGACCTCGCCAAGGAGTTCGAGGCGAAGACCAAGGCCAAGGTCAAGTTCGAGATCCAGAAGTGGAACGGTATCCAGCAGAAGCTGACCACCGCCCTCTCCGAGGAGAACCCTCCCGACGTCTTCGAGATCGGCAACACCCAGACGCCGGCCTACGCCAAGACCGGCGGCCTCGCCGACCTGAGCGACCTCAAGAGCGAGATCGGCACCGACTGGTCCGAGTCCCTCAACAAGTCCGCGGTCTTCGAGGACAAGCAGTACGCCGCCCCGTGGTTCGTGGTGAACCGCGTGGTCATCTACAACAAGAAGATCTGGGCGGACGCGGGCATCAAGGACACGCCCAAGACCCGCGACGAGTTCTACGACGCCCTCAAGACGATCGGCGACAAGACCGACGCCGAGCCGATCTACCTGCCCGGCCAGAACTGGTACCACTTCGTGGGCCTGGCCATCGGCGAGGGTGCCGAGCTGGTCAAGAAGGACGGCGACAAGTACGTCTCCAACCTGGAGGACCCGAAGATCGCCGCCGCCACCGAGACCTACAAGAAGTTCCAGGCCCTCTCCAAGGCGCCCAAGGACAAGGACGAGGCCACCCCGCAGCAGGGTGAGATCTTCGCCAAGGGCAAGACCGGCGCGATCATCGGCATGGGCTGGGAGGGCGGCACGGCGATCGCCACCAACCCGGCGATCGAGAAGGACCTCGGCTACTTCACCATCCCGGGCGCCACGGCCGACAAGCCCGAGGGCGTCTTCCTCGGCGGCTCCAACCTGGCCGTCGCCGCGGGCAGCAAGAAGCAGGAACTCGCCAAGGAGTTCCTGAAGATCGCGCTGTCCGACAAGTTCGAGGGCGCGCTGTCCAAGGCCAACGGCGTCATCCCGAACAAGGACGCGCTCCAGAGCAACCTCAAGGGCAACGCCGCCGCCGAGGCCGCCGCGCCGGCCTCGGCGGGCGGTGACACCACGCCGCTGATCCCGGAGTGGGCCGCGGTCGAGAACGACCCGAACCCGATCAAGACCTACCTGACGGCCGTGCTGAAGGGGAAGTCCCCGGCCGAGGCCGCCGAGCAGGTCGAGGGCGAGTTCAACAAGCGCCTGGCGCAGCAGCAGTAACACCGGGTGAGCCGGGACGGGGGCCGCGCCACGGCCCCCGCCCCGGCGTCGAGTTGAGCAGGTCGAGAAGAGAGAGACCGCGAGCATGACCGTGCAGACCGAACGGCCGCCCTCCGGCCCGTCGGACGTCCGCAAGACGGACGGCGAGGGAACCGGCAGGCCGAAACCGAGAGCCGCGTCGCGCACCGGCGCGCTCGTACCGTACCTGTTGCTGCTGCCCGCCTGCGCGGCCACGGTGCTCCTGCTCGGCTGGCCACTGGTGAAGGACGGTCTGCTGTCCTTCCAGAACCTCAACATGGCGCAGCTGATCCAGCACGTCACCGAGTGGACCGGCTTCGACAACTACAAGGCGGTCCTCACCGGCGAGGACTTCTGGCGGGTCACCGTCCGCTCGATCATCTTCACCGCGGTCAACGTCGCCCTCACCATGGTGGTCGGCGGCCTGATCGGCCTGCTGCTCGCCCGCCTCGGCCGGGTGATGCGGCTGGTGCTGCTGCTCGGCCTGGTGCTGGCGTGGGCCATGCCGGTGGTCGCCGCGACCACCGTCTACCAGTGGCTCTTCGCCCAGCGCTTCGGCGTCGTCAACTGGGTCCTGGACAAGCTCGGCTGGCACTCCATGGCCGACTACAGCTGGACCGGCAGCCAGATGTCGACCTTCTTCGTCGTCACCGTGCTGATCGTCTGGATGTCGGTCCCCTTCGTCGCGATCAACCTCTACGCGGCGACCACCACCATCTCCGGCGAGCTGTACGAGGCCGCCGCCCTCGACGGGGCCGGCGCCTGGCGCAGCTTCACCACGGTCACCCTGCCGGTTTTGCGGCCGTTCCTCTACGCGACGACCTTCCTGGAGATCATCTGGATCTTCAAGGCCTTCGTCCAGGTCTACACCTTCAACGGCGGCGGCCCGGACCGTCTCACCGAGATCCTGCCCGTCTACGCCTACATCGAGGGCGTCGGCAACCAGCACTACGGCATGGGCGCGGCGATCGCCGTCCTGACCATCCTGATCCTGCTCGGCCTGACCGCCTACTACCTCAGGATCGTGCTCAAGCAAGAGGAGGACGAGCTGTGAAGCGCTCGCTCTTCGGCCGCCTGTGGCCCAACGTCACGGCCGTCGTCCTGTTCATCGGCCTCGTCTTCCCCGTCTACTGGATGTTCGCCACGGCCTTCAAGCCGGCGGGCGACATCATCTCGGAGGACCCGGTCTGGTTCCCGACCGACGTCACCTTCGACCACTTCAAGACCGCGGTCGAGGCCGACCACTTCTGGACCTACGTCGGCAACTCGTTCATCGTCACCGTCTGCGCGGTCGTCTTCTCCCTGGTCATCGCGCTGGCCGGCGCGTTCGCCCTGGCGCGGATGCGGTTCAGGGGGCGGCGCGGCTTCATCGTCGGCTTCATGCTCGCCCAGATGGCGCCCTGGGAAGTCATGGTCATCGCCATCTACATGATCGTGCGCGACGCCTCGATGCTGAACAGCCTCGTGCCGCTCACCCTCTTCTACATGATGATGATCCTGCCCTTCACCATCCTGACGCTGCGCGGCTTCGTCGCCGCCGTGCCGAGGGAACTGGAGGAGTCCGCGCTGGTCGACGGCTGCACCCGGGCCCAGGCGTTCCGCCGGGTCATCCTGCCGCTGCTCGCCCCGGGGCTGATGTCCACCTCGATGTTCGGCTTCATCACCGCGTGGAACGAACTGCCCCTCGTGCTGGTCGTCAACAAGGAGGCCGAGGCGCAGACCCTGCCGCTGTGGCTCACCAGCTTCCAGACCGTCTTCGGCGACAACTGGGGTGCGACGATGGCCGCCTCGTCGCTCTTCGCCATCCCGATCCTGATCCTCTTCGTCTTCCTGCAGCGCAAGGCCGTCAGCGGCCTGACCGCCGGCGCCGTGAAGGGATAACGCCACCCGATGACGACAATCGCCAGCGGCACCGACACGCTCACGCGCGACGCGCTGACCGTCCTCCAGCCCGGCTTCACCGGGACCACCGCCCCCGACTGGCTGCTGCGCAGCCTCGGCGAGGGGCTGGCCTCCGTCGGCCTGTTCGGGCGCAACATCGCCTCGGCCGGGCAACTGGCCGCCCTGACCGCCCAACTGCGCGCCGAACGCGACGACGTGCTGGTCGCCATCGACGAGGAGGGCGGCGACGTCACCCGCCTGGAGGTCCGCACCGGCTCCTCCTTCCCCGGCAACCTCGCCCTCGGCGCGGTGGACGACGTCGAGCTGACCCGGGAGGTGGCCGCGGAACTGGGCCGCCGGCTCGCGGCCTGCGGGGTGAACCTCAACTGGGCGCCGTCCGCCGACGTCAACTCCAACCCGGACAACCCGGTCATCGGCGTGCGCTCCTTCGGTGCCGGCACCGGCCTGGTCTCCCGGCACACCGCCGCCTACGTCACCGGCCTCCAGTCGGTGGGCGTGGCCGCCTGCACCAAGCACTTCCCCGGTCACGGCGACACCGCCGTCGACTCCCACCACGCGATGCCGCGCATCGACGTGGGCGCCGAGGTGCTGGCCGAGCGCGACCTCGCCCCCTTCCGCGCGGCCATCGCCGCCGGCAGCCGCGCGGTGATGAGCGCCCACATCCTGGTCCCGGCCCTGGACCCGGACCGGCCGGCCACGCTGTCCCGCCGCATCCTGACCGACCTGCTCCGCGGCGAACTGGGCCACGAGGGCCTGATCGTCACCGACGGCATGGAGATGCGGGCCATCTCGGGCACCTACGGCATCGAACGCGGCAGCGTCCTGGCCATCGGGGCGGGCGCCGACGCGATCTGCGTGGGCGGTGGCCTGGCCGACGAGGAGACCGTGCTGCGGCTGCGCGACGCCCTGGTCGAGGCCGTCCGCTCGGGCCAGTTGCCCGAGGACCGGCTGGCCGACGCGGCGGAACGGGTCCGCGCCCTGGCCCGCTGGACCTCCGCGCACCGCACCGACGCCGCCCGGACCGCGAGCGGCACCGACGGCGACGTGGGCCTGAGGGCCGCCCGCCGGGCCCTGCGGATCACCGGCTCCGACGGCTTCACCGCCCTCACCGACGCGCCCTACGTCGCCGCGCTGACCCCCGTGGCGAACATCGCGGTCGGCGACGAGACCCCCTGGGGCGTCGCCGCCGAGCTGTTCCGTCTGCTCCCCGGCACGGAGACCGGCAGCTTCACCGGGCCGGACGCCGGGAAGGACGTGCTGGGCGCGGCGGGTCCGCGCCGCATCGTGGCCGTCGTCCGCGACGAACACCGGCACCCCTGGATGGCGGCCGCCCTCGACACGTTGCTGGCGGAGCGCCCCGACACGATCGTCGTCGAGATGGGCGTGCCCCGCGCGGCACCACGCGGCGCCCTCCACCTGGCCACCCACGGCGCAGCCCGCGTCTGCGGCCGCGCAGCCGCGGAGGCCCTCACGGGGGCGTGACACACACCCTGCCCGACATGCCGAAGACGCCTACCCCCTCCTGCGAGGGGGTAGGCGTCTTCGCCGTACGGCGGGCCCGGGTGCACGAGGGACGGGGGGAGGGGTGTGAGGCCGGCACGCGCGTGGGGTGTCCGGCGCTCAAGGGTCTGCGGCTGGCACAGGCGTGCGGTGCGGCGGGCCGGGGGCGCGGGGCACGGGCGTGAGGGGGGACGGGCGTGCGGTGCGGCGGCGCTCGGGGGCGCGGCGCACGGGCGTGAGGGGGGCGCACGCGTGGGGTGCGGGCGGCCCGGGGGGCTGGGGCACGGGCGGGAGGCGGGCACAGGCGTGCGGTGCGGGCGCCCGAGATCCGAGGCGGGCATACGCGTGCGGTGCCGCCGCCGGGTCCGAGGCGGGCGCAGGCGTGCGGTGCGGCCGCCCGGGGACCTGTCGCGGGCAGGTGGCGGTGCGGCGGCGACAGTGGGCGGGCCCCACCGATGCTCACGCGTGGGCGGGACCGGCGGCCCGCCCACGCGTCCCCCGGGCGGGCCGCGACCTGCACGGTCGCCCCCCCCCGGGCGGGCGACCGGGAGTCGCTCCCGGCGTCTCCGTGCGGGTGTCACGGTCCGTGGGGTGCCTGGTCAGGCGCGGCTCCCGCGCAGGTGGGACACGGCGAAGGGCGCCGCCCCGGTGACCGGGGACCAGCGCCCTCCCTGCACGTGCCCGCGGACTCAGATGCCCTGCCAGGCGGGCTTGTGCGCGAAGGTGTGCCGGAAGTAGTCGGCCAGCTTCAGCTTGGAGGCGGCGGCCTCGTCGACGACGACGGTGGCATGCGGGTGGAGCTGGAGCGCGGAGGCCGGGCACACCGCCGCCACCGGACCCTCGACACTCGCGGCGACCGCGTCCGCCTTGCCCTCGCCGGTGGCGAGCAGCACCACGTGCCGGGCCTCCAGGATGGTGCCGATGCCCTGTGTGATCACGTGGTGCGGGACCTGTTCGATGTCACCGTCGAAGAAGCGCGCGTTGTCGACGCGGGTCTGCTCGGTGAGCGTCTTGATCCGGGTCCGCGAGGCCAGCGAGGAGCACGGCTCGTTGAAGCCGATGTGCCCGTCGGTCCCGATTCCCAGCAGCTGGAGGTCGACCCCGCCGGCTCCGCCCAGCGCCTCGTCGTACGCCTCGCACGCCCCCTGCACGTCGTCCGCCGTGCCGTCCGGACCCATGAACGCGTCCATGCCGATCCCCAGCGGTTCGAGCACCTCGCGCCGCAGCACCGAGCGGTACGACTCGGGGTGATCCGCGGGCAGCCCCACGTACTCGTCGAGCTGGGCGATCCTGGCCCGCGCGGTGTCCACGGCGCCCGAGCGCACCTTGGCCGCCAGCGCCTCGTAGACGGGCAGCGGCGTCGATCCGGTGGCCACCCCGAGCAGGGCGTCGGGCTTGCGTCGGAGCAGCTGCGCCATGGCTTCGGCTATCAGTTCGCCGCCTGCCCTGGCGTCGGGAACGATGACAACTTCCACGCTTGCCTGCCGTTTCGAAGAGAGGACTCACCCGGGGTCCGGGACTGGCTGTGTGGGGCCCTATGTGGTTTAGACCAATCTAACAGAGCGGGACCCCGCGAGCGCGTCGAACCGGCCGGTGAAACAGCGGCCCCGGACCTTACGTCAGCGAACCGCCCGTCGCGTCCACCCAGCTCCCCGTGACCCACCGTCCTTCATGCGAGGCGAGGAACGCCACCACGTCGGCCACCTCGGCCGGCGTGCCGACCCCGCCCAGCGCGGAGAGTGCCGCCGCCCGCTCCCAGCCGTCCGCGCTCCCGTGCAGCAGGTCGGCCGTGTTGTCGGTGTCGATGATGCCGGGCGCCACCGAGTTCACCGTGATGCCGCGGGCGCCCAGCACCTTGGAGAGGTCGCGCGAGAAGACGTCCAGCGCTCCCTTCGTCATCGCGTACGCCATGTTGGCCGGCATCACGGCGGTGCGGGCCAGCCCCGAGGAGATGTTGATGACCCGGCCGCCGTCGCGAATCCGCCCCATGCCGTGCTTGAGGAGGAAGAACGGCGCCCTCACGTTGACCGCGAAGACCGCGTCGTACTCGGCTTCCCCTATCTCCCCTATGGGTCGCGTGTTCCCGATGCCGGCGTTGTTCACCAGGACGTCCAGCCCGTCCGCGTGCCGGTCGAACTCCTCCCACAGGGCCTCGGCCGCCCCGGGGGCGCTCAAGTCGGCACGGATCGCGAACGCCGAGCCGCCCGCCGCCTCGATCTCCGCGACCGTCCCCTTCGCCGCCGCCTCGTCCCTCCCGTAGTGCACCGCGACCCGGGCGCCGTCCCGCCCCAGCCGCTCGGCGATGCCGCGTCCGATACCCCTGCTCGCCCCCGTGACAAGAGCCGTCCTGCCGGTAAGCACGCCCATGACGACGCCCCCTTCGCATTTCCCTAGCGGTCGCTACAGAAAAGACCGTACTGCACCGCGGCGACAATTTTCTAGTGCTCGCTATAAAATGAACTCCATGGTGAGCGACGAGAAGAGCGGACAGGTGGGGGCGTCGGCCGGGAGGGGCGCGGCCAGGACCCGGGGCCGGCCCCGTTCCTTCGACCGGGCGACGGCCCTGGAGAAGGCGCTGATGGCCTTCTGGGAACACGGTTACGAGGCCACGTCCGTCTCCGACCTCACCCGCGTCATGGACATCGGCGCCCCGAGCCTCTACGCCGCCTTCGGCGACAAGCGCTCGCTCTTCGAGGAGGTCGTCCAGGAGTACGGCGTGCGTTACGGCTCCTTCGGCACCCGCGCCCTCGACGAGGAGCCGACCGCGCGGGCGGGGACGGAGCGGATGCTGCGCGAGGCCGCCGTCGAGTACACGGCGCCGGGCCGGCCGCACGGCTGCCTCGTCATCCACGCGGCCGCCAACTGCTCGACGCCCGAGGTCGAGGAGTCCCTCCGGCGGCGGCGCAACGCCAACATCGCCGCGATCGAGAGCCGGATAGCCGCCGACGTGGACGCGGGCGTGCTCCCGCCGACCACCGATGCCGCGACCCTGGCCCGCTACACCGGCGCGATGATCCAAGGCATGTCCCAGCAGGCGCGCGACGGCGCGAGCCGGGCGGAACTGGAGGCACTCGTGGAAATTGCCCTGGCCGCCTGGCCCCGCGTGTGAGCCAACAGGGTTAGGCTTCTGCCGGGCACTCGGGTGACCGGGCGCCCGGCGGAGCACGACAACGACAAACGGCGTTCATCGCATGGACACGGTGAGTGGTCTAGTCCACAATGGCCACGGATGGCACTTGCCGTGACGCTCACGCAAGGTGATCGCCAGACTTCCGCCTTCCCCGCACAGGAGGGCGGACCGAGGAACCGGAGCTCTCTGCCCTGACTGCCCCGGCTCCTCATCCTTCGGCCGACCGGGACCGCACACCCCACGGCCGATGTTGCTCCGGGCTGCGGTGCCGGGAGGGTTGAGGGTCCCTCCCAGGCGCCGCGGCCCGCGGGTGTCTCCGGGGCCCGATCCCGCCCCTCCGCCGGTGCGAACCTTCCGGTTTCGGGCGCTGTCCGTACCGCCAGGTACGCTCAGCCACGTGCCCTCCATGAACGAACTCGTACGCCAGCACACAGCGCTCGACGACTCCGACCTCGAGTGGCTCCACCTGCTGGTCTCGGAGTGGCAGCTCCTCTCCGACCTCTCCTTCGCCGACCTCGTCCTGTGGGTGCCCACCCGCGACGGCACGCGCTACGTCTCGGTCGCCCAGATGCGCCCGAACACCGGCCCGACCTCCTACCAGGACGACATGGTCGGCCACCTCGTTCCGCGCGGCCGGCGCCCCATGCTGGACGCCGCCCTGGACGAGGGCCGGATCGTGCGCGAGGGCGACCCGGAGTGGCGCGAGGAGGTCCCGGTCCGCGTCGAGTCCATCCCCGTGCGGCGCCAGGGGCGCGTCCTGGGCGTCATCGCCCGCAACACCAACCTGCTCACCGTGCGCACGCCGAGCCGTCTGGAGCTCACCTACCTCCAGAGCGCCTCCGACCTCGCCCAGATGATCGCGGCCGGTGCCTTCCCGTTCGAGAACCAGCAGGTCGACATGGACGCCTCACCTCGCGTGGGCGACGGTCTGATCAGGGTCGACGGGGACGGCATCGTCCAGTACGCCTCGCCGAACGCGCTGTCGGCGTACCACCGCATGGGCCTCGCCGCCGACCTGGTCGGCCACCACCTCGGCCGCACCACCGCCGAACTCGCCCCCTCCCGCGGCCCCGTGGACGAGGCACTCGCCAAGGTGGCCAGCGGCTGGGCGCCCCGCGAGTTCGAGATCGAGGCCCATGACGGGGTGATCCAGTTCCGTGCCATCCCCCTCAAGCCCAAGGGCACGCGCATCGGTTCGCTGGTGCTCCTCCGCGACGTCACGGAACTGCGCCGTCGCGAGCGCGAGTTGATCACCAAGGACGCCACCATCCGGGAGATCCACCACCGGGTGAAGAACAACCTCCAGACGGTGGCGGCCCTGCTGCGCCTCCAGGCCCGGCGCATCGAGTCCGACCGGGGACGCGAGGCACTCGAAGAGGCCGTACGCCGCGTCGGGTCGATCGCGATCGTGCATGAGACGCTCTCCCAGAATCTGGACGAGCGCGTGGAGTTCGACGAGATCGCCGACCGCGTGCTGGCGATGGTGGCGGAGATCTCGCCGGGCAAGGTCACCGGCCGGCGCACCGGACGCTTCGGCATCCTGGACGCCGAGGTGGCGACCCCGCTGTCGATGGTCCTGACCGAGGTGCTGCAGAACGCCCTGGAGCACGGCTTCCGTGAGGGCGACACCGGCACGGTCGAGGTCTCCGCGGTCCGTGGCGGTACGACGAAGGAGGCCCGGCTGCTGGTCACCGTCCAGGACGACGGGGTCGGCCTGCCCGAGCACTTCGACCCGCACCGCTCCGGCAACCTCGGCCTGCAGATCGTCCGCACCCTGGTGGAGGGCGAGCTGGGCGGCTCCTTCGACATGGTCCCGGCCCCGAGTCGCGGCACCCGGGTGATCCTCGACATCCCGGTGCCCGCAGCGAAGTAGCGGCGCCGGGGCCCGGTAGACCGGGCCCCGGACAGCAAAGCCCCGGACAGCAAAAAGCCCCGGACCGGTGAAGGTCCGAGGCCAGTGCTCGTGCGTTGCATCGTCCGATGCGCATCGGGGGTACTGCGCGCTGCGGCTCGGGAGCGGGGGTTGCGTACTCGCTGTACGCGCCGCCAAGCTCAGGCTGTCAGCAGGGGTGGATGGTCAGGCGGAGGCCTGACGAGCCCGGTTGCGGGCGGCACGGCGCTTCATTGCGCGGCGCTCGTCCTCGCTGAGACCACCCCAGACGCCGGAGTCCTGACCGGACTCGAGCGCCCACTGCAGGCACTGCTCCATGACAGGGCAGCGACGGCAGACGGCCTTGGCTTCCTCGATCTGCAGCAGCGCGGGACCGGTGTTGCCGATGGGGAAGAAGAGCTCGGGGTCTTCCTCGCGGCAAACGGCGCGGTGACGCCAGTCCATGGCTGCTACCTCTCCTTGGTATTACATGCAGGTTGCTTGTGAATGTGAACGCTTTCACGAATCCCTCAACAAGGGAAGGGCCTACCGTCAGGTTGCCCTGCGTGGTCCTGTGATTTGAAGAGGGGTTCTGGTGATCTGTGGAGGCTGGTGTTGCGGGCCGTCCCGATCGCCAAGAAGAGACTCGCAAACCTCAGCGGCGGATACAACCCCTTCCGGAAAGTTTTTTTTGATTCTTCGGTGTCGACTAGGTCACAGCCGTACTTCCATGGGGTGGACCCTGGCCTAAACGTTCGAGTGAAAGGACTTTCGCCCCTTCTGCTCACACAATCACACGCAGTGCACGGCGTACGCCTGTGAACGTCACGCTGGTCCGCAGTCCCAGGTGGTCACCGTCCATCTGGAGGGGGAGCGGGACCTTCGAATGCAAGGTGAACCCGGTCAGATCGTGCAGGGAGACGGCATGCCGGCCCCGGGGTCCCCGCTCGGGGGACGAAGTGAGCAACTGGGTCCCATACCGGGCAACCGCGCCCGTGGACAGGCGGCTGAGTCCGAAGACGTCGAGCGCGGTATCGAACGAGGCCTTAGGTGACGCGTAGATCGGGCGATTGCCGAGAAACGTCCAGGGGCACGTGTTCGAGACTATGGAGAGCACGAGATCGTTGATCGGCTCCTCGCCCGCCCGCTCCAGGGTGATCGTCCCGCTGCGGCGGTGCGGTTCCCCCATGAGCGCGCGCATCACCTGGCGGAGGTAGAGGGCGTGGGTCGATCTCCTGCCGCGCTCACGCTGCTGCTCCACCCGGCCGACCACGCCGGCGTCGAAGCCCAGCCCGGCGTTGAAGGTGAACCAGCGGGCCGGCACCGACTCGTCCTCCGAGCCCGGGGTGCCCGAGGCGAGGCCCAGTCCGACGGTCCGCTCGCTGCCCTCGCGCAGGGCGTCCAGCAGGGCGCCGGTGGCCTCCACGGCGTGGTTGGGCAGGCCGAGGGCGCGGGCGAAGACGTTGGTGGAGCCGCCGGGGACCACCGCGAGACGGGGCAGGTCCTGAGGGGCGGGGCCGGCGTGCAGCAGGCCGTTGACGACCTCGTTCACCGTGCCGTCGCCGCCGAGGGCGACCACCAGCTCGATGTCGTCGCTCTGTGCCGCCTGCCGGCCGAGGTCGCGCGCGTGGCCGCGGTACTCGGTGGTGACCGCCTCCAGCTTCATCTCGCTCGCGAGCGCGTGGATGAGCACGTCGCGCGTGCGCGCACTCGTGGTGGTTGCCGCCGGATTGACCACGAGAAGTGCACGCATGGTTTGCAGGGTACCTACTGGGTGGTACCCGGCCCAGACCGAGGTGGAGAACCGAGGTGGGGATCGGGGTGGGCGCACGGCGTGGGCGGTGCGCCGGACGCGCCCGCGGGTTCGTGCGCGCCGGGGGCTACCCTGCAAGGGTGAGCAGTGAGCAGAACCCCACCGTCCCTCAAGCCGCCGAAGAGCCCGGTCCCCGTCCCGGTCGGCTGACCGCCGCGGCGGCGCTCGCCGCACTCGAGGGTCTGGCACTCGTCGTCGGTGGTGCCTGGATGCTGGTGGGCGGTCTCACGGGCCACCCCGACGACCGGACGTCGGCCCTCACCGGCGGCGTCACCCTGATCGTCCTCGCCCTGCTGCCGCTGCTGGCCGCCCGCGGGCTGATCGCCCGGCGGGGCTGGAGCCGGGGGCCCGCCGTCATCACGCAGATCATGGCGCTGCCCGTGGCCTACAACCTGCTGCAGGCCGACAGCGTGGCCATCCCGGCGGGCATCGTGCTCGGTGTCGTCGCCGTCACGGCGCTGGTGCTGCTCGTGAACCCCACGACCACCCAGGCCCTCGGGATCCGGGGGCCCGGCGGCGCGGAGAAGTAGGCCGTCCCGCCCGGCGGTGTCCGGGCGCGTCCGGTGCCCGGTGGTCCGTCCTCGCGGCCGGCTACTCCTCGACCAGCAGCTTCTCCCGCAGCTGCGCCAGCGTGCGGGCCAGCAGCCGCGAGACGTGCATCTGCGAGATGCCGACCTCCTGCGCGATCTGCGACTGGGTCATGTTGCCGAAGAAGCGCAGCAGCAGGATCCGTTTCTCCCGCGGCGGCAGGTCCTCCAGCAGCGGTTTGAGCGACTCCCGGTACTCGACGCCCTCCAGGGCCTCGTCCTCCGCGCCCAGGGTGTCCGCGACCGCCGGGGACTCGTCGTCGGTGTCCGGGACGTCCAGGGACAGCGTGGAGTACGCGTTGGCCGACTCCAGGCCTTCCAGGACCTCCTCCTCCGAGATCGACAGCTTCTCGGCGAGTTCGTGGACCGTGGGGGAGCGTCCGTGCAGCTGCGAGAGCTCCGCCGTGGCCGTGGTCAGGGCCAGCCGCAGCTCCTGGAGCCGGCGCGGGACCCGCACCGCCCAGCCCTTGTCCCGGAAGTGCCGCTTGATCTCGCCGACGACCGTCGGGGTCGCGTACGTGGAGAACTCCACACCGCGGTCCGGGTCGAAGCGGTCGACCGACTTGATCAGTCCGATGGTCGCGACCTGGGTGAGGTCGTCCAGCGGCTCGCCGCGGTTGCGGAAGCGGCGCGCGAGGTGCTCCACGAGCGGCAGGTGCATGCGGACCAGCCGGTTGCGCAGCTCCGCGTAGGCGGGGCTGTCCTTCTCCAGGGTGCGCAGCTCGGCGAACAGGAGGCGCGCCCCGCTGCGGTCCTGCGGGTCGTGCCGCGTGCCCTGCGTGCCCCGTGCACCGGGCGCGTCGTCCTCGGTGTGTCGCTCGTGCTCGCTCATCGTCCCGCCCGTTGCCCTTTCCCGAGCCCTCGCCTCCGCTCGGACGGGCCGGACGGGGGTGTCCCCGGTCCGCGGCCCGTCGCCCGGGACGACGACCCCCGGGGAGGCCTCGTCCTCCGGATGCGGACGGGCCTGCTCGGGGATGCCGTCGATGCCGTCGATGCCGTCCGCCATGCGTCGGTTCTCGTTCTCAGAACGAGTGCCCTCGGCCGGCAGCTCCCGTGTGCCGTTCTCGTCCCGCACCGGCCCGTCCCCGTCCCTCACGTCGGCCCGGGTCCCGCGCCGCGCTGTTTGTAGAGGCTGATCGAAACGGTTCTGTCCTCGTCCACGGCGGAGGAGACCTTGCCCGCCAGGGCGGACAGCACGGTCCACGCGAAGGTGTCCCGCGAGGGCGCGTGGCCGTCCGTGGTCGGTGCCGAGACGGTGACCTCGAGCGAGTCGTCGACCAGGCGGAAGACACAGCTGAGCACCGAGCCGGGCACGGCCTGCTGAAGCAGGATCGCGCAGGCCTCGTCGACTGCGATGCGCAGGTCCTCGATCTCGTCGAGGGTGAAGTCCAAACGGGCTGCGAGGCCGGCCGTCGCCGTACGCAGCACCGACAGGTAGGCACCCGCGGCCGGCAGCCGGACTTCGACGAAGTCCTGGGTCGCGGGCTCGCCTGCGATCTGGGACACCCTCACCTCCAAGGTGGTACAAGCGTTACAGGGCCGAGGATCGACCCCGGGGCAACGCGATACGTGGTTCAGCGGTGACGTTATCGCGCTCCGAACTTTCCTGTCCCCGAGACCCCAACCCCGCACTGTCACTCATAGTAAACACATGAACACGCACAGTGGCTAGAGGTTCGGGGGGCTCAAATCGGAAGAGCGCGCGCCGGGTTGACGTACCCAGGCCTCAGACGGTCGAACCGTCCCCGGCCGAGGTCACACGAGGACGTGATCTACGAAGCACCAACGCCAGTTCTCGCCCGGTTCGAAGGTGCGCATGACCGGGTGACCGGTCTCGCGGTGATGCGCCGTGGCGTGCTGCCTCGGCGAGGAGTCGCAGCAGCCGACGTGCCCGCAGTCGAGGCACAGGCGGAGCTGCACCGGGTCCGTGCCCTCCGCCAGGCACTCCGGACAGGTCTGGCTGCGCGGCTCCGGTTCCGGGTGCGGCAGCGCGTCGGCGTGCGTGCACTGTTTCATGATTGCCAGGTTACGACGGGTGTGCGGATGACCGCGCGGAAGAAGAGGGCGGGCGAGGACGATGGACGTGATGCCGCTGCTGTTGCTGGTCGCGGGCAGTGCCGCGATCGCGGCGGCGGGGCGGCGGGTGCCGGTGCCCGCGCCCCTGCTGCTGGTCGCGGCGGGGCTGGCGGTGAGCTACGTCCCAGGGGTGCCCGACTACACCCTCGACCCGCACATCGTCCTGCCCCTGCTGCTGCCGCCGCTGCTTCACACGGCGGCCACCGACAGCTCCTACCTGGACCTGCGGGCTCAGGTGCGGCCCGTGGCGCTGCTCTCCGTCGGCTACGTGCTCTTCGCGACCTTCGTCGTCGGCTGCGCCGCGTACCTGATTGTGCCGGGCCTGCCGCTGACCGCGGCCCTGGTCCTCGGCGCGGTGGTGGCGCCGCCGGACGCCGTCGCGGCCACGGCGGTCGCCCGCCGGGTGGGTCTGCCGTCCCGGATCACGACGATCCTCCAGGGCGAGTCCCTGGTGAACGACGCCACCGCGATCACCGCCTTCAAGGTGGCGCTCGCGGCGGCCGTGGGCGAGGGGGCGACCTGGGCCGGCGGGATCGGGGAGTTCCTGATCGCTGCGGTGGGCGGTGTGGGCGTGGGTCTGGTGCTGATGGTGCCGATCCACTGGCTGCGCACGCATCTGAAGGAGGCGCTCCTGCAGAACACGCTCTCCCTGCTCGTCCCGTTCTTCGCCTACGCGGTGGCGGAGCAGGTGCACGCGTCCGGAGTGCTCGCGGTGGTGGTCGTCGCGCTCTTCCTCGGGCACCGCGCGTGGGAGGTCGATTTCGCCACCCGTCTCCAGGAGGAGGCGGTGTGGAAGATGGTGGCCTTCGTCCTGGAGTCGGCCGTGTTCGCCCTGATCGGGCTCCAGCTCCCCGTAGTGCTCAAGGGACTCGGGGAGTACGAGGGTGTCGACGCCGCCTGGTACGCGGTCGCCGTCTTCCTGGTGGTCGCCGCCGCCCGCTTCGTCTGGGTCTACCCCGCGACCTTCCTGCCGAGGCTGTCGGCACGCGTCCGCGCGCGCGAGGGGGACATGTCGTGGAAGGGCCCGTTCGTGATCAGCTGGGCGGGAATGCGCGGGGTCGTCTCCCTGGCGATCGCCTTCTCCATTCCGCTCACCGTGCACGGCGGCGAACCGTTCCCCGAGCGCAATCTCATCCTGTTCCTCACCTTCACCACGGTCATCGGCACCCTGGTCGTCCAGGGCGTCAGCCTGCCGCCGCTGATCCGCCTGCTGAAGTTCCCCGCGCACGACGTACAGGCCGAGACGCTGGCCGAGGCGAACGCCCAGGCCCAGGCCTCCCGTGCCGCCCAGCAGCGCCTGGAGGAACTCCTCACGGACGAGCGCAACGCCCTGCCGGTCCCCCTCGCGGACCGTCTCCGCACGGTCCTGGAGCGCCGCCGCAACGCCGTCTGGGAGCGGCTCGGGCAGGCCAACCCGGTCACCGGGGAGAGCGTGGACGACACCTACCGGCGCCTGTCCCGGGAGATGATCGGCGCCGAACGCGAGGTGTTCGTCCGGCTGCGCGACGGCCGCTACATCGACGACGAGATGCTCCGGACCCTGCTGCGCCGGCTGGACCTGGAGGAGGCGGCGGCGTACCGGGAGACGACGTAGCACGGACCGGCACAACGCGGGCCGTTCGGCCGGGACGGTCCGCGGGCGGTGGGCGCCGCCGGTGCCTCACGCCGACCGGCTCAGGGGAAGGGGCGGCCGGTGACGACCGCCGCCAGGGTCGTCCCGCGGGCGAAGGCCCCCTCCTCGGTGAGGGCGAGCAGGGCGTGCAGCATCTTGGCCACGTAGACGCGCTCCACGGGGAGGCCGTGGCGGTGCTCGAAGTCCTCGGCGAAGGAGTCGAGCCCGGGGGTGGTGCGGGCGTAGCCGCCGCAGTGGAAGCGGTCGTCGACGCTCCAGACGCCCCGGACCCCGCCGAAGGCGCGCACCTGGAGGCGCCGTACGTCGTCGGTGAGGAAGCCGCCCTTGAGGACGGATATCCCGAGCGCTCGTCTCCCCGGGGGCAGGCCGGCCGCCAGCCCGGCGAGCGTGCCGCCGGTGCCGCAGGCGAGGGCGGCCACGTCGGCGTGCTCGCCCAGTTCCTCGCCGAGGGCCCGGCAGCCGCGGACCGCCTCCGCGTTGCTGCCGCCCTCGGGCACGACGACCGCGTCCTCGGCGCCCGCCGCGCGCAGCAGGGCGCTCAGGGTCTCCGGCTCGGATGCGCGGCGGTAGGTCGTACGGTCGACGAAGTGCAGCCGCATGCCGTCGGCCGCGCACCGGGCCAGCGAGGGGTTGAGTGGCCGGTCGGCCAGTTCCTGGCCGCGTACCACGCCCACCGTGGACAGCCCGAGCAGGCGGCCGGCGGCGGCCGTCGCGCGCAGGTGGTTCGAGTAGGCGCCGCCGAACGTGACGACCGTGCGATCCGTCGCCATGGCGAGATTCGGTGCCAGTTTGCGCCATTTGTTGCCGACCAGCTCGGGGTGGATCAGGTCGTCCCGCTTGAGGAGCAGCCGGACACCGAGCCGCTCGAACCGCCCGTCGACGACCTCCTGAAGAGGGGAGGGCAGACGGGGCCGCAGGGCGGCGAGGCCGCTGGAGTCGGTGCCGGTCACCCCGTCATTGTCGCGCCGCCGCGCGAGGCGGGCACGTCACCTCAGCCGGTCGCCGATCCGGTTGCGCATCGACGCCATGGTGAAGCCCCTCGGGTCCACCTTGCCCGGCTGCCATTCGAGGTGGCCGATGACGGATCGCTCGTTCCACCCGTGGTGGCGGCAGACCGCGGCGGCGGCCCGCTCGATCGCCTCCAGCTGCGCCGCGGGCCAGGGATCCTCGCCGTCGCCCATGTTCTCGCACTCGAACCCGTAGAAGTGCCGGTTGCCGTCGGTGTTCGCCTCGTTGTCGCCCGGCAGTCCGCGCTCCGCGATCACCGCGCGCAGGACGTCGTCGTCGCCGAGCCCCGCGTGGTTGGCCCTGCCGTACCCGACCAGGTGGACTCTGCCGTCCTTGGTGATCACCCCGTGGCACAGCGGCCCCGGCAGGCCCGCGTAGCCCTTGCGGCAGATGTCCACCGTCCGCGCGCTGCCCTTGGTGACCGTGTGGTGGATCATCACGCCGTGCACGGGCCCCCAGGGCCCCTTGTGGTTGCGGTTGTGGTCCCGCCAGTCGCCGACCTCGACGACGGTGAGTCCCTCCGCCTTGAGCGCCTTGACGAAACTGCTCGCGGACATGGGTGAGGCCACGCTCGGCTCCTTCACTCTGCGCGACGACCGCCCGGCGCGCTCGCCTCCTACGGTGCTTGTACCGAAACGGAGCGCTCCCTAGTACTTGTTCGGTCCGCGAGCGACGAGATTCGGACAATGTCGTTCCGGTGAACGGCCTTGGGCAGGGCCGGACAAGAGGCCGAGGGGGTCGAACAGGCGCTCATATCTGCCCTGGTCTCCGGTGATCCATTCCCGCTCTTTCGGGTAATAGCATCGGCACGCTCCGTGAGTAAGGCTGGTCCCCGCACATCGATGCCGGGCGCAGCCGTCCGGCATGACCGGGAGGGCAATTCCTTATGTCGGTAGGCGAAGAGGTCCGCACCGAGCAGACCAGGCCGCAGCAGAGCCTCGGCACGGCGGCCGCGCGGAACCTGGCCACCACGACCAAGTCCGTTCCTCAGATGCAGGAGATCAGCTCGCGCTGGCTGCTGCGGACCCTCCCCTGGGTGGACATCCAGGGCGGTACGTACCGGGTGAACCGGCGCATGACCTTCGCCGTCGGCGACGGCAGGGTGACGTTCGTGAAGACCGGCGACCGCGTCGAGGTCATCCCGGCGGAGCTGGGCGAGTTGCCGGCCCTGCGCTCGTACGAGGACGAGGAGGTCCTCTCGGAGCTGGCGCAGCGCTGTGAGCAGAGGGAGTTCGGCCCCGGTGAGGTGATCGCCTCCTTCGGCGGCCGGGCCGACGAGGTCTACCTGCTGGCGCACGGCAAGGTGGAGAAGGTCGGCAGCGGCCCCTACGGCGACGACGCGGTGCTCGGCGTCCTCGCCGACGGCGCCTACTTCGGCGACGAGGCACTGCTCGACGCGGACGCCATCTGGGAGTACACCGCCCGGACGGTCACCGCCTGCACGGTGCTCGTGCTGCCCCGCCAGGAGGTGGAGCAGGTGTCGGAGCGTTCCGACTCCCTGCGGACGCACCTGGAGGAGCGGCGCTCGATCCCCGACCAGCCCACCAACCGGCACGGCGAGAAGGCGATCGACCTCTCCGCCGGCCACAGCGGCGAACCCGACATCCCGCACACCTTCGTCGACTACGAGGCCCGTCCCCGTGAGTACGAACTGAGTGTCGCCCAGACCGTGCTGCGCATCCACTCACGCGTCGCCGACCTCTACAACCAGCCGATGAACCAGACGGAACAGCAGATCCGCCTGACCGTCGAGGCGCTGAAGGAGCGCCAGGAGCACGAGCTGGTCAACAACCGCGAGTTCGGACTGCTGCACAACTGCGAGTACGACCAGCGGATCCAGCCGCACGACGGGGTGCCCGGCCCGGACGACCTGGACGAGCTGCTGAGCCGCCGGCGCGGTACCAAGCTGCTCCTCGCCCACCCGCGCGCCATCGCCGCGATCGGCCGTGAGCTCAACAGGCGCGGGCTCGTCCCCGAGACGATCGACATCGCGGGCAACCGCATCCCGACCTGGCGCGGGGTGCCGATCTACCCGTGCAACAAGATCCCGGTCACCGAGGCCCGTACGACGTCGATCATCGCGATGCGTACCGGGGAGCAGGACCAGGGCGTCATCGGTCTGCGGGCCACCGGGATCCCGGACGAGATCGAGCCGAGTCTGTCGGTGCGTTTCATGGGCATCAACGAACAGGCCATCATCAAGTACCTGGTCACGGCCTACTACTCGGCCGCGGTCCTCGTCCCGGACGCGCTCGGAATCCTGGAGAACGTCGAGATCGGCCGCTGGCAGTGACGCCAGTCTCCCGAACGCCGTGTCCCCGCCCTCCCGGGCGGGTACACCCCGGGGGTACGCAGGTGGACGGATGGGGGAGGTGAGTCCATGACGGAGGCTCCGCTCGGCGTCACCGACCCGCTTCGTCCGACCGGGCTGGAACGGCACGGGGGCATCGGCACGCAGCGGGAGAAGGCACCGGAGACGCCCTCCGACGGGCGGGGGGAGGAGGCGTCGCCCGAGGGGCACGAGGCGGCGGCGCTCCTGCGGGAGTCGCGGGCATCGGTCGACCCCGAACTGCGTTCCGCCCTCGCGTCCTTGCCCGCCGCGATGCGCCGCACCGCGCTCTACCACTTCGGATGGCAGCACGCGGACGGCAGCCCCGCGGCCGGTAACGCGGGCAAGGCGATCCGGCCCGCGCTCGTCCTGACCTCGGCCGCCGCCCTCGGTGGGCCCGAGGCCCGGGCGGCGGCGGTGCGGGCCGCGGCCGCGGTCGAACTGGTCCACAACTTCACCCTGCTCCACGACGACGTGATGGACCGGGACGTCACCCGGCGCCACCGGCCGACGGCGTGGACCGTGTACGGCGATGCCGACGCGATCCTCGCGGGGGACGCCCTGCACGCACTGGCCCTGCGGATGCTCGCGGCGGACCCGCACCCGGCCTCCGCCGCGGCGGCCGCCCGGCTCGGCGACTGCGTCATGGAGTTGTGCGAGGGCCAGCACACGGACACGGCCATGGAACGGCGCGCCCCGGGCGAGGTCTCCCTGGAGGAGACGCTCGCCATGGCCGAGGCCAAGACGGGCGCGCTGCTGGGCTGTGCCTGCGCCCTCGGCGCGCTGTACGCCGGCGCCGCGGACGAGGACGTCGAGGCCCTGGACCGCTTCGGCCGGGAGGCCGGGCTGGCCTTCCAGCTCATCGACGACGTCATCGGCATATGGGGCGACCCGCAGCACACCGGTAAGCCGGCCGGGGCGGACCTCGCCTCCCGCAAGAAGTCGTTGCCCGTCGTCGCCGCCCTCACCTCGGGCACCCCGGAGGCCGCCGAACTCGCCGAGCTCTACGCGGCGCCGTACGAGGAGGACAAGGAGGATCTGGAGCGCACCGCACTGGCCGTGGAGCGGGCGGGCGGCCGGGACTGGGCGCAGGCCCAGGCGGCCGACCACATGGCGAGGGCGATGCAGGAACTGGCCCGCGCCGTGCCCGACCCGCAGGCGGCGGGCGGACTGCTCGCGCTGGCCGAGTTCGTGACCCGGCGCAGCACCTGACCGTCGCCGCGCCACCTCGGTCGGCCCGGGCGGGCCGTCGAGCAGCCCGGTGACCGCGCAAGACCCCGGAGCCCGTGCAGGGCCGTACGGCACCTGACCGACGTACGGCCGCACCGCCGAGGGCTCCGGTCCGGCGGGTCCCGCACTTCCCCACGGTGTGCGGGGCCCGCCCCCTTCGCCGAGCGGCCGGCCAGCTCCAGGCCGACGGTCCGCCGCCGGCACCGGCCGATAGGCTCAACCGCCGTACACACGAGCGAGGTTGGGACGAGAGGGCGGCGGGACATGGGCGTGGTGATCCGGACGGCGGGGAAGGGCGACCGGGAGCGGATCGTCCGGCTGCTGGACGAGGCCTTCCAGGACGATCCCGTGAGCAGCTGGGTCTTTCCCGACGTGGCACACCGTCGCCGGACCCACCACCGGCTCATGGCCGCCTTCACCGACGCCGTGCTCGCCGACGGGCGCATCGACCTCACCGAGGACGGTGCGGCCTGCGCCCTGTGGCTGCCGGTGCCCGCGAGCGAGCACTCCGGCGGCGCAGCCGGTGACGGTGACGGTCCCGCCCGGGTGCGCGAGGCCGTCGACCCGGGAAACGAACGCGTCGAACTGATAGCCCGGCTGACCGAGGGCATCCATCCGTCGGACCGGGCCCACGAGTACCTGTGGATGATCGGTGTGGTCCCGCGACGGCAGGGCGAGGGCCTGGGCACCGCGCTCATCGAGTCGGTTCTGGACCGCTGCGACCGTGAGGGGCTGCCCGCCTATCTGGAGGCGAGCAGCGCCCGGGGCAGGGGCCTGTACGAACGTCTCGGCTTCGAGTTCACCGGACGCGCCCTGGAGCTGCCGGACGGCCCCCGGATGTGGCCGATGTGGCGGGAGCCGAGGACGCCGGCGGAGACCTGACCGCCGCGCCGCGATCGTGGCCCTGGCCGGTGGCCGCTGCCACCCGGCCAGGGCCCGGCGGACATCTTCCTGCTCGTCGCGGGCTCGGTGCTGCTTGTCCTCGGTGCCAGGGTCCGGCGGGAGCTGAACCTGAGGCTGCACCTGCCGCCGTCCCTGCTCGTCCCGCTCGTCACGCCGCTCGGCGACCTCTCCGGGCTGCTGATCGCGGCGCGGCAGTCCGACGGACTCGTCGCGGTGGTGACGGGCGTCGCCGCGAGGAACGCCGTCCCGTCCGTGCCCGGTGCGCCGGCGCCGGCGGTCGGCGTGGCCGGCCTGCTGCGTCTGGGCGGGCCTGCGCCGCACGGGATGGGCGCACCGGGGGCTGCCGGGCCGCCTCAGGCGCGCGTGGGGCCTGAGCGCGCCACCTCCCGGCCACGCCGGCTCTCCCGGCCATGCACACGTCCCCAGGGGCGTACTACGCCCCCGCGGCCACCTGGCTCCCAGGCGGCCCCCGGCGCACCGTGGGCCGGGCAGACGAAACCGCACCCGGTCCACCGTGGCCGCCGTGTTCGGCGGTCTGCGGACCGGGTGCGGAAAGGCAGACGCCACGACCGAAACGATCGCGGGTCGAAGGGCTTGATCCGGGATCAGGCCTTCTTGGTCTCCCAGAAGATCTTGTCGATCTGGGCGATGTAGTCCAGGGCCTTCTGGCCGGTCGCCGGGTCCTTCGAACCCTTGGCGGCCGACAGGGCCTTCAGGGTGTCGTTGACCAGCTGGTGCAGCTCCGGGTACTTCTCGAAGTGCGGGGGCTTGAAGTAGTCGCTCCACAGCACGGAGACGTGGTGCTTCGCCAGCTCGGCGCGCTGCTCCTTGATGACCGTGGCACGCGTCTGGAAGTGCGGGTCGTCGTTACCGGCCATCTTCTCCTGCACGGCCTTCACCGACTCCGCCTCGATGCGGGCCTGGGCAGGGTCGTACACGCCGCAGGGCAGGTCGCAGTGGGCGCTGACCGTGACCTTGGGGGCAAACAGGCGGGAAAGCATGAAGCGTTCCTTCCTCGTGATCGTCTTCTCAGGGGGGACATTACTCCCTGCGAGACCCGTTTTCGCGGGTGCCCCCATGGGCTTAGGACAAAAGTCCGGGGTGAGACGGAGACTGGTGGAGGAAAGACCGGGGAGGTGCCGGGTGATGCCGGAGTCGTCGCAGGAGCACGAGCGTCCGAGAGGGACGTTGCCGTTCGGCCCGGCCGTGGTGACCGGGCCGTCGATGGTGCCCACACTGCACCACGGGGACGTGCTGCTCGTGCACTGGGGGGCGCGCGTCCGGCCGGGTGACGTGGTCGTGCTGCGCCACCCCTTCCAGCAGGACCTGCTCGTGGTCAAGCGGGCCGTCGAGCGGCGCGGGGCCGGCTGGTGGGTGCTCGGGGACAACGCCTTCGCGGGCGGGGACAGCACCGACTACGGGGTGGTCCCCGGGGAACTCGTGCTCGGCAGGGTGCGGTGGCGCTACCGGCGGCTCAAGGCCGGTCAGCGTTCGCCCTTCGCCGTGGCCCGCTGGGCGCTGACCGCGCTCAGGCCGGTGCTCGGCGACCGGTCCGCCTCCAGGCGTTTGCGGGCCCGGTAGGCCGCGACGTTGGCGCGGGTGGCGCAGCGGTCGGAGCAGTACCGCCGGGAGCGGTTGGTGGAGGTGTCCAGGTAGGCGTTGCGGCAGGGGGCCGCCTCGCACAGGCCCAGCCGGTCCACGCCGTACTCGGTGAGGTGGAAGGCGAGGCCCATCGCCGCGATGGCGGCGAAACCGGCGGTCGCGTTGGACGGGTGGTCCGCCAGGTGCATGTGCCACAGCGGGCTGCCGTCGTCGTCGCGGTGGTCGTGGCCGGAGATCTGCGGGCTCACCGGGAACTCCAGGAGCAGCGAGTTCAGGAGGTCCACGGCGAGGGTCTCGTCGCCGCCGTCGGCCGCCTCGAAGACCGCGCGCAGCCGCCCCCGTACCGAGCGGAACCGGGTCACGTCGGTGTCCGTGGCACGCCGGGCCGCCGACTGGTTGGTGCCGAAGAGCTCCCGGACGGCCTCGACCGAGGTGAGGGAGTCCTGTCCCCGGGCCGGCTCCTCGGTGTTGACGAGACGGACGGCGTAGTCCGAGTAATAGGCCAGTTCCACTTGTAGTCCTTACGGAGGGGCTCTAGGGTCGTGCCTGCGGTCAGGTAAGAGCTGATCGTGCATCCAGGGTATTACGTGACACACGCGAGGGAGGGGCTCGATGACGGACGCGGACATCGCCACCACGATCACGCCCGCAGCCGACTGGCAGGCCTGGCAGCAGAGCTGGGACCGGCAGCAGGAGTGGTACATGCCCGACCGGGAGGACCGCTTCCGGGTCATGCTGGACATGGTCGAGGCCCTGGTCGGCCCCGCGCCGCGCGTCCTCGACCTCGCCTGCGGCACCGGGACCATCACGGCCCGGCTGCTCACCCGGTTCCCCGAGGCCACCAGCACCGGCGTGGACCTCGACCCGGCCCTCCTCGCCATCGCCGAGGGCACCTTCGCGGGCGACGACCGGGTCTCCCTCGTCACCGCCGACCTCAAGGACCCCGACTGGACGGCGAAGCTGCCGTACGACTCGTACGACGCCGTCCTGACCGCCACGGCCCTGCACTGGCTGCACGCCGAACCCCTCGCGGCCCTCTACGGTCGGATCGCGGAGCTGGTCCGCGACGGTGGTGTCTTCATGAACGCGGACCACATGATCGACGACACGACGCCCCGGATCAACGCGGCCGAGCGCGCCCACCGGCACGCGCAGATGGACGCCGCCAAGGCGAGGGGCGCGCTCGACTGGGCCGAGTGGTGGCAGCTCGCCGCCGACGACCCGGTCCTCGCCGGGCCCACCGCCCGCCGCTTCGAGATCTACGGCGAGCACGCCGACGGCGACATGCCCTCGGCGGCATGGCACGCGCGCGTACTGCGCGAGAAGGGCTTCGGCGAGGCGCGGCCGGTGTGGTGCTCGCCGTCGGACACGCTGCTGCTCGCGCTGAAGTGACCCGGTGACAGGCGGAAGGGGGCGGTACGGAGATCCGTACCGCCCCCTTCCGGTCGCCCGGGGCGCTCAGAGCACCTTGGACAGGAACGCCTTCGTCCGCTCGTGCTGCGGGTCCGTCAGGACGTCGCGCGGGTTGCCCGACTCGACCACCACACCGTCGTCCATGAAGACCAGGCTGTCGCCGACCTCGCGGGCGAAGCCCATCTCGTGGGTGACGACGACCATCGTCATGCCGGACTCGGCGAGGTCCCGCATGACGTCGAGGACGTCACCGACCAGCTCCGGGTCGAGGGCCGAGGTGGGCTCGTCGAACAGCATCAGCTTCGGGTCCATCGCGAGGGCCCGCGCGATGGCCACGCGCTGCTGCTGGCCGCCGGAGAGCTGCGAGGGGTAGTTGCCGGCCTTGTCGCCGAGGCCCACCCGTTCCAGGAGCTGCCGCGCGCGGTCCCGGGCCTGGGCCCGGCTGACGCCCTTGACCTGGACCGGCGCCTCCATGACGTTCTCGACGGCCGTCATGTGCGGGAACAGGTTGAAGCGCTGGAAGACCATGCCGATGTCCCGGCGCTTGACGGCGACCTCGCTGTCCTTAAGCTCGTAGAGCTTGTCGCCCTTCTGGCGGTAGCCGACCAGCTCGCCGTCGACGTACAGCCGCCCGGAGTTGATCTTCTCCAGGTGGTTGATGCAGCGCAGGAAGGTGGACTTGCCCGAGCCCGAGGGGCCGATGAGGCAGAACACCTCGCCCTGCTCCACCTCCAGGTCGATGCCCTTGAGGACCTCGACCGCGCCGAAGGACTTGTGCACGCCCTCGGCCTTCACCATGGCGGTCATGCCGCGCCTCCCGTCGTGTTGGAGCGGTTCGACAGGGACAGCAGGTTCGCCCTGATCTTCTGCATCGGGGTGGCCGGCAGGCTGCGGCTGGAACCGCGGGCGTAGTACCGCTCCAGGTGGTACTGGCCGACGCTGAAGACCGAGGTCAGCAGCAGGTACCAGGCCGCGGCCAGGAACAGCATCTCGGCCGGGGCGCCGGAGGTCTGGCCGATGTCCTGGGCGACCCGGAACAACTCGGCGTACTGGACGACCGACACCAGTGAGGTCGTCTTCAGCATGTTGATGACCTCGTTGCCGGTCGGCGGCACGATCACGCGCATCGCCTGCGGCACCACGATCCGGCGCAGCGTCTTGGTGTGGCTCATGCCGAGCGCGTGCGCCGCCTCGGTCTGGCCCTCGTCGACCGCGAGCAGACCCGCGCGGCAGATCTCCGCCATGTACGCGGCCTCGTTCAGACCGAGGCCGAGCAGCGCCGTCAGGAACGGCGTCATGAAGTCCGACCACTCGTCGCGGTAGAACGGGCCGAGGTTGATGTACTCGAAGACCAGGCCCAGGTTGAACCAGACGACCAGCTGCACCAGCACCGGCGTGCCGCGGAAGAACCAGATGTAGAACCACGCGATGGACGAGGTCACCGGGTTCTTCGACAGCCGCATCACGGCCAGCAGGATGCCGCCGACGACGCCGATCAGCATCGCCAGGACGGTGATCAGGAGCGTCTTGCCCATGCCGGTCAGGACGCGGTCGTCGAAGAAGTAGTCCGGGATCGCACCCCAGTTGATCTTGCCCTGGGAGAACGCGTACACGACGGCGACCAGCAGCGCGATCGCGACGACCGCGGAGACGTACCGCCCGTAGTGCCGGACCGGGATGGCCTTGATGGCTTCCGGTCCGGCCGGCGGGGTGTCGGCCGGGCCGCCCGCCGTCTTGTCGATGTCAACAGTCACGGATGTTGCCTTTCAGTGCCCGCCGCGCGGTCACTTGCCGCCGTTGATGGTGGCCTCCGTGACGGCACCTTCCGCCACGCCCCACTTGTCCATGATCTTCTTGTACTCGCCGTTGGCGATGACCGCGTCCAGCGCCGCCTTCAGGGCGTCCCGCAGCTGCGCGTTGTCCTTGGCGACCGCGATGCCGTACGGGGCGGCCTCGACCTGCTCGCCGACGAGCTGGAAGTCGTTGCCGCCGCCGGAGGTCTTCACCGCGTACGCCGCGACCGGGAAGTCGGAGGAGCCGGCGGCGGCGCCGCCCGCGCGCAGGCGGGTCTGGGCCTGCTGGTCGTTGTCGAAGGCCTCCATGGAGATCTTCTTGCCGGCCGGGCACTTCTCGTTCTCGGCCTTGGCGAGGTCCTCGGAGACCGTGCCGCGCTGGACCACGAGCTTCTTGCCGCACAGGTCGGACCAGGTCTTGATGCCCTGGTCGTCGCCCTTCTTGGTGTAGATCGAGACACCGGCGGTGAAGTAGTCCACGAAGTCGACGCCCTGGCCGACCTTCTTGCCGGTGTCGGAGTCGACGCCCTCCTGCCGGTCCTTGGTGTCGGTCATCGCGGACATGGCGATGTCGTAGCGCTTGGAGCGCAGACCGGTGATCAGGGTGTCGAAGGTGCCGTTCTCGAACTCGAACTTCACCCCGAGCTGCTTGCCCATCGCGTCCGCGAGGTCGGGGTCGATGCCGACGGTCTTGCCGGACTTGTCCTTGAACTCGACCGGGGCGTAGGCGATGTCGGAACCGACCTTGACGACGCCCTTGTCACGGATGGACTGGGGCAGCTTGTCCGCCAGCGGTGCGCCCGCGGCGGACTGGTTGTCGCTGCCGGAGTCGCTCTTCTCGGTCTGGTCGCCGCATCCGGTGAGCAGCAGGGCGCCTGCGACCGCGATCGCACCGACCGCTGCTAGCCGGGACTGCGCGGCGGTCGTACGACGGGTGGAGCGTGCGGTCATGGTGGTTCCTCCGGCGGATGAAAGGAGATGCCGATGGGGACGGTGGAGTTCCGGTGGGGCTGGGCGCCGCCCGGGGGCCGGCCGGCGCCGTGGGTCGACGAGTGAACGCGTCTTCGAGTGTCGCGACCCCGTGTGATTACGGCATCTTGCCATTCGGACTCGGCCATTCAGGGGGGACGGCATGTCAAAATCGGATAACGGGTCACCCCCCGAACCGCACCAGGTCGGTACATCCCGTCCGAACCTTTACGGGAATCGGGCCTTCCGGCCGGAAAATCTTCGGCATTCCACTGAATGCGGGCACGGTTCGGCAGTGTGCGCGGCTGGTGAAGGCCGGTTGTGCAGGCCTGTCAAGGGCTCGAGGGAAGTTGTCCTGATCCCCGGCTATGAGCCATGTCACCGGCATGCGGCGTTCGAGGTCCGACATGTGAGCTTGCCCTTATCGGACTCGTCGAGGGGGCCGTCCGTCGGGTAAGAAGGTTCTTTACACCCCTCATCAGGGGCTCAGGGCGCGTGTGCGGCGCGCCCGTCGCGCAGGGCCCATGTGGCGCGGACAGCCACCTTCCTGTGCGGTGCCCGCCCATTCCTCACCAGGAGTGGACAAACCCTCAAACCATGAACTCTTAAGGGGTAAGACAAAGTGGCAGCGGAGATCGTCAATCCTCGCAGCGACAGCGAAGCCGGTACGGAACAGGAGGCGGGGGAGCCCCTCGACTCCTTCGACCCGGCGTTCGCTCTGCATCGCGGCGGCAAGATGGCCGTGCAGGCCACCGTGCCGATCCGTGACAAGGACGACCTGTCCCTGGCGTACACGCCCGGCGTCGCGAAAGTGTGCAGCGCGATCGCCGAGCAGCCCGACCTGGTGCACGACTACACCTGGAAGTCGTCGGTCGTGGCGGTCGTGACGGACGGTACGGCCGTCCTGGGACTCGGGGACATCGGGCCCGAGGCCTCCCTTCCGGTGATGGAGGGGAAGGCGATCCTCTTCAAGCAGTTCGGCGGTGTGGACGCGGTCCCGATCGCGCTGGCCTGCACGGACGCCGACGAGATCGTCGAGACGGTGGTGCGGCTCGCTCCCTCCTTCGGCGGTGTGAACCTGGAGGACATCTCGGCGCCGCGGTGCTTCGAGATCGAGCGCAAGCTCCAGGAGCGCCTCGACATCCCGATCTTCCACGACGACCAGCACGGTACGGCGGTCGTGACGCTGGCGGCGCTGCGCAACGCGGCGCGGCTGAGCGGGCGGACGCTGGGCGAGCTGCGGGCGGTGATCTCGGGCGCCGGCGCGGCCGGTGTCGCCATCGCCAAGATGCTGGTCGAGGCCGGCATCGGGGACGTCGCGGTCGCCGACCGCAAGGGCGTCGTCTCCTCCGACCGGGACGACCTCACCCCGGTCAAGCGGGAGCTGGCCTCCTTCACCAACAAGGCCGGGCTGTCCGGCACGCTGGACGCGGCCCTGTCGGGCGCCGACGTCTTCATCGGCGTCTCCGGCGGTACGGTGCCGGAGCCGGCGGTGGCCTCGATGGCGAAGGGCGCCTTCGTCTTCGCGATGGCCAACCCGAACCCCGAGGTGCACCCGGAGGTCGCCCACAAGTACGCGGCGGTCGTCGCGACGGGGCGCTCGGACTTCCCGAACCAGATCAACAACGTGCTGGCGTTCCCGGGCATCTTCGCGGGCGCGCTCCAGGTGCGGGCCTCGCGGATCACCGAGGGCATGAAGCTCGCGGCCGCCGAGGCGCTGGCCTCCGTGGTGGGCGACGACCTCGCCGCGGACTACGTCATCCCCTCCCCGTTCGATGAGCGGGTCGCCCCGGCCGTCACGGCGGCGGTGGCGGCGGCCGCCCGTGCGGAGGGTGTCGCGCGCCGGTGACGCCATGACGCACCCCGGGCCGACGGCCCCGCCCCGACGGGCGGGGCCGTCGGCCGTTCTCCGGCGCCTCTGACAAGAGGGCGTGTGTCACAGGGCGCCACGGTTCCGGATGGCCGGTGCGGAACCTATCGTCAAGGTCATGTTCGCTGTCTACGCCGCCCGAATCGACCGCGACCAGCCGCTGACCGGCCTGGAGTTGGGGGAGCGCCCGGCCCCCGAGGCCCGCCCCGGCTGGAGCGTCGTCGATGTCAGGGCCGCTTCCCTCAACCACCACGACCTGTGGTCCCTGCGCGGTGTCGGCCTCCCCGAGGACCGGCTGCCGATGATCCTCGGCTGCGACGCCGCCGGTGTCGACGAGGACGGCAACGAGGTCGTCCTGCACTCCGTGATCGGGCAGACCGGCCACGGCGTCGGCCCGCGGGAGCCCCGCTCGATCCTCACCGAGCGCTACCCGGGGACGTTCGCCGAGCGGGTCGCCGTGCCCACCTGGAACATCCTGCCCAAGCCGAAGGAGCTCTCCTTCGAGGAGGCGGCCTGTCTGCCGACCGCCTGGCTGACGGCGTACCGGATGCTGTTCACCAACGCCGGGGTGCGTCCCGGTGACTCCGTGCTGGTGCAGGGCGCCGGCGGCGGGGTCGCCACGGCCGCGATCGTGCTCGGCAAGGCGGCGGGGCTGCGGGTCTTCGCCACCAGCCGGGACGAGGCCAAGCGCAAGCGGGCCCTGGAGCTGGGTGCCGTGGAGGCCGTCGAGCCGGGCGCGCGGCTGCCGCAGCGGGTCGACGCCGTCATCGAGACGGTGGGCGCCGCCACCTGGTCCCACTCGGTCAAGTCGCTGCGGCCGGGCGGCACGCTGGTCATCTCCGGCGCGACCAGCGGTGACCGGCCCTCGCACGCCGAGCTGACCCGTGTCTTCTTCCTGGAGCTCAGGATCGTCGGTTCGACGATGGGCACCAAGGACGAGCTGGAGGATCTGCTCTCCTTCTGCGCCGCCACCGGTGTACGTCCCGTCATCGACGACGTGCTCCCGATGGACCGGGCACGCGAGGGCTTCGAGCGGATGGCGTCCGGCGAGCTGTTCGGCAAGATCGTGCTCCAGGCTTCCTGAGCCCGCGGCTCTCCCCTCCTGCCGCCTCTGTGGCACGGCGGGTCCGGTTCTCCGGGCCCGCCGTTTCCTTTGTCAATGTGGGTTGACACTCTCAGGCTGTCAATCTACGTTGACAGCATGAGTGAAGCTACGGATCTCGCCGCACGTGCGGGTGATCGCGACCCCCGGGTCGGGCTGCGGGCCGTCGCGGCCCTGCGCAGGCTCCTGGAGCAGTTGGAGGCGGTGCAGGTGCGCGCCGCTCGCCATCAGGGCTGGTCGTGGCAGGAGATCGCCTCGGAACTCGGGGTCAGCAGGCAGGCCGTGCACAAGAAGTACGGGAGGCATTGATGTTCGAGCGGTTCACCAAGGACGCGCGGGCCGTGGTGCAGGGGGCGGCCGAGCATGCCGAGGAGACGCGGGCGCAGACCGTCGAGGCCGAGCACCTGCTGCTCGCCCTGCTGGACCGTGAGGGCACCCGCGCCTCCTTCGCGCTGGCGGCCCTCGGCGCCGGTGAGCGCCGGGAGGCGGTACGGGAGGACCTGGCGGAGGCGCGGCGTCGTGCCGGGCTGACGCGGGCGGAGACCGAGGCGCTCGCCGGGCTGGGGATCGACGTCTCCGAGATCGTCGCCCGGGTGGAGGAGACCCATGGCGTCGGTGCGATGTCCGGCCCCCGCAAGGGCAGGCGGTGGTGGTCCGGGCACCGCCCCTTCGGCAAGGGGGCCAAGGAGGTGCTGGAACAGTCCCTGCGCGTCGCCCTCGCCCGGCACGACCGGCACATCGGCGACGAGCACATCCTCCTCGCCCTCACCGTCCGCCCCGGTGTGGCCGCCGAGGTGCTCGCCGACCACGGGGTGACCCACGAGTCGCTGAGCGCGGTGCTGGGATCGGGACCCGGCGCCGGGGAGGCGTGCGCCTGAAGGTACGGGTGTGCTGTCCGCCGCGGCCGCCCGGGCACCCGCGGTGGGTGCCCGGGCGGCCGGTCGTGCCCGGGGAACGGTCTCTGCCGGTACCGGACTCTCAGGGCTTCGGTGCCCGCAGTATCGCGCCGATGTGGGCCGCTGCCGTCGACAGGTGCCGGCGGGTGTCGCGGAGCTGGTCGGTCGTGACGCCGCGGTCGCGGGCCGCGTCGCGGATGTCGTCCCGGAAGCGGTCGAGCAGCCGGTCCAGGTCGCGGGCCGGGTCGCCGGTGGACTCCGAGGCGTCCTCGTGGGCCCAGGCCGGGGTGTAGTCGGCCGGGAAGTCCTCGGGGGTGGCGGAGTACTCGGGAGCGGACGTCTGTCCGGGAGGGGTCGAGCGCTCGGACCGGTGAGTCGTGGTGTCGGTGCGGCCGAAGCCCCACTCCCTGCCGAGGTCCTTCCCGAAGTCCTTGCCGAAGTCGCCGACCTCCTTGGCCAGTTCGCTCAGTCCCTCGCGCAGGCCTGTCGGCCAGTCACCGCGCGAGAAGTGGTTCTGCACCTGTTCCTGGACCCGCTGGGCGATGCGCTGCACCTCCTCCTGCGCCTGGGCCCGGGCCCGCTCCTGGGCCTCCTTGGCCTGGTGCCGGGCCCGCTGGGCCTCCTCGCGGGCGCGGCGGCTCTCGTCCTTGGCGCGGCGGGCCTGGTCCTTCCACTCCTGCTTGACGCGCCGCATCTCCTCCTTGGCCGCGCGCCAGGCCTCGTTCTCGTCGGCGTCCGCGGCACCGGTGGCGGAGCCCCCGCCGCCGTCGGACGTCGTCGAGCCGGCACCCCGGCGGGCGGCGCCGGCCGCGGCCCGCATCTCCCGGCGCAGGTCACCCGCCGCCCCGCGGACGTCGGCGCGGATCTCGGCGGCCAGCTCGGCGACCGACTCGCGGATCTCCAGCTCCAGGTCGGCCAGCTCCCCCGCGCGGTCGGACAGCTCGGCGCGGCCGGCGTCCGTGATGGCGTACACCTTGCGGCCGCCCTCGGTGGTGTGGGTGACCAGGCCCTCGGCCTCCAGCTTGGCCAGGCGCGGGTAGACCGTGCCCGCCGACGGCGCGTACAGGCCCTGGAAGCGCTCTTCGAGGAGGCGGATCACCTCGTAGCCGTGGCGCGGGGCCTCGTCCAGGAGCTTGAGGAGGTAGAGGCGGAGGCGGCCGTGGGCGAAGACGGGGGGCATGTCAGAGCACCTTCTTGTCGGTCGTGCCGTCGGCCGGGGCGCCGGGGGCGCCGTGGTCCCGGCCGGAAGCGGAATTGTCCCCCGGGCCGTCCTGCGGGTCGCCCACGGGGGCGGTGTCCTGAGGCCCTCCGTCCCACGGGGTGTCCTCCGGTGTCGGACGGCGCAGCAGGGCGATCGCGCCGGAGACGGTGGTGGCCTTCAGCCGGCCGTTGCCCGCGCCGAGCCGCCCGGTGATGTGCTTGGCGCCCCACTGCCCGCCCACCCGCAGGTCCTCGAAGGCGCTGGAGACCGTCCCGCTGGCCGTGTTCGCCTCCACCCGCGCGTCGGCCGGCTGCGGCAGCCGGATGGCGATCTCGCCCGAGACGCTGGTCAGGTCGATGGCGGTGGGCGAGCCCGTGCTGTCCAGGTCGACGATCATCGAGCCGCTGACCGAGTCGGCCCGGACGGAGGAACCCGCCTCGACCACCGTCAGGTCACCGGAGACCGAGTGGAAGCGCAGGTCGCCGGTGAGGGCCTGTGCTTCCACGTTCCCTGAGACGGTGTCCGCGCGGACCGGGCCGGCGAGGCCCACCAGCGTGGTGTCCCCGGAGACGCCCTTCACCCGGGCCCGTCCGTCGAGCCCGGAGACGACGGCCGCCGCGCTGACCACGCCGACCTCCACGCGGGTGCCGGTCGGCACCGCCAGGGAGACCACCGCGCTGCGCTGCCAGCCCTTGCGGTCGAGCCACTTGAGGAAGCCCTTCCAGGGCAGATCGTCATAGGCCACCGTGAGCACGCCGTCCTGGTGGGTCACGATCAGGGGCGGGCCCTCGATCTCGGACACCTCCAGGCGGGCGGAACCCTCGTCCGTACCCACGACGTTGACCGTTCCGTGGACGACGCGTACGTGGAGCTCGCTCACGGACTCGTCGAAGGTGAGCTTCCTGGGCTCCGCGACGGACCACTCGGACATGCGGCAGACCTCCTCGACCGAACGCGCCATATCGCGTCCTGCCATTCACGATATATCGCGGACGCTCAAAGTCAAGGCGTCCGTTCCGGTGATCTCCGAACGGCCGGGAGGGAGGCATTGCCCTAACTTGTGACCATGTCGACGCACGAGTCCGCGGCCGCCGCCGGTGCCCTGCTGCTGTGCCGCGCGGAGCCGGACCCCGTGGCCGCCGTCGCCCCGCTGCTGGGCGAACGCATGCCGCTGGCCCGCGCCGGCGCGGAATGGAGCGTGCTCGTTCCGGAGGGCGGGCCCTGGCGGCACGGCGGCGAACCCGTCGACCGCGTGCTCACCGGCTGGGCCACCGCGCTCGCCGTGGGCGCCCCGTGGCCCGTACTCGCCCTGTGGTGGGACGCCGACCGGGCCGGTTACGCGCTCGCGTCGGGATTTCGCCGGCCCGTCGGCTACGAGTGGCTCGCGGACGGCACCCCGGTGGGCGAGGACGAGGCGATGCGCACCTTCGCGGCCCGTCTCGGCCTGGACCCGGTCCTGGACCTCGAGTCACTGGAGGGGCTGACCCGGTCCGATCCCGGGGCCGACGCCCGGAGCAGGCTGCACGGACTGCTCGCGGTCCTCACGCGCGCGGGGCTCGCCCTGCCCGCCGGGCTCGACCCCGGTGCGAGCGCGGACCGCCTCGGTGCGGTCGTCCGCGACCTGCCCGAAGCCCGGCGCACCGAGGCTCCCGGGTGGCGACCCACCGCCGACGAGACCCCCCTCGCGCCGTGGATGCCCTGGGTGGGCGGCCCAGGGGCGCGCGCCCTGGCCCTGACGCAGATGGCGGCGGGCCTGCCGCTGGCCGCCTGGGGCCTACGGCGTGGCAGTGGCGGCTGGACGGCGGCGGGGGCACTGCTGATGGCCCACGGCGCCCTGGGAACGGCGTACGGCCTCTCACGGCGCCCCTGACGGACGCGTGGCGGGGGAGCCGTTCCGTCGACCGGGGCGGGCAGGGCGCCGTGGGGTGGGGGTGGGCGGAGCGGGCTGGTTACGCGTCCTCGTCGTCCTCGTCGTCCAACCGCGCCAGCCACGTCGCCAGCCGCTCCACGGGCACCTCGAAGTCCGGGTTCAGGTCGACGAAGGTCCGCAGCTGCTCGGCGAGCCACTCGAAGGTGACCTCCTCCTCGCCGCGCCGCTTCGCCAGTTCCTCGATGCCGCGGTCGGTGAAGTACAACGTGTTCTCCGTCGGATGGGCCGGCCGGACCGGCCGGGTCGAACAGGGGCGGCTCCCTCGGAACCGCTGGTCCCAGGATAGGCGGTGCCCGGCACGCCGAAGGGCCCGGTCCGCGTTCCTCGGAACGCGGACCGGGCCCTCAGGGACCGCCGTCAGGGCACGTCAGGCCCGTTCGAGGATCAGGCCTCGAACACCTCGCGCACCAGCTGCTCCTGCTCGGCCTGGTGCCGCTTCGCGGAACCCACGGCCGGGGACGAGCCGTGCGGCCGCGAGATGCGGCGCAGGCGCTCGCCGTGCGGGACGTCGGCGCCGACCGCCAGGTCCAGGTGGTCGATCAGGTTGAGCGCGATGAACGGCCAGGCACCCTGGTTCGCCGGCTCCTCCTGGACCCACAGGTACTTCTCGGCGTTCGGGTACTTGGCGATCTCCGCCTGGAGCTCGGTACCCGGCAGCGGGTACAGGCGCTCGATGCGGATGATGGCCGTGTCCGTGACACCGCGCTTCTGCCGCTCGGCCTCCAGGTCGTAGTAGACCTTGCCCGCACAGAAGACGACCTTCTTGACCGCGGCCGCCTCGACCGAGTCGTCGCCGATGACCGGGCGGAACTGGCCCGTCGTGAACTCCTCCGCCTTCGAGGCCGCGGCCTTCAGGCGCAGCATCGACTTCGGGGTGAAGACGACCAGCGGCTTGTGGTGCGGGTTGTGCACCTGCCACCGCAGGAGGTGGAAGTAGTTCGACGGCAGGGTCGGCATCGCGACCGTCATGTTGTTCTGCGCGCAGAGCTGCAGGAAGCGCTCCGGGCGGGCCGAGGAGTGGTCCGGGCCCTGGCCCTCGTAGCCGTGCGGGAGCAGGAGCGTCACGCCGCTCGTCTGGTTCCACTTCTGCTCGGCCGACGAGATGAACTCGTCCACGACCGTCTGCGCGCCGTTGACGAAGTCGCCGAACTGCGCCTCCCACATCACCAGCGCGTCGGGGCGGGCCAGCGAGTAGCCGTACTCGAAGCCCATCACCGCGTACTCGGAGAGCAGCGAGTTGTAGACGTTGTACCGGGCCTGGTCCTCGGAGAGGTACAGCAGCGGCGTGAACTCGTCGCCCGTCTCGCGGTCGATGACCACCGCGTGACGCTGGCCGAAGGTGCCGCGCTGCGAGTCCTGGCCGGTGAGGCGGACCGGCACGCCCTCCAGGAGGAGGGAGCCGACGGCGAGGGTCTCGCCCATGCCCCAGTCGATCGTGCCGTCCTCGACCATGGCCGCGCGGCGCTGCAGCTGCGGCAGCAGGCGCGGGTGGATGGTGACGTGGTCGGGGATGTTGACCTGGGACTCGGCGATCCGCTTGACCGTCTCGGCGCTGACCGCGGTGTTCACGGCGACCGGGAACTCGGCCTGCGGGTCCGAGGGCTCCACGGAGGAGGGCTGCGAGACGGCCTCGCGGACCTCGGTGAAGACCTTCTCCAGCTGCCCCTGGTAGTCCTGGAGCGCCTGCTCGGCCTCTTCCAGGGTGATGTCGCCGCGACCGATGAGGGACTCGGTGTACAGCTTGCGCACCGAGCGCTTCTTGTCGATCAGGTCGTACATCAGCGGCTGGGTGAAGGCCGGGTTGTCCGACTCGTTGTGACCGCGGCGGCGGTAGCAGATGAGGTCGATCACCACGTCCTTGTTGAACGCCTGGCGGAACTCGAAGGCCAGCCGCGCGACGCGGACCACGGCCTCCGGGTCGTCGCCGTTCACGTGGAAGATCGGGGCCTCGATCATGCGGGCCACGTCGGTGGCGTACATCGAGGAGCGCGAGGACTCCGGGGCGGCGGTGAAGCCGACCTGGTTGTTGATGACGACGTGGACCGTGCCGCCGGTGCGGTAGCCGCGCAGCTGCGACATGTTCAGGGTCTCGGCCACCACGCCCTGGCCCGCGAAGGCCGCGTCGCCGTGGATCGCCACCGGCAGGACGGTGAAGTCCGTGCCGCCCTTGTTGATGATGTCCTGCTTGGCGCGCGCGACGCCCTCCAGGACCGGGTCCACCGCCTCCAGGTGCGAGGGGTTCGCGACCAGCGAGACGTTGATCTGCTCGCCGTCCAGCCCGGTGAAGGTGCCCTCGGCGCCCAGGTGGTACTTCACGTCGCCCGAGCCGTGCATCGACTTCGGATCGAGGTTGCCCTCGAACTCGCGGAAGATCTGCGCGTACGACTTGCCGACCACGTTGGCCAGCACGTTCAGCCGGCCGCGGTGGGCCATGCCGATGACGACCTCGTCCAGGCGGGACTCGGCCGCCGAGTCGATGACCGCGTCCAGCAGCGGGATGACGGACTCGCCGCCCTCCAGGGAGAAGCGCTTCTGGCCGACGTACTTGGTCTGCAGGAAGGTCTCGAAGGCCTCCGCCGCGTTCAGCCGGCGCAGGATGCGCAGCTGCTCCTCGCGCTCCGGCTTGGTGTGCGAGCGCTCGATGCGGTCCTGGATCCACTTGCGCTGCTTCGGGTCCTGGATGTGCATGAACTCGACGCCGGTGGTGCGGCAGTACGAGTCGCGCAGCACGCCGAGGATGTCGCGCAGCTTCATCAGGGACTTGCCGGCAAAGCCGCCGACCGCGAACTCGCGCTCCAGGTCCCACAGCGTGAGCCCGTGCTCGGTGATGTCCAGGTCGGGGTGCTTGCGCTGCTGGTACTCCAGCGGGTCGGTGTCGGCCATGACGTGGCCGCGGACCCGGTAGGAGTGGATCAGCTCGAAGACGCGGGCGGCCTTGGTGACGTCGTCGTCGTGCGAGGCGTCGATGTCCTTGAGCCAGCGGACCGGCTCGTAGGGGATGCGCAGCGCCTCGAAGATCTCGTCGTAGAAGCCGTTCTCGCCGAGGAGGAGGTTGGCGACCTGGCGCAGGAACTCGCCGGAGGCGGCGCCCTGGATGACCCGGTGGTCGTAGGTCGACGTGAGCGTCATGACCTTGGAGATGCCGAGCTTGTTCAGGGTGTCCTGGGAGGTGCCCTGGAACTCCGCCGGGTAGTCCATGGAGCCGACGCCCATGATGACCGACTGGCCGGGCATCAGGCGCGGCACCGAGTGGACGGTGCCGAGGCCGCCGGGGTTGGTCAGCGAGACCGTGACGCCGGAGAAGTCGTCCATCGTCAGCTTGCCGTCGCGGGCGCGGCGGACGATGTCCTCGTAGGCCTGCCAGAACTCGAAGAAGTTCAGCGTCTCGGCCTTCTTGATCGCCGCGACGACGAGCTGGCGGTCGCCGTTGGGCTTGACCAGGTCGATGGCGAGACCGAGGTTGACGTGGGCCGGCTTGACGAGGGTCGGCTTGCCGTCCTTCTCGCCGAACGAGTGGTTCATCGCCGGCATGGCCTTGATGGCCTGCACCATGGCGTAGCCGATCAGGTGCGTGAAGGAGATCTTCCCGCCCCGGGCGCGCTTGAGGTGGTTGTTGATGACGATGCGGTTGTCGAAGAGCAGCTTCACCGGGACCGCGCGCACGGACGTGGCCGTGGGCAGCTCCAGCGACGCGTTCATGTTCTTCGCGACCGCGGCGGCCGGGCCGCGCAGCGTCACCGTCTCGGGGCCCTCGGGGGCCGCGGCGGCGTCCTTCGCGGGGGCGGCCGCCTTCGCCGCGGGCTTGGCCGCGGGCTGGGCCTGCGCGGGCTTGGCGGCCGGAGCCGCCGGAGCGGCGGCGGGCTGCGCCGCCGGCTTCGCGGCGGGGGTCGGCTGAGCCGCCGGGGCGGGTGCCTGGGACTGGGCCGGGGCGGGAGCCTGCGCGGGGGGCGCGGGGGCGGCCTGGGGCGCGCCCGCGCTCTCGGTCGCGGTGCCGGCGGCCGGCTGGGCCGCGGCGGCTCCGGGCTTGTAGTCGGCGAAGAAGTCCCACCAGGCTCGGTCCACGGAATTCGGGTCCTGGAGGTACTGCTGATAAATCTCGTCGACGAGCCACTCATTGGCACCGAACGCGGCAGCGGGGTTCTTGCCCGCTTGGTCGGTGTCGGTCGAGATGCTTGAGTTACTGGGGGACTGTGGCGACACGGCGAGAACCGCCCTCTTCCGCTTCACAAGATGGTGGACAGCGGGAATCAAGGCTACGCCTCCCTGACCCGGAAGGTCAGACCGGGCCCGTTCATCGTCGCGTAAGTCACATTGCAGACCGCGTTTCGGCGCTGGAAATGGCGGGAAACAAGCGAGGTTCTGATGCATGAGGGAAGGGGAGACCCGGGCCCGGCGCCGGGAAAACGCGGGCCTGTGCCTGATCACACGTGTCCGTCGGCGCGGATGCCCGTGGATCTTGGTGCTCCGCTTCGAACCCTACGTCAACTCGGCAACGAGGGCAGGCCCGGAAGAGTGATGAGAATCCGGCATCCCCGATCGGATTCGGCCACACCGATCCGGCCGCCGTGCAGATCCACCGCCCAGCGGGCGATCGCCAGGCCGAGCCCGGTGCCGCCGTCGCTGCCCGGACCGTGCGGCCGGGACACCGAACCCCGGTTGAACCGCTCGAAGACCCGGCGCCACTCCGAGCGCGGAATGCCGGGGCCCTCGTCGAGGACCTCCAGCTCCAGCGATTCGGGCAGGTCCCCGCGCCGCGCCTTGACCGTCACCCGGCCGTGCGGCGGGCTGTGCTTGACCGCGTTGTCGATGAGGTTGGCGACGACCTGGTGGATGCGCTCGGGGTCGGCGTGCGCGGTCAGGTCCGACGGGAAGACGTCGAGCGCCAGGTGGACGTCGGTGCGGGTGTGGCTGCCCGAGCCCGAGGCGATGCCCGCGCGCGCCGAGGCGACCATGTTGGCCTCCTTCAGCACGCCGGAGAGGTACGGCCACACCTCGAAGCGCCTCTGGCGCAGCGGTATGACGCCGTTGTCCAGGCGGGAGAGGTCCAGCAGCGTCTCCACCAGCCGGCCGAGCCGCTCCGTCTGCCCGAGGGCCGTCCGCATGGTCTCCGGGTCGGCCTCGGTCACCCCGTCGACGATGTTCTCCAGCACCGCGCGCAGCCCCGCGATCGGGGTGCGCAGCTCGTGCGAGACGTTCGCCACCAGCTCCTTGCGCTGCCGGTCCTGGGCCTCCAGGTCGTCGGCCATGCGGTTGATGGTGACGGCCAGGTCGCCCAGTTCGTCGCGGCGGTTCTCGCGCACCCGGCGCGTGTAGTCGCCGTGCGAGATCGACCGGGCCACGGCGTTCATCTCGTCCAGCGGAGCGGTGAGCGAGTGCGCCACGAACTGCGTGATCAGCAGGGTGGCGATCATCGAGAAGACCGTGATGAAGCGCAGCTCCGTCTTGGTGTGCACCGCGATCACCGAAAGGCCCGTGGTGATCAGCACCGACGTGACGACCAGCGCGCCCAGCTTGGTCTTGATCGAGAACGGGCGAACACCGCCCCAGGGATCCCCGGTGGTCCGGGGGCCGGGGCTCCTCCGTGCGGCCTCCCGTCCCCGGCTCATGGCGTCGGCGTCTCCAGCGCGTAACCCACGCCGTGCACCGTGCGGATGCGCTCGGCGCCGATCTTGCGGCGCAGCGCCTTGATGTGGCTGTCCACGGTCCGGGTGCCGGAGGCGTCCGCCCAGTCCCACACCTCGGCCAGCAGCTGCTCACGGGAGAGCACCGCGCGCGGGGTGTTCGCGAGGCACACCAGCAGGTCGAACTCGGTGGGGGTGAGGTGGACGTCCTCGCTGCGCACCCGCACCCGGCGCTGCGCGTGGTCGATCTCCAGTTCGCCGAGGCGCAGGATGCCGCTGCGCGGCGTGGAGGCGGCCACGACCGCCCGCTCCACCCGGCGCAGCAGCACGTGCACGCGCGCGGCCAGCTCACGCATCGAGAACGGCTTGGTCATGTAGTCGTCGGCGCCGACGCCGAGCCCGACCAGCATGTCCGTCTCGTCGTCGCGCGCGGTGAGCATGAGCACCGGCACCGGGCGGGAGGCCTGCACGCGACGGCAGACCTCCAGGCCGTCGAAGCCGGGCAGCATGATGTCGAGGATCAGCAGGTCGGGCTGCCACGCCTCGGCCGTGTCGACGGCGGCCGGACCGTCGCCCGCCGTCTGCACCAGGAAGCCCTCGGCGCGCAGGCGGGTCGCGATGGCGTCCACGATCGTCTGGTCGTCCTCGACCACCAGCACGCGGCGCTGTGCGCCCTGGGTGGCCGTCGCCGTGCCGTTGTGGGAGGTCTGTGTCTGCTCCATCGCCCGCCCCTGAGGTGTGCTTACCGGAATCAGTGGGGTGATCCCTCGTCTGCGCATGACTGCGATTGACGCTTGAATGACCGCGTCAGGTCAGCAGCGTACGGGGAGTCACCGCGCCTTTGCTATCCAGGCCCGACGCCGAGGTGGACGACGTCCGGAACGCCCCGGGCAACGGGGATCTCTTCGGTACGCACCTGCTGGAACCCGGCATTACGCAAGGTTTCTTCGAATTCCGGAGAGGGCTGCGCAGACCACACGGCAAGCACCCCGCCGGGTCTCAACACCCGTGCGCATCCCGCCAGTCCGGCCCCCGAGTACAGCCCGCCGTTGCCCTCGGTGACGGTCCAGTCGGGGCCGTTGTCGATGTCCAGGCACAGCGCGTCGTACGTGGCGGAAGTCTCATTGACGTGATCGATCAGATCCGCCTCGACGATCTCCGTGCGGGGGTCGGCGAGCGCCTCGGCGGACATCCCGGCCAGCGGTCCGCCGCGGTGCCAGTCGATGACGGCGCGCTCCCGCTCGACGACCGCGATACGGCCCCAGCGCGGGTCGGCCGCCGCGTGTGCGAGCGAGAAGCCGACACCGAGGCCGCCGATGAGCAGGTGCGGTGCGGGCCGCTCGCCGGAGGCGGTGAGCGCGTCGGCCGCCGCGTCGACCAGCCGTCGCTCGGAGCGTCCGTCGGAGGTGTCCATGAGGAAGCAGCCGTTCGCGATGATCTGCAGCAGCGTCCCGTGCCGGCGCAGGACCACCTCGCCGTGCGGGCCCTCGCGACGGTCCAGCACTTCGGGGAGGTCGTGGGGATCGTGGGAAGTGAGGGGCATCGGCCCATCCTGGCAGGGAGGAATGCCGCGGGCCCCCGCCTTGCTCTCACTCGGGCGGGCCGAGCGTCCGAGCGTGCCCGGCCCGGACGCGCCGACCGGCTCCACCTGGCCGCCCGACCGGCTCCACGGCTTGATCGCTCACAGCGAACACGCCTCGGGGAACAATACGGGACTCCCTTTCATTGAGTCGATGTAACTCAACTTGACTGCCGAAGGGGAGATCATGGCTGCTGAGTCCGCCGCCTTCACACCGCTCACCCTGCCCGTGCTGCCGCTCGACGACGAAGTGGTCCTGCCCGGCATGGTCGTCCCCCTGGACCTGAGCGACGCCGAGGTCCGGGCCGCGGTGGAGGCCGCCCAGGCCGCCGCCAGGTCCGAACCCGGCAAGCCCCGTGTCCTGCTCGTCCCCCGCGTCGACGGCACCTACGCGAAGACCGGCGTCCTCGGCACGGTCGAGCAGGTCGGCCGGCTCGCCGACGGAGACCCGGGCGCCCTGGTCCGGGGCCGGGGCCGGGTGCGGATCGGCGCCGGCACCACCGGGCCCGGCGCCGCGCTGTGGGTCGAGGGGACGCGCGTCGACGAGACCGTGCCCGAGCCGCTGCCGGGCCAGGTCGCCGAACTGGCGAAGGAGTACAAGGCCCTCGCCACCGCCTGGCTGCGCAAGCGCGGCGCCTGGCAGGTCGTGGACCGGGTCCAGGCCATCGACGACGTCTCCGCGCTCGCCGACAACTCCGGCTACTCGCCCTTCCTCACCACCGAGCAGAAGGTCGAGCTGCTGGAGACCACCGACCCGGTCGCCCGCCTCAGGCTCGCCACCCAGCAGCTGCGCGACCACCTCGCCGAGCAGGACGTCGCCGAGACCATCGCCAAGGACGTCCAGGAGGGCGTCGACAGGCAGCAGCGGGAGTTCCTGCTGCGCCGCCAGCTCGAGGCCGTGCGCAAGGAGCTGCGGGAGCTGAACGGCGACGGCAAGGACCCCGCCGAGGAGTCCGACGACTACCGCGCCCGCGTCGAGGCCGCCGACCTGCCCGAGAAGGTCCGCGAGGCGGCCCTCAAGGAGGTCGACAAGCTGGAGCGCTCCTCCGACCAGTCCCCGGAGGGCTCCTGGATCCGCACCTGGCTCGACACGGTTCTGGAGATGCCGTGGAACGAGCGGACCGAGGACGCCTACGACATCCAGGGCGCCCGCGGTGTGCTGGACGCCGAGCACGCGGGGTTGGACGACGTCAAGGACCGCATCACCGAGTACCTGGCGGTGCGCAAGCGGCGCGGCGACCGGGGCCTGGGCGTCGTGGGCGGCCGGCGTGGTGGTGCGGTCCTCGCCCTCGTCGGCCCGCCCGGCGTCGGCAAGACGTCCCTCGGCGAGTCCGTCGCGCACGCGATGGGCCGCAAGTTCGTCCGTGTCGCCCTCGGCGGCGTCCGCGACGAGGCCGAGATCCGCGGCCACCGCCGTACGTACGTCGGTGCGCTGCCCGGCCGGATCGTGCGGGCGGTCAAGGAGGCCGGGTCGATGAACCCGGTCGTGCTCCTCGACGAGATCGACAAGGTGGGCTCGGACTTCCGGGGCGACCCGGCCGCCGCCCTCCTGGAGGTCCTCGACCCGGCGCAGAACCACACCTTCCGGGACCACTACCTGGAGGTAGAGCTGGACCTGTCCGACGTCGTGTTCCTCGCGACGGCCAACGTCCTGGAGGCCATCCCGGAGGCCCTGCTCGACCGCATGGAGCTGGTCCGCCTCGACGGCTACACCGAGGACGAGAAGGTCGTCATCGCCCGCGACCACCTGCTCCCGCGCCAGCTGGAGCGGGCCGGGCTCGACGGGGACGAGGTCGCGGTCGACGAGGGCGCGCTGCGCAAGCTGGCCGGCGAGTACACCCGCGAGGCGGGCGTGCGGACCCTGGAGCGGTCGATCGCCCGGCTGCTGCGCAAGGTGGCGGCCCAGCACGAGCTGGGCGAGCGGGAGCTGCCGTTCACCGTCACCGACGCCGACCTGCGGGCCCTGATCGGCCGGCCGCACCACGTGCCGGAGTCCGCCCAGGAACCGGCGGAGCGGCGCACCTCGGTGCCGGGCGTGGCCACCGGCCTCGCGGTCACCGGAGCGGGCGGCGACGTCCTGTACGTGGAGGCGTCGCTGGCCGACCCGGAGACGGGCGCGGCGGGGCTGACCCTGACCGGTCAGCTGGGCGACGTGATGAAGGAGAGCGCGCAGATCGCGCTGAGCTTCCTGCGCAGCCACGGCGCCGAGCTGGAGCTGCCGGTGGCCGACCTGAAGGACCGGGGCGTGCACATCCACTTCCCGGCGGGCGCGGTCCCCAAGGACGGCCCGAGCGCCGGCGTCACGATGACCACGGCGCTGGCCTCGCTGCTCTCCGGGCGGCTGGTCCGCACGGACGTGGCGATGACCGGCGAGGTCTCGCTGACCGGCCGCGTGCTGCCGATCGGCGGGGTCAAGCAGAAGCTGCTCGCGGCGCACCGGGCGGGCGTCACCACCGTGATCATCCCCAAGCGCAACGAGCCCGACCTGGACGACGTCCCGGCGGAGGTGCTGGACAAGCTCGACGTCCACGCCGTCACCGACGTGCGCCAGGTCCTGGAACTGGCCCTCGCACCGGCGACGAACGGTGCGCGGTCCGAGGTCCCGGTCGCGGCCTGACGGAACCGCGCCGCAAGGGCGGGGCCCCTGTCCGGGGCCCCGCCCTCGCGCGGTCAGCCGTTGGCGAGCGCCTGGACCCGGTCCAGGGCGCCGTTGAACCGGTTGTGGTCCCCGACCGTCGGCCCGGACGAGGTGTACTGCCACATCGTGTAGTACCCCCAGCCGGCCGGCAGGGTGCCCACCGTCGAGGCGTACCGGGCGATCCACAGCGGGTTGTTCACGGCGAAGCCGCCGTAGTTGCCGGTGCACTGGGTCCACCAGCTGGTGGCCGTGTAGATCACGGCGTCGCGACCGGTGCGGGCCTTGTAGGTGTTCAGGAAGTCGCGGATCCAGGTGACCATCTGGCTCTGCGTCCTGCCGTAGCAGGCGGCTCCGTACGGGTTCCACTCGATGTCCAGGGCGCCCGGCAGCGTCCGGCCGTCACGGGACCAGCCGCCGCCGTGGTCGACGAAGTAGTTGGCCTGGGCGGCGCCGCTGGTCGTGTCCGGGGTCGCGAAGTGGTACGCGCCGCGGATCATGCCGACGTTGTACGAGCCGTTGTACTGCTGGGCGAAGTAGGGGTTGGTGTAGTACGTCCCCTCGGTGGCCTTGACGTAGGACCACCTGACCCCGCTGTTCCACAGGGTCGACCAGGCGACGTTGCCCTGGTGGCTGGAGACGTCGACACCCTCCGTCTGGGTGGCGTCGCCGGGCACGGGGGTGCCGTGCCGCCCGTCGTGCTCCACGACGCCCATGCCCATGTGGGCGGAGCCCCGGGGCGGGACGTCGGCGGCCGACGCGGGGTGCGCCGGGAGGGTGAACAGCAGGGAGAGGGCGGCGAGCAGGATCCCGGTGACGGCTGAGCGCCGTCCGGGGGCCGATCCGGATCTGTGCACGGGCATGGCGTGCCTCCGCTGGGTCGGTGGTGCTCGGTGGGGGATGCGCGGGGGGAGGAGGACGCGGGTGGCGTGAGCATGCCACCCTGGTCCCGGAGTACGACGCTACGCACGTAGAACCGCGGGTGGAAGAGGAGCCGGAAGCCGCCGTTGGTCTACGCCTGCGAAATACTTGCCGAGCTGCGGAGACGGCGCACCGTGGCGGAAACTTTCAGCAACGGGAAATTCTAGGCAGGGGCTGACGTGCACGAAGACGGGAACGGCGGCGGTCGCGGGGTCGGCTCCGCCGGGAACGGCAGTGGTGTGAACCAACCGGAGTTCCTGGCCCTGGAGCGGGAGTTGACCGTCCTGCTCCGGCGGGCCCGCGCCAACCAGGGCGAGATGGCCCGCGAGGTCCACCCCGACCTCGAATCGTCCGCGTACGGCCTCCTCGTGCGCCTCGGCGAGTGCGGCGGCCAGCGGGCCACGGAGCTGGCCGCCTACATCGGCGTCGGCAAGGCCACGATGTCCCGCCAGCTGCGCGCCCTGGAGGACCTCGGCCTCGTCGCCCGGGAGCCCGACCCCGCCGACGGCCGCGCCTGGCTGATCACCCTCACGCCGGAGGGCCAGGCCCGCGTCGGCCGGGTCCGGGAGGCCCGCCGCGCCCGCTACGCCCGCCGGCTCGCCGGCTGGGACCCCCGCGAGGTCACGGAACTGGCCAGGCTGCTGCACGAACTGAACCGGGGCATGGAGAAGTAGCCCCGCCGCCCGGCGGGTCACAGCTCCGCGTAGACCACCGTCGCGTCGTCGTGCGTCTTGCCGCGCCCCAGGAACGCCCGGGCTCCCGCCGCGTCCGCGCGCTCCAGCTCGCGGACCCGGTCCACCAGGGCCCGCGCACCCTGCTTGCGCACCAGGGCCAGGCACTGCGCCCAGTCGCCCTCCCCGAACTTCTCCACCCAGCGCGCGGCCCCGTCCGTCAGGGCCGCCAGTGTCCGCACCTCGCCGCGCGGCAGCACTCCCGTCACCGCCCGCCGCGCCACCGCCGGGTCGGCCGCGGCCGTGAAGAAGCCGCCCTCCTTGTTCCGCAGGCGGGCGTCCACCAGTGCGTCGGTGGCCAGGGCCGAGCGGGGCAGCCGGGCCAGCCGGTCGTCCAGGACCCCCGTGACCGTGCCGTCGGGGGACTCCACCAGCAGGGCCGAGTCCGACAGGACCAGGTACTCGACCGCGGCCGGGGACCAGCGGGCCAGGACCACGGTTGCCTGGGGCGTGCGCGGGTGAGAAAGATCACAGGTTTCCGCGTGTGCGGCCGAGGTATGCGCGATGGCGCGGGACAGGGCTTCGGTGAGAGGAACATCCGGGAGTGAAACGGTCAGTTCGGTCAGCGCGCCGCCGAGGCGTGCGGTGAACCAGGGCACGGAATGCAGACACCCCGTCCCGCTCGGCGGCGGTGTCACGCCGTCGAGGACGACGATCGCACCCCCCTGTCCCGAGGCCGGAAGTCCGACGCTCGCGAAGTCCTCGTTGGGGTGGTCGGCCTGACCGGGTTCCGAGACGAGTTCCGTGCGCATCCGGCCAGTCTGCACGACCCCTTCACAGTGTTCGCAAAAGACCGGCAAGTTGCCCCGTTGGGGCGCGGTGTGGCAGGTCAGGCGCCCATTTTGGGGGGGAATTCGGTACTCCGGGAACGCGTGGCGGCACATAGTGCCACCGCCCGTCACGGACGTCCAACCGGCGCGCCTGGCGGGCGTGTCGCACCGGCAGCGAGAACTTGCTCACCAACTCCCCTCCGGGGTTCACTCCTTCGGGTGGCGGGTCGGATGATGCACGCCCACCGCCCACCGGCACTGGGAGGGTCGGGATCCGGTGGGAGGCTTGTCCTGCACACGCGGTCCGCCCGCCCGACGCGCGGTCGGCGGCTGGGAGACAGTCCAGAACGCGGCGGCGGGCGCACGCGCCGACCGGCCAGTTGACGGAGCGCCACCCGGACCCACGGGTACACGAGTCAGGAATGCGAGCACCGGTGCAGAAGACGCGGCCTCGTCGCACAGACAAGCAGCCGACCCCCGCGGGGAGCGCGGAACGTACCCCCGGCACCTCCGCCCCGGCGCCACCGGCGGCCCCCGTCGGCAAGGGCCGCCCGACCCACGTGCGCAACCGCCTCATCGTCGCCGTGGCGGTCGTGGCCGCGGCCATCGCCGCGGCCGGTGCCCCGTCGGTCGTCGCCGCCTCCGGGCAACTGCACGACTCCCAGGAACTGGTGACCCTCGCCGAGCGGACCCAGGGGGCGCTGACCCTCGCCCACTCCCTCGCCGACGAGCGCGACGAGGTCGTCCCCTACATCGCCGCCGGCCGCCCCAAGTCGAAGGCGCCCTCCGAGCAGCGCGGCGCGCGCGTCGACCGGCAGGTGGAGGAACTGCGCGCCGACACCGACGCGCCCGCCTCCCTGCGCGAGGACCTCGACGCGGTCGGGGCGCTGCGCCGGGCGGCGCTCACCGGCAAGAGCACCGCGCTCCAGGCGCACGACGCCTACTCCGAGGCGATCACCGAACTCCACGTCCTGGCCGAGGAACTGGCCGAGCGGATGCCGCCCCGCGCGGGCGCCGGCGCGTACGCCCTGGCCGAACTGGACACCGCCGTCCAGCAGGCCGCCGCCACCCGGGGCCTGCTGCTCGCCGCCCTGAACGTGCCGAGCAGCACCGAGACCGTCATCGACCCGATCACGGGCCTGCCGACCGAGACCACCTCGTCCTCGGACGCCGACGCCGAGCAGCGCGACGCGCTCGCCGCCGCCGCCCAGCAGGCCCGGGTGCGTTCCGACGCGGCCCTCGCCGACTTCCGCGAGGGCGCGCCGAAGGAGGCGCGCGCCGGCTTCGACTCCACGGTGGCCGGCCCCGAGGTCAACTCAGCCGAGAAGTACCTCGCCGGTCTCACCGACGAGCCGACGCTCTCCAACGACGACCTCGCCACCAGCGCCAAGAGGCTGGAGGCCGCGCTCTCCGCCCGCGTCGACGCCATGCGCGGCGCCGAGTCGGCCCTGTACGAGAAGCGCACGACGGCCCTGGAGAAGCTGCGCGACGACGACGTCACCGCGCTGGAGATCCGCGTCGCCGCCCTCGGCGCCCTGATCCTGCTCGCCGTCGGCATCGCCACGGCCATGGCGCGCAGCCTCACCCGTCCTCTGTCGGTGCTGCGCCGCGGCTCGGCCCGGCTGGCCGGCGCCGAGGACCCGGCGGCCGAGACGCCCGTGGCCTTCACCGGCCGCAACGACGAGTTCGCCCAGGTGGTCCGCTCCGTCAACGCCCTGCACGCGCACGCCGCGACCCTCGCCGAGCGTGTCAACACGCTGGAGTCCGACCGCAAGCACCTCGTCGGTCAGCGCCAGAAGATGGCCGACGCCCGCGAGGAACTCCGCGCCCAGCTGGCCGAGTCCACCGCCCAGCTGGAGGTGGTCCGCAAGAGCATCGGCTCCACCTTCGTGAACCTCGCGCTGCGCACCCTCGGCCTGGTCGAGCGGCAACTCGCGGTCATCGAGAGCCTGGAGGAGCGCGAGCAGGACCCGGACCGCCTCGCCACCCTGTTCAAGCTCGACCACTTCGCCACGGTCATGCGCCGGCACAGCGAGAACCTGCTCGTCCTCGCCGGCACCGAGCATGTCCAGCACAGCGCCGGACCGGTGCCACTGGTCGACGTGGTCCGGGCCGCGGTCAGCGAGATCGAGCGGTACGAGCGGGTCCGCATCGCCGCGCTGCCGCCGCACGCGCACGTGGCCGGATTCGCCGCCGACGACCTCTCCCACCTGCTGGCCGAGCTGATGGAGAACGCCACCTCCTTCTCGCCGCCCGACCTGCCCGTCGAGGTCTCCGGCTGGCTGCTGGAGAACGGCGAGGTGATGCTCTCCGTGCAGGACGAGGGCATCGGCATGGCGACCGAGCGCCTCCAGCGGCTCAACGCCCGCCTCACCGACTTCGACCCGGAGGCGCCCTACGACCAGGAGGGCGACGACGGACTCGGCCTCGGCCTGTACGTGGTGGCCCGCCTCGCCCACCGGCACGGGGCGCGGGTGCGGCTGCGGGAGCAGAAGCAGGGCGGTGTCGCGGCCGTCGTGGTCCTGCCGAGCCCGCTGCTCGCACCGGCACCGCCGGCCGCGCTCGCCCCGACCGTGCCGATGACCGACGGTACGGGCTCCTTCTCCCTGCCGGGTGCCGACGCGGAGGCCAACTCCAACGTCCTGCACGGGCGTGCGGAGAAGAGCGTCCGGCACGGCGTGGACCCGCTGGTGGCCTCGGCGGAACAGGCCGTACGCCGCGCCGAGGCCGCCGGAGCCGACGAGGCGTCCGAGGCCGCCGCACCGAGCGAGGCACCCGAAGCCGCCGCACCGAGCGAGGCACCCGAGGCGCCCGAGGCCGCCGAGCGGGACTCGGCTCCGGCTCCCGAGGTGGCCGCCGACCCGGCCCCCGCTCCGGCGCCGGACGGAACCGGACCGGCCGCGGGCCGCGACCTCCCCGACGACGCCACGATGGCCCTGCTGCTCCCGCCGCAGCCATCGGAGCAGGCGCCCGCGGAGGCACAGGCGCGGGAACAGCACCAGGAACCGGCCCGGGGCGAGGCACCCGCACCGGAGATGTCCACGCCGGACCCCGCCCCGCCGGCCCGCACCGCGCCGGAGATCCCCGGCCCCCGTTCCGCCGACCCCTACGCCATCGGCCCCGACGACCACGAACGCACCCCGGACGAGGGGGCCGCGGGGGCGGACGAGAGCGCCGGGAGCGCCGAGCCCGTCACCGACAAGGGCCTGCCCAAGCGGACCCCGAAGCTCACCACACCCGCCGCGGCCCCACGGCCGCGCACGGCGGGCTCCGTGGACGCCGACGCGCTCCGCCGCCGTCTGGGAGGGTTCCGCCGGGGGGCAGAGGCCGGCCGCCGCGACGTCGAGGCGGAGATCGCCGACCGGACCGGTACGCACCCGGCGCCGGACGCCGCAGCAGACACAACCGAAGAAGCCACGGGGGGCACTGTCGAGGAGGCAAGCAGTTGACCGCGCCCAGTACCTTCGGACTGAGCAGTGAAGCCCGCAATCTCCACTGGCTGTTGACCAACCTCGTGGAGGAGGTGCCCGGCATCCTCTCGGTCGCGGTGGTCTCCTCCGACGGCCTGCTGCTGCTCTCCTCCGACCAGGAGCGCAACGACGCGGCCCGCGAGGCGCAGTCCGTGCGCCGCGCCGGCCCGCGCGGTTCCGCCGCCGACCTGGCCACCGTCGTGTCCGGTGTCGGCAGCCTGACCATCGGCGCCGCCCGGCTGATGGACTTCGGGGGCGTCAAGCACACGATGGTCGCCATGGACGAGGGCAGCCTGTTCGTGATGTCCATCAGCGACGGCTCGCTGCTCGGCGTGCACGGCTCCGCGGACTGCGACATGAGCGTCATCGCGTACCACATGGCGCTCTTCGTGGGCCGCGCCGGCCACGTCCTGACTCCCGAACTCCGCAGTGAGCTGCGGAAATCCCTGGAGACCGAGTCGACCTCGACGGGGAGTACCCGATGAGCAGCAGCCCCAGGAAGTCCCCGAAACACCTGCCCGTACGCGGCGCCGACCGCAAGCCCGCCCGCGTACGCCCCTACTCGCTCACCGGCGGCCGCACCCGCTTCGGCCACGTCCTGCTCGTCGAGACGTTCGTCGGCGCCACGGCCGGCACGGCCGCGCTGGAGGCCGCCGAGGAGCGCAAGGAACTGACGAACGGTTCGCTCACCTCCCGCGTGATGCCGGAGATGCGGGCCATCGTCGAACTCTGCCGCCGGATGCGTACGGTGGCCGAGATCGCCGCTCTGCTGAAGATGCCGCTCGGCGTGGTCCGCGTGCTCCTCAGCGACCTGGCGGACCAGGGAAAGATCCGTGTGTACGGCACCGGAACCGGCCACGGCACGGGCCGCCCGGACCGCGCTCTGCTCGAAAGGGTGCTCAGTGGACTCCGTCGTCTCTGACGCCGCCGCCTCCGGCGTCTCCCCCCTCGTCGACCCCGACGAGCCCATGCAGCCCTGGCAGACGGACCGCACCCGTGCGCCCATCGCCACCAAGATCGTGGTGGCGGGTGGGTTCGGTGTCGGCAAGACCACGCTGGTCACCGCCGTCTCGGAGATCACGCCCCTGCAGACCGAGGCGCTGATGACCGAGGCGAGCGAGGAGACCGACGACCTCACCGCCACGCCGGGCAAGCTCACCACCACCGTGGCCATGGACTTCGGGCGCATCACGCTCGACGAGGACCTGGTGCTCTACCTGTTCGGCACGCCGGGCCAGCAGCGGTTCTGGTTCATGTGGGACGACCTGGTGCGCGGTGCGATCGGTGCCGTCGTGCTGGCCGACACGCGCCGCCTGAAGGACTGCTTCCCGGCGCTGGACTACTTCGAGAGCTGCGGACTGCCGTACGTCGTCGCGGTCAACCACTTCGACGGCAGCGAGCGGTACGACGCCGAGGACGTGCGGGAGGCGTTGACGATCCCCGCGCACATACCTGTAATGATCATGGATGCGCGCCGCCGGATCTCGGCCATCGAGACCCTCTTGTCCCTCGTGGGCCACGCGCTCGACGAAACCCCCGAGTAGTCCCACCGAGCAGTCCCCTTAGGAGCGTCCCCCGCATGCGGAAGATACTCGTCGTCGGAGCCGGCCAGTCCGGTCTCCAGCTCGCCCTCGGCCTCCAGTCCCACGGCTACGAGGTCACCCTGATGTCCAACCGGACCGCGGACGAGATCCGCACCGGCCGGGTCATGTCGACGCAGTGCATGTTCCACACGGCACTCCAGCACGAGCGTGATCTCCAGCTGAACTTCTGGGAGTCCCAGGCCCCGAGGATCGAGGGGCTCGGCGTCTCGGTGGCGGCCCCCGGCTCCTTCGACCCCGGCCCCTCGCAGCGGGCGATCGACTGGCTGGGCCGGCTCGACGGCATCGCGCAGTCGGTGGACCAGCGGGTGAAGATGGCTGGCTGGATGGAGACCTTCGCGCAGCGCGGCGGCCAGCTGGTCATCCACGGCGCCGCCGTCGGCGACCTGGACTACTTCTCCCGCGCCTACGACCTCGTCCTCGTCTCGGCCGGCAAGGGCGAGCTGGTCCAGATGTTCGGCCGCGACGCCTCCCGCTCCCCGTACAGCGAGCCGCAGCGCGCCCTCGCCGTCGCCTACGTCCACGGCCTGGGCCCGCGCCCGGAGCACCCGGACACCGAGGCGGTCCGCTGCAACCTGGTCCCCGGCGTCGGCGAGATGTTCATCATGCCGACCTTCACCACCTCGGGCCGCGCCGACATCCTGTTCTGGGAGGGCATACCCGGCGGCCCGCTGGACGCCTTCAAGGACGTCAAGGACCCCGCGGAGCACCTCTCCCTGACCCTGGGACTCATGGAGAAGTTCCTCCCGTGGGAGTACGCGCGGGCCACCAAGGTCGAACTGACCGACGCCGGCGGCACCCTGGCGGGCCGCTACGCCCCCACCGTCCGCAACCCCATCGGCCGGCTTCCCGGCGGCGGCCTGGTCCTCGGCGTCGCCGACGTGGTCGTCGCCAACGACCCGATCACGGGCCAGGGCTCCAACTCCGCCTCCAAGTGCGCCGCCTCCTACCTCGCCTCCATCCTGGAACAGGGCGACAAGGAGTTCGACGAGGCGTGGATGCGGCAGACCTTCGACCGCTACTGGCAGACGGCCCAGCACGTCACCAAGTGGACGAACGCCATGCTCGCCCCGCCGCCGGAGCACATCCTGAACCTGATCGGCGCGGCCGGACAGCTCCAGCCCGTCGCCGACCGCTTCGCCAACGGCTTCAACGACCCGGCCGACTTCGAGAACTTCTTCTACGACCCGGCGAAGACCGAGGGCTACCTCATGGAGGTCTCCGGCGCGGCCGGCGCGTAACCGCCCGCGTACCCCTCGTCCGATCCGTCCGTCGCCCCCTCGGGGAGCCGCGGTGGCGCGTACCACCGCACCGGCTCCCCGCCGGGATCGGGCCGTACGGCGCCCAGCACCGGGTTGGCGGCGATCGGCGACACCTTGACCTCGGCGCCGGGGCGCGGTGCCTGGACGACCTTGCCGTCGCCGAGGTACATCGCCACATGGGTGGCCTCGGGGAAGTACACGACCAGGTCACCGGGGCGCAGCTCGTCCAGCGGTACGCGCTCCAGCCGCGCCCACTGCTCCTGGCTGGTGCGGGGGATCGGCGTCCCGGCCCGCTCCCAGGCCACGGAGGTCAGGCCCGAGCAGTCGAAGGACGCCGGGCCCTCCGCGCCCCACTCGTACGGTTTGCCGACCTGCTCCACCGCGAAGCGCACCGCCCGGTCACCCCCGGCGGAGGGCTTGGCGGGGGGCTTGGCGTCCTCACCCAGCGCTCCGGACGCCAGGAAGCTCTCCTGCGCCCGGGCGGTCCCGCTCCGCTCGGCCTGTGCCACCGCGGCGAGTTCCCCGGGGGTGAGCGAGGCGAGGAGTTCCTCCACGGCGCCCAGGCGCTCGCGTACGTCGTCCCGCGCCTCCTCCTGCCGCTTCGCCAGGGCGGCCTGCCGGCCGAGGGCCTCGCGCGCGCGGTCGGCCAGCTCGTCGGCCTTCTTCTCCTGCCCGGTCAGACGGCCCACCGTCTCGGCCCGCTCCCGGGCCAGCCGCCCGATCACGTGTCCCTGGTCGAGCGCGTGCCGCGGATCGCGGGCCAGCAGCAGGCGCAGGTAGGGGGAGAGGTCGCTGCTGCTGCGGTACTGCTGCCGGGCCAGCCGGCCGGCCTCGCCGCGGCTGTCGCGCAGGGACAGCCGCGCCCGCGCCGCCTCGGCGTCCAGCCGCTTCACCACGGCACGCTGCGCCGCCAGGCGCTCCTCGGCGCCGTTGTAGGTCTCGGTGGCCTTCTCCGCTTCCCGGTACAGCCGCTGAAGGTCCGTCAGCAGACCGGCCACGGACCGGCCGGCGCCGGTGCCGGGTCCGGGGTCGGCCGCGGCGGGCACGGGTGCGAGGACGATCCCGGTCGCCACCGCCGCCGTGCACACCAGACGCAGAAGCCTTCCTGACACGCCATCACCTCCGGTGCGGGGCGGCACGTCCGCTCCGCACGGCGAGCATGTGGCGCCTTCCCGGGCTCCGCGCGCCGAGTGTGCGCGGATCGGCGCAACGGGGTCACCCGTGGGCGTCGTCCGGCTTGCCGCCCGGCGTGGCGTCTGGATCGGTGCCCGCCCCGGCGCCCGGCCGGGACCAGGGCCACTTCCGGCCGGAGCCGCCCCGGCCCTCGGGGTCGTACGTGTACTTCCAGCGGGCGAAGCGCAGGCCGCCGTGGGCGTCCCGGGGCTCCCTCCGGTACACGAGGACGGTGGGCGGCCCGCCGTGCGGGTCGGGCACGGGGATGCGGTACGTCTTCGGGGGGTGCCCGGTCATGCCGGTCAGGACGGGCAGCACCCGCCCGTCCATGGGGCCGCCCTCGAAGGGGGTCTCTTCGCTCTTCACGGCACCAGTGTCGGCGATCCGCGTACCGGTGTCAGAGGTCCGCCGCGAGCGCCTCGACCAGCGCCGCGGTCTGCGGGTCGCGGTGGGCGGTGACCGTCAGGACGGCCAGGAACTGATCCACGAGCCAGTCCCGCAGCTCGTCGCGGGGCGGCTGCTTCTCCTCGTCCAGCCAGATCAGCGAGGCCGCCTCCACCGCCGTGATCCACATCCGGACGGTCATCCGCAGCCGCGGACCCGGGTCGGCCGCGTCCAGGTGGCTCATGATGTGCTCGGCGGCGGCCCGGCGCACCCCGTCCACGATGGAGGAGGTCCGGGAGGTCTCGGCCACGCCGCCGCCCCGCAGCAGGGCGCTGAAGCCGGTGTCGTGCTCGTCGACGAAGGTGAGGTAGCGGTCCAGGGCCCGGGACAGCCGGGCCAGCAGCGGGCCCTCGCGGGGTTCGTCGAAGCAGTGCCGCAGCTCGTCGGCGGCCGACCTCAGCGCGGCCTCGTACAGCTGCTGCTTGCCGCCCGGGAAGTACCGGTACACCAGCGGCCGCGAGACCCCGGCCTGCTCCGCCACGTCGTCCAGGGACACCTCCTCCGGCGACCGGTGCGCGAAGAGGACGAGCGCCGCGTCGAGCAGCTGGACGCGGCGCTCCTCGACGCTGAGCCGGCGGTAGGCGGGGGTGGGGGCCTGCGGGGTCATGAACCGCAGCGTAACCCGCACACCCCCGGTGCCACCCGGACGAGCGGGACCGACCGCCCCGACTAGGCCAGCAGCCCGGACGACCTCCACAGCCGCCGGCCGACCCCGCGCAGCACCCCGATGTCGTCCAGGAAGTCGGTGAGGCGCTTCGCGCCGGTCTGCATGATCTCCGTGCGGTGGCCGCTCGCCCTGACCTGGGCCAGGGCCTCGCGCCGGTCCAGCCCGACGTTCGTGTACACCTCGGGGTTGATGAAGGCGATGGAGAAGACGCGGGCGAACTCGCCGGAGGTGACCCGGGTGAACTCCCGCGACCACTTCGGCGCCGTCACCATCTGGCGGCGCAGCTCCTCACGGGCGTAGCGCACGTGGCGGGCCTCCTCCACGACGTGGATGCGCGTGACCCCCCGGACCAGCGGCTGCACCCGCTCGTCGGGGAAGGTCAGCCGCTGCATCCAGTCCAGCACCTCCTCGCCGAGCAGCGTGGCGGTGAAGGAGCCGGGCGTGGTGGAGATCGTCTTGAACAGGCGGCCCAGGTGCTGGTGGAGCGGGCTCACCGGGTACCACGGCGTCTCGCCGCGGGATATCAGCCGGGCGAACATCTTGGAGTGGCGGCACTCGTCCTCGATCTCGGTCAGCGCGTAGCGCACGTGCGCGCTCGTCGCGGCCTTGTCGTAGATGTGCCGCACCAGCAGCTGCATGAGGATCAGCTCGAACCAGATGCCGAGCGAGGCGAGGGCCGCGGCCTCGTGCTGGGAGAGCAGGATCCGCTGCTCCTCGCTCATCCGCTTCCACAGCGGGGTGTCGTACAGCGACACCAGCTCCGGCGGCCAGAACCACTTCCCCTCCTCGAAGGGAGCGTCCCAGTCCAGCTCCTTGTCCGGGTCGAAGGAGTGCTTGGCGGAAGAGTCGAGCAGCCGCTCGGCCACCTGCTCCCGGTCCTTGAGCAGGCCGAGCGCGTCGCGCAGGCCCCCGAGCGCGTCGGCTTCCGTCACGGTCGTCATCGCTGTCCCACCTCGTCGTGTCACCCGCGGTCGCTCGGACTGGCTTCGTCTTATGAGACTGCTTGTCAGTAAGCTCGTCAATCCCCTGGGCGCAAGTTGTCGACCGCGAGTAAGGACGTGCGGGGTGCTCGGCCGAGCAACCGAGCCCGTCCGGCACCTCGCCCGCGACCGGCTCGCGCGCCCCCGCCGGGAACGAGGTCCGCAGGGTGAACGCGTACGGCGTCGGCCCGTGCGTCCGCAGGTGCGGCAGCCGCGACTCCGCCTCCGCGACCCCCACCCGGCGCCGAGCCGGCATCTCCCGGTGCCGCCCCTGGTACACGAACGCCGTCAGTGCGTCATGTCCCGCCACACCGTCAGGTCGACGATGAGCCAGTCGTCGCCGAAGCCGCGTCCGCGGAGGCGTTCACGTCGACCTGGGCGAGTGCGTGGGCGGCGTCCGTCATGTACCGAACGTTGGGTCGGTGTCCCGCGTCGCGGTACCCCGCGTCTCAGCCGGTGGGCGTCCCCCGCCCCAGGGCGGCCTCCATCACCGCCCGCGCGATCGGCGCCGCCAGCCCGCCCCCGCTGATGCCGTCCCGGTCCGCGGCCGAGCCCTCGACCACCACCGCGACCGCCACCTTCGGCTCCAGGTCCCGCTCACCCTGCGCCCAGGAGACGAACCAGGCGTACGGGGTGCCCGAGTTGCCGACCCCGTGCTGCGCGGTGCCGGTCTTGCCGCCGACGAGGGCACCGCGGATCGCGGCGTTCGCGCCGGTGCCCTTCTCGACGACGCCGGTCATCAGCTCCTTCAGCCGCGTCGCCGTGGCGGGGCGCATGACCTCCCGGGTGGGCCGCGACCCGGCCGTCGCCACCAGGCTGCCGCCCGCCCGCTGGGTCCGCTCCACCAGGTACGGCGAGCGCACCTGCCCGCCGTTCGCCACGGCCGCCGCCACCATCGCCATCTGGAGCGGCGTCGCCCGGGTGTTGTACTGCCCGATCGACGACAGCCCGAGCTGAGCCCGGTCCACCGAGGTGTCGAAGGTGCTCGGCGAGACGGCGAAGGGGATGCGCAGCCCGGCGTCGTTGAAGCCGAAGGCCTCCGCCGTGGCCGCCATGCGGCGCACGCCCACGTCCACGCCGAGCTTGGCGAACACCGTGTTGCAGGACCACTCGAACGCCTCCCGCAGCGAGGCGTCCCGGCACCCTTCGGCCTCGTTCGTCAGCCTGGTCCGCGTCCCGGGGAGCGTGTACGGGTCCGGGGAGCGGGTCGGCGCGTCGAGGTCCCGGACCACGCCCGCGTCCAGCGCCGCCGCCGCGGTGACCACCTTGAAGGTCGACCCCGGGGGGTAGGTGCGGCGCACGGCCCGGTTGAGCATCGGCCTGTCCGGGTCGCCGTTCAGCCGGTCCCAGGTGCGGGTGGCCGCCGTGCCGTTCCCGGACAGCGACTGCGGGTCGTACGACGGTGTGGACACCAGCGCCAGGACGCGGCCGGTCGACGGCTCGATCGCGGCCACCGCCCCCTTGTGCCGGCCGAGCCCCTCGAACGCCGCCCGCTGGGCGGCCCCGTCGATCGTGGTCACGACGTCGCCGCCCGCGTTGTGGCTGCCCGTGACGTCGTTCCAGAGGGGGAGCGGCGCGAGCAGCGGGTCGACGCCGGACAGCAGGCCGTCCTCGGCGTGCTCCAGCAGGGTCGTGCCGTAGGCCTGCGAGGCGAAGCCGGTGATCGGCGCGTACATCGGCCCGTCCGCGTACGTCCGCTCGAAACGCAGGTGCTCGCCGGTGTCCCGGGAGCCGGTGACCGGCTCGCCGCCGACCAGGATGTCGCCGCGCGGCTGCTGGTAGCGGGCGATGTCGGGGCGGCGGTTGGCCGGGTTGCCGTCGTACTCCGGAGCCTGGACGATCTGCACCCGGGCGGCGTTCACCACCAGCGCGACCAGCAGCAGGGCGCAGAAGACGGCGGCGTGCCGGATGTGCCGGGTCACCGGAGCCGTTCCGTTCTCACGGCGCCACCCGCCCGTCGGCCTGGCTGCGGGCCGCGTGGCTGACCCGGATCAGCAGCGCCACGATCGCCCAGTTGGTGACGACCGACGACCCGCCCTGGGCCAGGAACGGCATCGCCATGCCGGTCAGCGGGATCAGCCCGGTCACCCCGCCCGCGATGACGAAGACCTGGAGCGCCACGATCGAGGAGAGGCCGACCGCGAGCAGCCGGCCGAAGGGGTCGCGTGCGCCGAGCCCCGCCCGGTAGCCGCGGTCCACCAGCAGGGCGTACAGCAGGAATATCGCGGTCAGGCCGAGGAAGCCCAGTTCCTCACCGGCGGTGGCGAGGATGAAGTCCGACTTGACGGCGAAGCCGATCAGGACGGAGTGCCCGAGTCCGAGGCCCGTCCCGGTCACGCCGCCCGCCGCGAAGGCGAAGAGCGACTGGGCCAGCTGGTTGGGCCCGTCGCCCGCCTCGATGGACGCGAAGGGGCGCAGCCAGTCCTCCACCCGGCTGTGCACGTGCGGCTCCAGCCAGCCCACGGCGACCGCGCCCAGCGAGGCCAGCAGCAGACCGACGGCGATCCAGCCGGTGCGGCCGGTGGCGACGTAGAGCAGGACGACGAAGAGGCCGAAGAACAGCAGCGAGGTGCCGAGGTCGCGCTCCAGGACCAGCACGCCGACGCTGACCAGCCACACCGCCACGATCGGGCCGAGGACCCGGCCGGTGGGGAGCTGGAGCCGCCACACGCGGCGTCCCGCGTACGCCAGCGCGCTGCGGTTGGCGGCCAGGTAGGAGGCGAAGAACACCGCGAGGAGCACCTTGGCGAACTCGCCGGGCTGGATGGAGAAGCTGTCGATCCGGATCCAGATGCGGGCGCCGTTCACGGCCGGGAAGAAGATCGGCACGGTGAGCAGGACGAGCGCGGCGGCGACGCAGACGTAGGAGTAGCGCTGGAGCACGCGGTGGTCGCGCAGCAGCAGGACCACCACGATGAACAGCGCCACGCCCAGCGTCGACCACACCAGCTGGGCCGGGGCCGCCCGGTCGCCCGGCGTCTCCAGGTCGAGGCGGTAGATCAGCACGAGACCGAGGCCGTTGAGCAGCACGCCGATGGGCAGCAGCAGCGGGTCCGCCCAGGGGGCGCGCAGCCGTACCGCCAGGTGGGCGAGGAGGGCCAGTACACCGAGCCCCGCGCCGTAGCCGGCGGCGCCGGGCGGGAGGGTGCCGTGCTGGGCGAGGCCGACGTTGCAGTAGCCGAACACCGAGAGCAGCACGGCCATGACGATGAGGGCGAGTTCGATGCCACGGCGCCGGGGGAGACGGGCGACGGGCGCGGGCGTGTCCGCCTGGGCCACGGTGATTCCGGTTCCGGTTCCGGCCTTGGTCATGTCCGGAACTTACCCATGTGAGGGGGTCTGGGGGTGGTCGGTGTCAACACCAGCGCGGCGCGGGTCCGATGGTGTCGATGGAGCGGGCCGCGCCCCAGGCCCAGGTGCCGTCGGTGAGGAGGTACCAGAGCGGGTTGCCCCGCACCGTGTCGCCGGGGGTCTTGCACTGGATGCGGGCCGTCTCGCCCCGGTGGGCGTACCGGACGACCTGCCCGCCCCGGGGCGGCGAGGTGCGCAGCGGGAGCCGGTCGGCGCTGACCACGCCCCGGGAGCGGCCCTGCTCCTGGCGACCGTCGCCCCCGCCCCAGTCGCCGCCGTTTCCGCCTGCGACGGCGGCACCCCGGACGGCCGGTGAGCGCGAGGACAGCGCGGAAAGCAGGGGCATGGCAGTACCTTCCGGAGTGAACGGGTCTTCAGGTGACTAACCGCCACATTAGGAGCACCCTGTACGCACCGCTCGCCGCACTGCGCCATCGGGGAACGGCCGGCCGGCCCGCCCGGACACCGGTGTCGAACCGGGCGGCCACCGCGGTCACCGGTGCTGAGGAAGCGTCAGGGTCGCCAGCGCCCCGCCGCCCGGGGGGTTGGCGAACTCCAGCCGGGCGCCGAGCACCTCCGCCTGCCCCAGCGCGATCGTCAGACCGAGCCCGTGCCCCCTCGCCCCGGCCTCGGTGCGGAAGCGCTGCGGCCCGTGGGCGAGCAGGTACTCCGGAAAGCCGTCCCCGTGGTCCCGCACGGTGATCACCGGCCCGTCCACGGTCAGCGTCACCGGCGCCCGCCCGTGCCGGTGCGCGTTCACGACCAGGTTGCCGAGCACCCGCTCCAGCCGCCGCCGGTCGGTCTCCACCCGCGCGTCCCGTACGACGTCCACCCGGGTGTCGGTGCCCGCGCCACGGACCACCCGCACGGCCAGCGCGCCCAGCGCCTCCGGGTCCGCCTCCGGCCGCTCCCGCCCGCTGTCCAGCCGGGAGATCTCCAGCAGGTCCTCGGTGAGCGTGCGCAGGGCGTCCACCCGGTCCCGCACCAGCTCGGTCGGACGGCCCGGCGGGAGCAGCTCGGCCGCCGCGTGCAGGCCGGTGAGCGGGGTGCGCAGCTCGTGCGCGACGTCCGCGGTGAAGCGCTGCTCGGCGAGGAGTTTGCCCTGGAGCGACGACGCCATGGAGTCCAGCGCGGCGGCGACCGACGCCACCTCGTCCTGCGGACGTCGCGGCTCGCCGGCCCGGGGGTCGTCGACCCGTGCGTCGAGGTCGCCCGCGGTGATCCGCCGCGCCACCCGGGCCGTCGTGTGCAGCCGGCGGGTCACCCGCGTCACCGCGAACGCGCCCACCAGCAGTGTCGCCCCGATCGCGAGCGCCGACGACCACACGATCGCCCGGTCCAGACCGTCGATGGTGCGCTCGCCCTGGGTGTGGTCGACCCGCACCGCGAGCGCCCGGCCGCCGGCCGCGGGGCCCGCCGCCCACATCGTGGGGCGTCCCTCGTGCTCGGCGGCCATCGTGCCCCGCCGGCCCGACACGGCCAGCTCCCGCAGCCCCGGCGGCAGGCCCGGCGGATCGACGCCGGCGCTCCGCCGCAGCGGGTCTCCCGCCTCGTACGCCCGCGTCGCCTCCGCCAGCCGGGACAGGGCGGCCTCCCTGGCCTGGCCCACGGTCTGGTCGGTCACCGACACGTGCACCAGCACGCCCAGCAGCGCGGCCAGCGCACAGCACATCACGGTGATGAAGACGGCGGCCCGCACCGCGAGCGATCCGGCCCACCGCGGGAGACGGAGCCTCACCGGGTGCTCGCCGAGGGGGAGGACGACCGGGACGGGGACGGGGACGGGGACGCGGACGGACGTCCGGTGTGCCGCCCGCCTCCGTCCGTGCGCAGCATCTCGTCGCTCGTGAGCAGCATGGCCCGCTGGTCCGCGTCCCACGTCCACTGGAGCCGGTACTCGTAGCCCGAGACCTCCGAGGGCGAGCGGACGATCACCGCCCGGCCGGCCAGCTCGACCGCGCTCACGGCGTCGTCGTAGGACATGACCCGCACGAGCCGGTCCCGCTCGGCGGTGTAGACGCGTACGGCGGTCAGCTTCTCGGGCAGCAGCGCGAAGCCCAGGGCCATCTCGGGGCGCCCGTCGCCGGTCAGGTCACGGTAGTACGGCCTGAGCACCGGGCACCGGCCGCGCTCCCGCGCGACACCGCCCGGACCGCAGTCCGCCATCCGGCGGGCCGTCTCGCGGTACGGCGCCCCGGCGTCCTCGTAGTCGTCCGGGTGCGCGTCGATCTCGGCCCGCACGACGGCCACCGGGTCCACCTCGCGGATGTCGCCGCCGGGCACGTCGACGCCCTTGACGACCTCGTTGTCCACCTCGCCGATGTCGTAGGCCGGGCTCGACGCCGGTGTCAGGTCCGGCCAGAGCAGGGCCGGGCTCCGTGCGGCCGGTGTGGCACCCGCGCTCCGCAGCCCGCCCGAGTCACCGCAGGCGCCCAGCGCCCCGGCCGCCGCCGTCACCAGGAGCAGCGCCAGGGCGGCGGGGACGCGGGCGGGGCGCTCACGGCGGCTCGGGAGCACTGCACTCCTGGGGTTCGGTCGTCAGGCGGCCGGCGTCGGTGACCCGTCGGCCCGTTCCGTGCGGGAGTCCATCTTGCGGGTGCGGGCGCGGACCGGGCCACTCGGCCGGGTCCGCGTCCCCGCGGGTGAGGAGCCGCCGGACCGGAGGAGGGGGCGGGCGCCGGTCCCGGACGCCTGGCGCGTCAGGGCAGTTCCGCCGCCCGCCGCCGCTCGAACAGCGGCGCCAGCAGGTCGCCGAAGTCCCGCACCCGCGGCCCGACGTCGTCCGGGCGGAAGACGAGCTGCTCCGCCCGCCCGCACCCGGCCACCTCGTCCCACGTCACCGGAGTGGAGACCGCCGGCACCGAGCGCGCCCGCATGGTGTAGGGGGCGGCCGTGGTCTTGCGGGCGGCGTTCTGGCTCCAGTCCACGAAGACCTTGCCCGGCCGCAGGCTGCGCGTCATCCGGTGCACCACGAGCTGCGGAAGGGCCCGCTCCGCCTCCACCGCCAGCGCCTTCGCGTACTCCGACACCCGCTCCGACGACGACCCCCGCACCCCCGCCAGCAGGTGCAGCCCCTTGGCCCCGGACGTCTTGGCGTACGCCTCGATCCCGTCCGCCGCCAGCCGTTCGCGGAGCCACAGGGCGACCTCGCAGCAGTGCACGACGGTCGCGGGCGCCCCCGGGTCCAGGTCGAAGACCAGCCGGTCGGCCTCGGCGGGGTCGTCCGCGGTCCACTGGTGCGTGTGGAACTCGGTCACCAGGTTCGCCGCCCACATCAGGCTCGGCAGGTCCTGCACCAGCACCATCCGCGCCGGCCCCTCCGACCGGGGCACCTCGGCCGTGGTGACCCAGTCGGGCGTACCCGGCGGCACGTTCTTGGTGAAGAACACCTGGCCGTCCGGGCCGTCCGGGTAGCGCAGGAAGGAGACGGGGCGGTCCCGCAGGTGCGGCAGCAGCACCTCGGCGGTCGTCGCGTAGTAGTGCAGCAGCTCGCCCTTGGTGAGGCCGGCCGCCGGGTACAGCACCTTGTCCAGGTTGCTGAGGGCGAGCCGTCGCCCCTCCACCTCAGTGATAGGCGCCATACCATGAGAATCTCACGAAACATGGACAAACCGCCCGACAGGAAGGGTGCGGCACGTGCGATCCATCTGGAACGGCGCCATCTCCTTCGGCCTGGTCAGCATCCCGATCAAGCTGATGAACGCGACCGAGAGCCACTCGGTCTCCTTCCGCCAGATCCACACGGAGGACGGCGGCCGGATCCGCTACCGGAAGGTGTGCGAGCTGGAGGACCGCGAGGTCACCCAGGACGAGATCGGCAAGGCCTACGAGGACGCCGACGGCTCGATGATCCCGATCACCGACGACGACCTGACCCAGCTGCCGATCCCGACCGCGCGGACGATCGAGATCGTGGCCTTCGTGCCGGAGGAGCGCATCGACCCGCTCCAGATGGGCTCGGCGTACTACCTCGCGGCGAGCGGTGCGCCCGCCGCCAAGCCGTACACGCTGCTGCGCGAGGCGCTCAAGCGCAGCAACCGGGTCGCCATCGCCAAGTACGCGCTGCGGGGCCGCGAGCGCCTCGGCATGCTCCGGGTCGTGGGCGACGCCATCGCGATGCACGGCCTCCTGTGGCCGGACGAGGTACGCGCCCCCGAGGGCGTCGCCCCCGACGCCGGCGTCACCGTCCGCGACCAGGAGCTGGACCTCGCGGACGCGCTGATGGACACGCTCGGCGAGATCGACCTGGACGACCTGCACGACGAGTACCGCGAGGCGCTCGAGGAGGTCATCGCCGCGAAGGCCGCCGGCGAGACGCCGCGGGAGACGCCCGAGCCCGCGGCGCCGGGCAAGGTGCTGGACCTCATGGCCGCGCTGGAGAGCAGTGTGCGGGCGGCGCGCGAGTCCCGGGGCGGCGAGGGGGCCGGAGCGGCGGAGGAGGCCGAGGTCAGGTCCCTGCCGCGGCGGGCGGCCTCCTCCCGGCGGGCCCCCAAGGAGACCGGCGGCAAGAAGTCCACGTCGGCGGCGGCGAAGAAGCCGGCCGCGAAGAAGGCGGAGGCGAAGAAGTCCACGGCCTCCGCCACCGGGAAGCCGGCCGCGAGGTCGGGCCGGGCCGCCAAGAAGACGGCGGACCCGGGCACCGCCAAGAAGGCGACGGGCAAGGGCGCGACGACCCGGAGCACGGCCTCCAAGGGCACCGCCAAGAAGACGGCGTCCCGCAAGCGCAGCGCCTGACCCCCCGTCGGCCGGGCGGCACCCCGGTGCGCGGTCAGCCGTCGGCCGTCAGGCGGGTGGTGGACGCGCGGGGGAGCGCGGAGGGGACGGGCACGAAGACCGCGGTGCTCGCCGGTCCCGTCGCCGTCGGCGCGAGGGTGGCGGCCGTGGACGGCACCGGGCTCTCCGGGCGCCGCCCGATCGTGTCGGCGGGCCCACCGCCCGGAGTGCCGCCGCCGGCGGAGAGCTGCGACCACGCGGTCAGGGCGAGGGCCAGTGCGGCGGCCGTGCCGATCACCCGGCCGGTCCGCCGGAGCCGGGCACGGGTGTCCAGCTCACGCCAGGCCGGGCGGGCCCACGGGTCCTCCGGGTGCCACGGCTCGCCGACCCCGGCGGGGGCGGGGCCGGCCCACGGTCCGGCGTCCGGGCCGCCGTCCGGGATCCGCTCCCGCGCGGAGGGCTCCCTCGGGGCCGAGGCGCGGATGGCACGCTCGTCGTCCTGGAGGAACCTGCGCCACACGTCCTCGGGCAGGGGCGGCACGCCGTCCGGCTCGTCCGGTGCGGCGCCGCTGCCGGACCCGTAAGCGGTCATGGTCCCGTTCCCCCTCTCCTCGTCCGGTCCACTTTTGCACAGGGGGAGACGGCCGGGCGGGGGCCGCCGTTCCCCCGGGACCGAACCGGACCGAACCGCACCGCGGCCGAGGGGGCGGCGCCACCGCCGAGGGGCGCCGGCGCACGGCCCGGAGAGCCCGACGGTCACGAGGGCCCCGCGCACCGCCCGAAGCGTCGGACCCCGGCGGTCACGGCGCCGGAGAGGGCGTGGGCGTCGGGGCGGCCGTCTCCACGTCCAGGTCGGGCCGCGGCTTCAGCACCAGCACCCGCTCACCCGGCTGCGGCGGGGGCGGGGTGACCCTCTCCCGCGGCAGCTTCGCCGGGCCGGTCTGCTGGAAGGTGACCTCGTCGTACTCGACGAGCCCGGTCCTCTCCAGCACCGTGATGTGGTCCAGCACCGTGTCGTTGGCCAGGTCGGCCAGCTGCCGCACCAGCGTGTTCTTGGTCGTCGCCCGGATCTTGGCGATCGCCGGGAAGATCTGACCGTGCGTCACCCGCATGATGTTGACCGCCGCCGAGTCGAACTCCCCGCCGCTCTTGGCGTCCACCGTCGACACGAACCCCTCCTGCTGCGGGGAGGCCCGGTTGGGCAGGGTGATGCCCAACTCGGGGGAGATCTCGCGGCACATCGCGTCCAGACCGGCGTGGCCGACGACCAGGTGCTCGCCGGCCGTCTTCATCGCCTCGGTCGTCCCGCGCTCCATCACGATCTCGCCCAGCGGGTACTCCCACAGCCCCGCGGCCCGGACCTTGACCACGAAGTCGCGGTCGGCCTCCGTGAGCGGCCCGAACTTCGTACTGGCGATGACCCGGTCCTGATTTCCGTCTGCCTCGTCCAGACCGAGCATGGCCGGGAAGGCCAGCGCGGTGAGGGTCAGGGTCATCGCGCCGATCAGGACGACGACTCCGATCCTGCCGCGGGACAGGCGCATGATGCCTCCAGGGGCGACGCGAGAGACTCGCACGGATACGCGTACGCCAGGAGGTACGGAAACGGCGGGCGGATCTTTCACCGCCCGCGCACAAATCTCGGGCGTCCGCTCAGCCGATGTCGGCGCCGTACACCCGCTCGACCGCGAGGGTGAGGAGCACGCGGCGGTCGGACACCATCGTCGACCGGTACTCGTCCCAGTCCGGGTGCTCGCCGGCGGCGGCACGGTAGTACTCCACCAGCGCCTCCACCTCCGGCCCGTGCGGGTCGGTGCCCGGCCCGGTGAGGGTCACCACGCCCTCGGCGGTGGCCCAGGACCGCCCGTCCGGGGCGGTCACCTCCAGGGCGGCCCGCGGGTCGCGGCGCAGGTTCGCCGTCTTGGCCAGCCCCTCGCGGGTCGAGACGCGGATGACGCCGGCCCGCGGATCGTAGGCGGGCATCACGGGGGAGAGCTGCGGGCGGCCGTCGGACCTGATCGTCGCGAGCACGCCGAGCCGGCTCTCGGCGAGCAGGGCGTGAGGGTCGAAACGCGGTGTGGTGGTCATGCGCCGATCATCACCCGCCGCCGGGCCGGCTGTCCCGCGAACCGGCCCCGCGCCGGACACCGCTCGACCCATGGGGGTGCACCCCCGTCGGACCAGGCTGTGCCACGCCAGGGTGCACCCCGTCGTGAACACGGCCGCGCCCCGGGGCCGTCCGACGGAAGCCGGGCGACCCCGGGGCGGGGTGCGGGGGGATGACGGACCGTCAGCCGACGGCCGGCCGCTCCCAGCGGTAGAAGCAGCGCGCCATCGCGTCCTTCGGACCGCGCCAGGTCGCCGGGTCGTACGCCGAGACGTACGGCTCCAGCCGCTCGCTGACCTGGCGGAACTCCGGGTGCCCGGTCAGTCTGCCGATGGTCGGGGCCGGGTCCTCGTCGCTCTCGATGAGGTGCAGGTACACACCGTCACCGAACTCGAAGAGGCTGCGCCGGTTGACCCCCACCAGGTGGGGCAGCTCGCCGCTGTCGGACTCGGCGAACACCTTCGCGATGTCCGGTGCCGCGCCGGGTGCCATCCGGGCGACGATCAGGGTGTGGTGCATGGGCAGGGGCCCTCCGTCGGTGTGGTCGTTCTACGCGGCCGGGGTGTCAGTCGGCGAGCACCGAGGCGGTCCGCCGCTCGCCCGCCGCCTGCTCGATCCGGTCCCGGATCAGGGCCATCTGCGTGCGGGAGTTGCGGTTGATGTTGTCCGTCATCCAGGCGTCGTCCACGGGCGCGTCCGGCTTCATGGCGAAGTCCTGGACCCAGCGCATCCGGGTGCCCTCGGCGGTCTCCGTGTACTCCCAGACGATGTCCATGTACTGGAAGGGACCGGTCTCGACCCGGTGGGCGCGGACGGTACGGGTCGTGGGGTCGGCGACGCGCTCGGAGACCCAGCTCCACACCTTTCCGTCGGCGTCGGGGTGCATGGTGAGCCGGAAGGTGACGCGGTCGCCGTCGCGCTCCAGCACGTCCACGGAGGCGTACTCGCTGAACAGCCGGGGCCAGTTGTCGATGTCGTTGGTCATGGTCCAGACCAGCTCCATCGGCGCGGCGATGGTGATGTCGTTCTCGGTGTGGCCTGCCATGTCACACTCCCGTCTTCAGGGCGCCGTTGATCAGCGCGAGGAAATCCGCGGGCGTCTTGCAGCGCTCGGCCTGCTCCGGCAGACCCAGCCCGTACCGCTTCTCCAGGTCGGCCACGATGCCCAGCAGGCCGAGGGAGTCCAGACCGAAGGTGTCGAAACCGGCGTCGGCCTGCTGCTGGAGGGTGACGGGGTCGACGTGCACGCCGGCGGTGCGCTTCATCAGCGCCGACAGCTCTTCGACGGTCACCTGGTAGTCCACTTGGTCGGTCATGCGAGGTGCTCCTTCATTCGGTCGGCGCTCGCCCGAAGGCGGCGCCCGCTCGGGGTTCGCGTTGGTCTTGCCGGTCCTCGCCGGTCATGGGCCACGGCCACGGTCACCGTTCACAGGGCGTCCGGCACCGGCCGCCAGGCCCCACGACCGTCCGGCCGCCGGTCACCGGTCCGTGGACGGCACGTCGCCCTGCCGCAGGACGAGCGCCGCGTTCGATCCCATGAGTCCGCGGCTGAGGATCAGGGCCGTGCGAGGCTCGGCGGGGCGGGCCCGGCCGGCCACCACGTCCAGGTCGTGACAGACGTCGAGGACGTGCGGGGTGGGCGGGATCAGCCCGTGTTCCATGGCGAGCACCGCGGTCGCCACGTCCAGCACCGGTGCCGCGCAGTACGCCCGCCCGGTCCCGGTCTTGGGCGCCGTGACCGGCACGCGCCGCGCGTGCGGACCCAGCGCGTCGGCCAGGGCCTGGGCCTCGGCCCGGTCGGCCTCCGGGACGCCGAGGGCGTCCGCGAACACCACGTCGACCTCCTCGGGCCGGCAGCCGGCCTCGGCCAGCGCCCCCTCGATCGCCCGCGTCAGCCCTTCCCGGGACTCGGCCCAACGGGAGGCACCGGTGAAGGTGGCCGCGTGTCCGGCCACCGTCGCCCGTACCTCCGCGCCGCGCTCGTGGGCCGCCGCCGCCCCCTCCACCACGAGCACGGCACCGCCCTCCGCCGGCGCGAACCCGCAGGCCGCGCTCGTGAACGGACGGTAGGCGCGGTCCGGTTCGGTGGCCCGGCTCAGCTCGGGGTAGCCCAGCTGGCACACGATCGAGTACGGCGCCAACGGCGCCTCCGTCGCGCCGCAGATCACCGTGTCGGTGCCGCCCCGCACGGCCAGGGCCGCGTGGGCCAGGGCGTCCAGGCCGCCCGCCTCGTCGGCGGCCACCACACCGCAGGGTCCCTTGAAGTCGTTGCGGATGGAGACCTGTCCGGTGCTGGCCGCGTAGAACCAGGCGATCGACTGGTACGGGCCGACGTACCGTGACCCCTGGCCCCACAGGTTCTGCAGCTCCCGCTGCCCGAACTCGCCGCCGCCCGAACCCGCGGCGGTGACCACCCCGACCGAGTACGGCGACTCGATGTCGGCCCGCCCGAACCGGGCGTCGTCCAGCGCCAGTTGGGCGGCCGAGAGGGCGAAGTGGGTGAAGCGGTCGGTCTGGACGAGGTAGCGCTCCTCGACCGTCTCGGCCGCGTCGAAGCCCCGTACCTCGCCCGCGACCCGCAGCGGCAGGTGGTCGCAGCCCTCCCGGGTGACGGGCCCCAGGCTGCTGGCGCCGTCCGCGGTCGCCTTCCAGAAGGCCTCGACCCCGACACCGTGCGGGGACACCACGCCCAGCCCGGTGACGACGGCACGCCTGCTGTCCGCGTCGTCGTGGCGCCTGGTCCCTCGTGGTCCGCTCATCGCAGCCCTCCTTCGCAGCCGCTGAGCACGACCGCGGACTGGAAGCCACCGAAGCCGCTGCCCACCGACAGCACGTGCCGCAGCGTTCGCTCCCGTGCCTCGCGCGGCACGTAGTCCAGGTCGCACTCGGGGTCGGGGGTCGTGTAGTTGGCCGTGGGCGGCACCACCTGGTGGTGCATCGCCAGCACGCACGCGGCCAGTTCGATCGAGCCGATCGCGCCGAGCGAGTGACCGACCATGGACTTGATCGAGCTCATCGGCGTCGCGTAGGCGTGCTCTCCCAGCGAGCGCTTGACGGCGGCGGTCTCGTGCCGGTCGTTCTGCTGGGTACCGGAGCCGTGCGCGTTGACGTAGTCGATGGCGGAGCCGTCCAGCTCGGCCATGTCCAGCGCCGTGTCGATGGCCCGCGCCATCTCCAGGCCCTCCTTGGTGAGCCCGGTCATGTGGTAGGCGTTGCCGAAGGTCGCGTAGCCCGAGACCTCGCAGTACACGTGCGCCCCGCGGGCCCGGGCGTGCTCCAGGTCCTCCAGGACGAGCACGGCCGCGCCCTCGCCCATGACGAAGCCGTTGCGGTCGGCGTCGAAGGGCCGGGAGGCGTGCGCGGGGTCGTCGTTGTTCGGCGAGGTCGCCTTGATGGCGTCGAAGCAGGCCATGGTGATCGGCGATATCGGCGAGTCCGCCGCGCCCGCCAGGCACACGTCGACCCGTCCCTCGGCGACGGCGTGGTACGCGTACCCCACGGCGTCCAGGCCGGACGTGCAGCCCGTGGAGACGGTCTGCACCGGCCCGTGCACGCCGAACTCCTCGGCCACGGCCGACGACAGCGTCGCCGGGGTGAAGGCCCGCTCCAGGGCCGGCCCGGCCTGTCGCTCGTCCACGTCCCAGCGGGAGCCGCGCTCGCTGACCAGGACGTAGTCGTGCTCCAGCCGGGTCGTGCCGCCGACCGCCGTGCCCAGCGTGGCGCCGGCCCGCCAGGGGTCCTCACGCGCCATGTCGAGGTGCGCGTCCCGCACCGCCTCGGCGGCGGCGACGAGCGCGAACTGCACGTACCGGTCGCTCCGCTGGACGGTGGCGATGTCCAGCCCGTGCTCGGACGGTTCGAAGTCGCACTCGGCGGCGATCTGCGACCGCAGACCGGCCGGGTCGAAGAGGGAGATGCGGCGCGTCGCCGTACGGCCTTCGGAGAGCGTGCCCCAGAACTGGGGCACGCCGATCCCGCCCGGGGCGACGACGCCTATGCCCGTGACGGCGACCCGACGCCGGTTCATGACACCGCCTCGGCGGCGGTGGCGGGACGCTCGTTCCCGGCACACCCCGCGTGGCCCTCGTGCCGGAGCGGGTTGCCCGCCGCGTCCTCGGTGTCCACGTGGCCGAGCTCCGGCCGCGGGGCCAGCGGCCCCAGGTGGAAGACGAGGCGCGCCTCGGTGGCCCCCACGTTGCGGAAGCGGTGCCGCACGTCCTGCGGGATCAGCACCCCCTGCCCGGTGGCCAGGGTGTGCGCCACACCGTCCAGGTCCACCTCCAGCGCACCCTCCGTGACGTACACGAACTCCTCTGAGTACGGGTGGTAGTGCTCGGCGATGCGGTCGCCCGGCTGCACGATGGCCACGCCCATGAAGCCGCTGGTGGCCCCGGCGGTGGTGGGCGTGAGAAGGGCGCGGAGGTCTCCGCCGCGGCGGCGGTTGGGGGCGATGTCGCCGAGGGAGACGATGCGTACCTGCTGGTCTGTCATGTCGTTCACTCCGGGGAGACGGGAAGCGATGGGAAGGTCGGGAGTGCGGCGCGGACCGTCGGGCGCGCCGTCGGGCCCGGTCCGCCCGCGTGGTGGGAAAGCGCGGGGCGCGTGGGTCGCGGACGGCCTCAGGGGGACGAGCGCCGGTCGGTCAGGGGCGTCATACGGGCCCGTGCCAGCAGCAGGGACAGCGTGCGGTCCTCCGTCAGGAGGCCGTCGACACCGGCGGCGGCGGTGTCCAGCAGCCGCTCGGCGACGGCGACCCCGGCGGGCCCGGCCGCGGTCGAGCCGCCGGAGGAGGCGTCGGCGCACCCGTGCAGGCCCAGGACGAACGCCGGGGCCTCCTCCGGGTCGCCGTCCACGTCGACGAGGCGTACGACGAGGTCGTCGCGGTGGAAGACGGTGGCGGCGCGGACCGGGTTGTCCGGTGCGTGCGCGGCGGACGCGTCCTGGCGGGCCAGCAGCCGGGCCAGCTCCGGACCGGCACCGGGGCGGACGGGGTAGAGCAGCGCGATCCGCCGCGTGTGCGCGCCGGTGACGTCGGCTCCGTCGGTGTCGCCCGCGCCGTCGGCGGACGTCACATGGTGGACGGCCGGCATGGCTGCCCGGGTGAAGAACCGCCGGGCGGACTGCGGGTCGCGCAGGTCCCGGTCCTGCTCCAGGTGGGGGTCGAGGGCCTGCTCCACGGCCCGCACCCCGGGCTGCCGGGCCACGTGACGCAGTGCGGCCTGCAGGTCGCCCCGCACCTCCACGGCCCGCACCACCCGGTTCCCGTGCAGGAACAGCGAGGTGCGCAGCAGCCGGGTGGAGTCGTCCACCCGGGCCTCGGGCGACTCGTACGTGGACAGCAGCCGGGCGACCTCGTCCTCGCTGCCCGGCCGCACGGTGAAGGTCAGGGCGTGCCGGACGACGTTGCTCCCGATCCGGGGAGCGGACCGCAGGGCCGCACCGGCCGCCGCGGACGGCGCCTGGTCGCCGACGGTCTCCCGCAGGACGCTGTAGCGCAGGGAGCGGGTGTCGCGCACGCAGTCCTGCAAGGGCTCGACCGTGTCCAGGTGCTCCTCGCTGTTCACCCAGGCGAGGAAGGGGGCCGCGCTCTCCCACTCGCTGGTGAGGAGCCACTGGGTCGGGTTCTCCAGGGACTGGCACAGCTGGTCGCTGACATGTCCCGGGACGGCGGCGACCCGGTCGCGGATGTGCTCGTAGGCGTTCAGGAACTCCTGCTGCATTCCGTCGTGGACGTCCAGCATCAGGACGACCCGCACACGGGCTCCGTCGAACGCGGATATCGACACGCCACCCACGTCCGCGGTCGCGGCGGGCGACGCCGCGGTGGCGTCCATGGACAGGGCATCCGCCGACACGGCATCCGTCGCTACGACGGGAGAGACCGTCATCCGGCCCACCTCTCCTCCGGGAACTTCGTCGTGGACTGGGGGCGCGATCGTCGCGGCGCGCGCCGTGGTCGGCGGGGCGCGGCGGTCGCAGTAAGCACGATCGTGAGCCGTGCCCGCGGGGACCGCGAACCAGGCGGGACAAGCGGGTGAAGCCTGAGCCGCCGCGGGCCTCGCCGAGCCCCGCGGGGCATGCATGTAGGCCCCGGCTCACACCTGCCGCGGGGCGAGTCACGCGACGACGGTCCGACATCCCGAGGACGAGATGCCGAGGACGACGTCCGTCACAACGGAGGACGAACCATGAAGCAAAGAGCCGACCGGCCCGGCGCCACCACCCCCGAGGACGGGGTCCACCGCGTCCCGGTCCTCATCGTCGGCGGATCACTGGTGGGCCTGTCGACCTCGGTGTTCCTGGGCCGCCTCGGTGTCCCGCACACCCTGGTGGAGCGCCACGCGGGCACCTCGATCCACCCCCGGGGCCGCGGCAACAACGTCCGCACGATGGAACTCTTCCGGGTGTCGGGCACCGAACCCGACATCCGCCGGGCCGCCGCCACCCTGGCCGACAACCACGGCATCCTGCAGACCCCCACCCTGGTCGGCGACGCCGGCGAGTGGCTGTTCCGGAAGATCGACGCGGGAGGCGGACTGGCCCGCTTCAGCCCCAGCTCCTGGTGCCTGTGCTCCCAGAACGACCTGGAACCCGAACTCCTCACCCACGCCACGAACCTCGGCGGCGACCTGCGCTTCGGCACCGAGCTGCTGTCCTTCGACGCGGACGCCGACGGGGTCACCGCCGTCGTCAAGAGCCGGGAGACCGGCGAGCACACCACCATCCGCGCCGACTACCTGGTGGCCGCCGACGGCCCGCGCAGTCCCATCCGCGAGCAGCTCGGCATCGGCCAGAGCGGCCCCGGCGACCTCTTCCACAACGTCAGCATCACCTTCCGCTCCCGCCGCCTCGCCGACGTCGTGGGCGACCGCCGCTTCATCGTCTGCTACCTGACGAGCGAGGACGCCGACGGCGCCCTGCTGCCCGTGGACAACCGGGAGAAGTGGGTCTTCCACGCCCCCTGGCACCCCGAGCAGGGCGAAACGGTCGAGGACTTCACCGACGAGCGCTGCGCCGCCCACATCCGCCGCGCCGTCGGCGACCCGGACCTCGACGTCGAGATCACCGGCAAGGCCCCCTGGCACGCCGCCCAGCGCGTCGCCCGCAGCTACCGCTCGGGCCGCGTCCTCCTCGCCGGCGACTCCGCCCACGAGATGTCCCCCACCGGCGCCTTCGGCTCCAACACCGGTATCCAGGACGCCCACAACCTCGCCTGGAAGCTCGCCGCGGTCCTGGAGGGATGGGCGGGCGAGGGCCTCCTGGACACCTACGACGCGGAGCGCCGCCCGGTCGCGGAGGCCACCAGCGCCCGCGCCGCGGCCCGCTCGGTGGAACACAGTCACCCGGGCTTCGCACCGCCGCCGATGGCGGGGGTCGGGGCGCCGGTCGGAGCTCCGACGGGTACGGGTGGCCCTGCCGGCCGCCCTGCCGCCGGCCCCGGCGCGGGAGGTGCGGCCGGCTCCGTGGGCGGCGGTGGCGGCCCGCAGCGCGGCATCCTCAACGTCGCCCTCGGCTACCGCTACCCCCAGGGTGCCGTGGTCGGTGCCGACCCGGCGACCCCGGTGGTGCCGGAGGGCCTCGACCTCACCGGCGCCCCCGGCAGCCGCGCCCCGCACCTCTGGCTCCGCCGCCGTGACGACGACGCCCGCGTCTCCACCCTGGACCTCTACGAGGACTCCCTGGTCCTGCTCAGCGACGCGGCCCAGCCCACCGGCTGGCACGAGGCGGCGACTCACCTGGCGTCCGACCTGCGGGTACCGCTGAAGTCGTACCGCGTGGGCGGCACCCGGGAGGCCGACCTGAGCCCGGACGACGACGAGGACTCCGACTGGGCGAGGGCCCACGGGGTCACCCGCGGCGGCGCGGTCCTGGTCCGCCCCGACGGCTTCGTGGCATGGCGCTCCCCGGGCCCGGCCCCCGACCCGGAGTCGATGCTCCGCCAGGTCGTGAGGACGGTGCTGTCCCTGGCGTGACCTGCCCCGCGACCGCCTCGCCCTCAAACGTGGACCACTCCCCGCTTACCTGCTAGCGTCTCGCCGGCGGGTGAGCCGGGGAGTGGTCCCCGTTATCGGATCCTCGGGTCCCGGGAGCGAGTCGGAGGGGCGGACATGGCAGACACGGCGCTGGTGCTGGGCGGAGGCGGCCTGACGGCGTACGCATGGCAGGTCGGCGTACTGGCGGGGCTGGCCGAGGCCGGGCTGGACCTCGGTGACGCCGACGTCCTGGCCGGCACGTCGGCCGGCTCCCTGCTCGCCCTCGACCTGGCCAAGGGATCGGCCCCGGCCGACCTCTACAGGGAGCAGGTGGAGCGCGAACGGCCCATGATGGACGTGGACTTCACACTGCTCATGACGGCCAAGTACCTGTGGGCCGCCCTCGGCTCGCGCGACCCCCGCACGGTGGTCGGGCGCCTGGGCCGACTCGCGCTCTCGGTGCGCGACGTACCGGAGTCCGCGGTCCTCGCGGCCATCGCCCCGCACCTGCCCGTCGACGACTGGCCGGAGCGCACCGTACGGCTCTTCGCGGTCGACGCCCTCACCGGCGCACCGACCGCCTTCACCGCCGACTCCGGCGTCGACCTGCTGCACGCCATGTCGGCCACCTGCGCGCTGCCGCCCCTGTTCCCGCCGATCACGATCGGCGAGGGCCGCTGGATGGACGGCGGCGTCCGCTCCACCACCAACGCCGACCTGGTCGACGACTGCGCCCGGGTCGTCGTCCTCGCCCCCGTCCCCAAGGCCGCCGGAGCGACCCCGAGCGCGGCGAGCCAGGTCGCGTCCCTCACCGCGAACGGCACCCGAGCCACCCTCCTCACCCCCGACCGAACGTCCCGCCGCGCCTTCGGCCGCAACCCCCTGGACGCCTCCCGCATCCCGGGCGCGGCCCGCGAAGGCCGACGCCAGGGCAGGGACCAGGCCGATCGCATCCGCGCGGTCTGGCAGGGCTGACGAAAACCCCCTCAGGCGAAGCGAGGGCAAGCACGTCAACTGGCGCACGCCGCACAACCACCGGTGACCAGCAGATCCGCGACCCGGAACTGCCACGCCGACGATCACCACGACCGGCTTTCCGAGGGATCCGAGCGGCCACCCGCCGGCCACCATCCGGCCGCCGATCGCGCTCATCACGACCGTCAGCGCGAGGGAACTCGACGCGCCTCTGGTGTGGTCGCTGCTTTCTCCATCGAGCCTGCGCACACGGCGCCGAGGGCCGGAGGCTTCCCGTATGTCTCCGCTCCTGAGGGAGTCGGCTGATGCTGTGTCACGCTTCGTCGACGGGATCATCACTTCCCCGGCCAACTCCGCGCATCAGGTGCTATATCCGATGGAGGACGAACAGATGTGGTCACCGGCCGCTCTGTCTCGATGGCGGAGGCCCAGGGCGCTGCGACATCACAGACTCCGAGTGTCACGGCCATGGGATGTTCTCCGGTCCCCCGATGTCCCCAGGTCCTCGGTTCCGCACGGGAGAAGGCACTTTGACCGCACTCGGTTCCACTCTCACCCTGAAACACGCCCGCGACTACGTCCCCAAGCAGGGCGCCACGACCTCCGGCGCCCAGGACGCGGGGTTCGCCGCCGAATGGCATCTGGAGGCCGCCGGCCGTCCACGGCTCACGATCCACGACACGCGGTGGGACGGCGGCGAACGGGACGTGGTCCTGCAACAGGGCGCGCTGTCACCGGAGATGCCGGCCGGACCGGCCAACCTGCACGGCCGGCACAGGGCCGGTATCACCGAGGTGTCCGGGGAGCGCCGACGGATCAGGGCCTTCCTCTCCCTGCCCCAGCCGGCCGGGCGGCCGAAGCAGAAACGCGCCCTGACCACGGCGCAACTGGCGCAGGGCTGCGGGGCGCTGCTCCTTTGCCGGCTGGTGGCCCACTCCGGAGTGTCGCTCAGCCCGTCCTTCGATCCGGCGGACCCGCAGGACACCGAGCGGTTCCAGCACGCGATCGTGTTCCAGGACGAGGACCGGGAGACACCCGTCATCGCCTACGTGCTCACCCGCCTCATGCCGACGCTCAGGCAAACCGGCTGGACGGGCGACACGTGACGGCGCACCGGACCCGCGGCGGCCATCCGGCACGGCCGCCCGCGGAGAGCTCCGCCATCCGAAACCGTACGATCCCGGCCGACAGGACACCAGTATGAGCAGCGTGAAGCATCTGTCGATGAGGATCCCGTGGCGGGACCGCCCCTGGGACCAGTTCCTCTGCGACGACCCGAAGGGCAACTCCTCCTGCACCCTGCTCGCGGCGATCGGCAAGGGCCGCGACGACGAGTTCGAGGCGGAACACGCGGGCGCCCCCGTCGGCAGCCTGGACCACGACCGGCTGCCCTGCCTGAGCGAGCGGGCCACCTTCATGTCGCCCGTCGGATACACCGTCGTCAAGGAGCACCCCTACAGCCACAACCAGGCGCTGCGCGGCAGTCTGCTCCCCACGTCCCTCAGCGTTCCCGGGCACGCGTTCGAGGCCATCCCCTTCCGCTGGCTGAACCGCGCTTCCCTGAACGACGAGATCGGTCACGCCAGGGTGCCGGCCTTCGACCAGCTCGCCGAGGACCACACCGACCAGGTCCTGAACTCCCACGCCGCCTGGGTGATGGACGGTGGCAACCAACAGGCGGTCATCAAGGCCTTCTTCGAACCGGTCGCACCACGCGACAGCCTGGTGTTCGTCTACCTCAAGCACTCCCCCCTCCAGGAGCAGCGCACCGACCGCCTCCTGGTGGGCGCCGCACACGTGACGGGCCTGACCCGGCCGCCGCTGTGGAACCAGGCCGGGAAGCCGCCGTTCGACTCCTCCATGTGGGAGACCATCGTCCAGCACTCCCTGCGCCCCGACATGACCGAGGGCGTTCTGCTGCCCTACCAGCAGCTCGTGCCGCTCCTGGACGGGGGCACCGACATCGACGGGGCACTGGCCTGGGCGCCCGAGGGCCGTGACGTCGAGTTCTCGTACGTCACGGAACACCTCTCCGACGACGCCGCCATCGAGTCCCTCGCCTCGCTGCGGTCGGCGGCCGAGGGCATGCGCGCACTCGGTCTCGAGGTCCCCGAGTCCGCCACGACCTGGCTCACGGAGCAGACCGAACGGCTCTGGCAGCTGCGCGGTCCGGTCCCCGGCCTGCCCGGCGTCCTCGCCCTCATCGGGGTTCATCAGCCCCACGTAGCCGCACGAGCGGTGCTCACGGAGGCGGGCGAGGTCACCGACCCGTGGGACCTGCTGCGCGGCGTCTTCGCCGATCCCGCGCGCGCCCCGCAGACACTGCGGTCTCATGTCGGCCCCATCCAGGCGCGGGTCTGGAACAGGATCCCGGCCGAGCGTCAGGCAGTGCTGCGCCTGCTGTCCGGGTTCGACATCGGGCCGGACCAGGTGCGCATGCTGCTCGACGGCGACACCGAGGTGGAGATGACCGCCGAGGAACTTCTGCAGAACCCGTACTACGCCGCGACCTGCACGTACGGCCAACCCCTCCACGTCCCGTTCACCACCGTCGACCGCGCGGTGTTCCCCCCGCCGCACGTCACGTGGCGACCGCCCGTCCCGGACGAGGTGGGCCTCGACGACCCCCTGGACCGCCGACGGGTCGAAGCCCTCCTCACCGAGGTGCTGGAGCGGCAGTGCGACCAGGGGGACACCCTGCTCCCCGTCGGTGAGGCCCTGGAGCACATCCGGCTCATGGCACCCACCGGGCTGCCGGCCCTGACCCGCGACCTCCTCACGGGACTCGACCTGGACCACGACGGAGTCGTCGACTGCCCGGAATGGTCGCCGCTGACCGCCGTCCGCCTCGCCGACGGCACGCCCGCCTACAAGCTGGACCGGCTCGAGGAGACGGCGAACGTCGTCCGGGACTGGGTGGCGGCGCAGCAGGCACGCCCCGCTCTGGGCGGGATCGCTGACGCCCGCGCCGTACTCGACGCCGTACTCGACCGCGACCGGGACCGTGACCGGGGCGGTTCCGGGGACGCCCCGCATGCCGCCGAGCTGGAGGAGCGGGCCCGCACGGAGAAGGCCGCGGGGCTCAGCGCCCTGCACGACGCACGCCTGTCCGTCCTGGTCGGCCCGGCCGGCACCGGCAAGACGACACTGCTGCGGGCCCTCGTCGACCACCCCGGCGTGGCCACAGGGGACGTCCTGCTCCTCGCCCCCACGGGCAAGGCGAAGGTGCAGCTGGAGACCAAGGTCGGGCGACCGGCGAAGACCCTCGCCTCCCACCTGAGCGCCTCCGGCCGCTACGACGCCGAGAGCGGCCGGTACCTGGTACGGGGTGCCGGCCGGCCCCGGCGCGGCTACGGCCTCGTCGTGATCGACGAGGCGTCCATGCTGACGGAGGACATGCTCGCCGCGACGCTGGACTCCTTCACCGGCGTCACACGGCTGATTTTGGTGGGCGACCCCCGCCAACTGCCCCCGATCGGAGCCGGACGGCCGTTCGTCGACCTGGTCGACAAACTGCGCCCCCACGACTTCCCGACCGCGGTGCGGGTCGCCGCCGGATACGTCGAGTTGCAGGTGCCCCGGCGACAGCTGCCGGACGGCAGCCACGGCACCCGCCACGACCTCGAACTCGCCGCCTGGTTCGGCGGGGGCACCCGGGGCGCCGGCGACGAGGTCATCTGGGACGAACTGGCGACCAACCCCGATCTTCCCACGCTCCAGTACGTACCCTGGGGCGGGCGCACCGCCGTGCAGGCCCTCACGGACGCCCTCGGCCAGGTCCTCGGTCTCGCTGATGCGGAGGATCCCGTGCGGGCGTTCGCCCTCACCTACGGCGGCTGCGTCAACGGCGACTACCTCAACTGGCAGCGTGGCGCCGGTATCCGCGCGGAGGCGTGGCAGATCCTCTCGCCCACCCGGTCCCGTGCCTTCGGAACGGTCGAGCTGAACCGCCACATCAAACGCGTGTACCGGGCCGGCGACACCGAGTGGGCGAAACGGTACCGGCGTGCGAACATCCCGTTCCCGATCGGCCCCGAGGAGATCGTGCGCGGCGACAAGGTCATGCAGACGACCAACAAACGCATGAAGGCGTGGCCGCGCGAGAACGCGATGGACTACGTCGCCAACGGGGAGATCGGCGTCGCCCTCGCCTGGCCCACGCCCCCCGCCAAACGGAAGAAGCACACCCTCAAGCTCGGTGTGGAGTTCTCCTCCCAGCCCGGCCACGAATACAGCTACCAGCCGTCGGACAGGGACGACGCCCCACTGGAGCTGGCCTGGGCCGTCACCGTGCACAAGTCGCAGGGCTCCGAGTTCGGCACGACGTTCCTGGTCCTGCCCGCCAGGGCCAACCTGCCCCGGGAGCTTCTGTACACGGCCCTGACCCGGCAGAAGGACAGAGTCGTCATCCTCCACGAGGGCACCCTGGCGGACCTGCGCGCCTTCGCCCACCCGAGCAACTCCGAGACCGCCCGCCGGCTGACCGACCTCTTCGAGGCACCGCAGCCGTTCGCCCTCGAAGTACGGGGCCAGACCCGCCGGTTCGACCGCAAACTGATGCACGTGTCCGCCGGTGGGACGCCGATGGCCTCGAAGAACGAGGTCATCATCGCGGGTCTCCTCGATCGCCTGGCACCGGGGCGGTGGCTCTACGAGGAGCCGCTCACGGGCGCCGACGGCCGCGTCGTCCGCCCCGACTTCACCGTCGCCGCCGAGGACGGCCGCACGGTCTTCTGGGAACACGCCGGAATGCTCGACCTCCCCGACTACGCGCGCAAGTGGGAGCGCAAGAAGGAGTGGTACGCGAGGAACGGCATCGAGCCGTGGGACAAGGGCGGTGGCCCCAACGGCACCCTGATGTGGACCGACGGCCTCGACGGCGCGGACGCCCGGGCCTGGCTCACGCTCGCCTCCCAGGTCCTGGACGCGGAGCCTGCGGACTCCGGGTCCGCGACCGAGACCGGGCCCGGGTCGGCGAGAAGGGCCAAGAAGACCGCCGCCCGGCGGAGGAGGCCGTGAACACGCCGCCGGCACCCGTCCGGCGGTGTGCCCCTGCGGCCCACACGAAGGACGAGGCGCGGGCGAGCACGGGGAAGCACGGAAGGGGAACGGCGGCATGCTGAACGACGGCATGCTGAACGGCGGCATGCTGAACGGCGGCGCGGCGAACGGCAGGACAGTGCACGACGGAACGGGTCTCAGAGCCGGGACGCTGGCCCTCCTGCTCGAACCGCTGGGAGTGGACGCCGTAGCGGGCCCGGCCGCACTCCAGCGCTTCGCCGAGGACGTGGCCGCGCTTGCCCGGGCGCGGGGTTGCCCGGCCCTGCCCCCGACCGGGAGCACGCTCCCACCGGTGTCCGACGCGGTGGCGGCCTGCGCCGAGGCACATGAACTGATCCGCCTGACGACGGCCCGAGGAGGGACCCCGGCCCCGCACGGCGACGCACACCTCGGCGAGCTGAGACGGCTCGACGGACTGCGGGGCCGTCTGCCGGCCCTGGAGGGCGTGCCGGTGGAGGCGCTCCGGGCGGACGCCGCGGCGCAGGCGGTCGCGGAACGGGAGCTGCCCGGAGCACTGGAGCCGTGCCGTCGCGCGGAGCGGGAGTGGCCAGAGGGGGTCTGGCCCTCGATCCGTGACGTCGACGTCGAGTCCGCGACGGCCGAGCTGAGCCTGCCCCGGGGCAGCCGACGGGCGGCCAGGGCACGCGAGCTGGTGCTGGGGCACGGTGCCGCCACACTCCGGGAGCTGCGCAACCGGGAACTGGTGCCACTCCTGGAGAAGGTGCGCGACCTGGTCGTGGCGGAGGAGGCGTACGAGACGCTCCTGTCGGGACGGCCGCGGTGGTGGCGCTGGCTCGCACCTGACACGCGCACCGGATTCGACGCGGAGCGGTGTGATGCCCTGCGCTGGGCCATCGAGGCCCGGGACACCGGCGCGGTCTCCGCGAGCGCGCTGGACATGCTCGCAGACGCCGACGTGCGGGCCGTGCTCGGACGCGGATCCGCCGCGGCGTCGGCGAGCCGGGCCGCCGATCCGTCCGCCCCCGCCTCGGGTTCGGCCGCGCCCGGCTCGGGTGGGGCGGCACCCGCCTCGGCTTCGACCGTGCGGATCACGGAAGGGCTCCTCGCATCCGCCTCCCGGACCGGCATCGACGAGCTGCGCGCCTTCGAGTCCTGGTACACGAAGAACCTCGCGTCCTTCGACCGCGTAGCCGCGGCCATGGACCTGTGGCGGACCGAACCTGCTCTCCGCGAGGCCCTCGCGCCCCTGGTCGCCCGGCTCGCGTCGTCGCCCGGCGCGGTGGACCCGAGCCGGCCGGCCTACCGCGACCTCCAGGCCGCCCTGCGGGTCGGGGCGGGGGCCGAGGCCGGGGGTGCGTCGTCGCCGACGCCGTACTCCCCGCACGCCGTCGACAACAGAAGACTCGTGGAGGTGATGCGGCGCCTGGGAGCACTCGAACGCGCACTGCGCGACGCCGTACGGTTCATGCCCGCCGCCGGAGGCAGGCTGACGGTCGCCGTCGCCGGACGGACCAAGTCCGGCAAGACCACGCTCCGCAAGGCCCTGATCCGCGACGCGGACCGGGACGGCATCGGGCGAGGAGCACATCGCACCACGCGGGAGACCGCCGCGTTCAGGGTCGGCTCCGTCACGTACCTCGACACGCCCGGTGTCGCGGCGAAGGACGACGACCACGACGCCACGCGGGCCCGGGCCGCCTGCGACCACGCCGACGCGGTCATATGGAACTACGCCGACACCCTGCGCGACGAGGAGTCCGCCGAACTCCTACGGCTGCTCCGCTCCGGGAAACCGCTGCTCATCGTCGTCAACGTGAAGAGCCGGGTCGTTGAACCGCACCGCCTGAGACGCTTCGCCGACGACCCGGCCAGGGAGTTCGAGCAGGTCGCGGGACACACTGCCCGGATCGAGCAGGTCTGCCGTGCCGCCGGTGCCGCCCCGCCCGCGGTTCTTCCCGTCCACTCCGGCGCCGCGCACGAAGCGCTGTCCACGCCGGACCGTGAGCTGGGAGACCGGGCCCTGCGGGCCAGCCGGCTGCCCGAGCTGGAGCAGTCCCTCACCCGGCTGCTGGCCGAGCGGGCGCTTCCACTGCGCGCCGTCCGGCTGGCCGACGGGGTCCGGGCACCGGTCGCCGCCGCTCACGACCGGCTCGCTCGTGAACTCCGGGGGATCGGTCTCGCGCTCGACGCGCTCGAACGCGCGACGGACGACGACCGGACCGCGGTGCTCACAGCCCTCCGGACGGCAGGCCGCGACACACGCGACCGGCTCGAAGCCGCGCGCCACCGAGCCAGCAAGCGGTTGCCGGACGTGGTCGGGGGTCTGGGCGGCGCGGACGCCGCGCGCACGTGGAGCGACTTCCTCACCGGCCTGGAAGTGGACGAACTCCTCTCCGGTCTCTCCGACGCGTGCGAGCGGGAGGCGCTGAACCGGGGTGTCCTCCTGCGCACGGCGGCCGACGCCCCGGAGCACACGGGTACCGTGCGACCGCGGGTACGGCCGCGCCCCGACCTCAGGACGCAGACCGCGACTCTCGGCACGGGGGCTGCCAAGGGGGCGGCGACGGCTCTCCTGAAGTCCGTGGTCGCCAAGGGAGTCCCCAAGTCCGCCCTCCCCCCTCCCGCGACGGTTGTGGTCCACGCGGCGGGGGCCCTGGCCGGAGCGGCGAAGGCGGTGAGCGGCGAGATCCTCCGGATACGGCGGGCGCAGGACCGGTGGGCGGACGCGAGCGCGACCGAGGCCGCGGCCCGCCTCGACGTGCTGTTCGACGAGCTGACGGCGTGGTCGGATCGGTTCACCGAGGCGGTGACGGACCAGACCGAGGCCCGGTTCGAAGCGTGGTCCGCGGACATCGTCACCGCGCGGGAAAGGTGCGAACGGCTCGCCCGACTGCGGCCGGTCCTGCGGTCCGCCCTCGACGGGATCGACCTCGTCCTGGCACGTCGGCTCCTCGACCTCGCGGGCGGTGACCCGGCGGCCGTCCGCCGGGCATGCCGGACACCCGGGGCCGAACTCCGGCTCTGGACCGACCCCTCCCGCACCGACGACGTACGGGCGCGCCTGCGCGACCGCTGCGTGGACGTACTCACCGAGCGGATCGAGATCCGCCCGGACCCCACGGACGAGAAGGGCGAGGTGCCACATGGCGACCGGGACGAGAGGAACGAGGGACCCCATGACGACTGACACGGCACTGGTCGACGCCTCGGCGAGCGAGGACCGCCCGAGCGCGCGGGTGCTCGCGCTGAGTGCCCGAGCCGAGGACGTACTGAGCGCCCACCCGCGCACCCGTCCGCTGGCCGCGGATCTGCCCCGTGCGGACACGAGCCCGCTGCGCATCGCCCTGCTGGGCCCGTACAGCGCGGGGAAGTCCACGCTCGTCGCGGCGCTCCTGGGGCTTCCCGCGGCCGACGTCGGCGCACTCGTCGACGCGGCTCCCAAGACGCACGAGGCGACGCCGTACGAGTGGGACGGAGCGACCCTCGTCGACCTGCCCGGGACCCTGTCGGGCGACGACGAACACTCCGAGGCGGCCCGGCGCGGCGTACGCGGCGCGGACGCTCTCATGATCGTGACGACGAGCGAACTGCCCGGCGAGGCGGAGACCGGGGCGATCCTGCAGGTGCTCGGCCCCGACGGGTTCGCCGACCGAAGTGTCGTCGTCGTCAACAAGATGAACGCGGAGAACAGCGACCGCGACGTCGTCCTCGACGAGATCCGGGCACGGCTCGGGCCCTTCGCCGACCGCGTCCCGGTCGTCCCGACCGACGCACGCGACTACATCGACGCCGTCAACGACCCGTCCCTGCCGGCGGCCGACCGTGCGGCACTCGTCACCGAAAGCGGCATCGACGCCCTCGCGGCCGAACTGAGGCGCGTCGTCGCGCCCGGCGTCGGCGGTGTCCGCCCCCGGGCCCAGGCGTTCGAACTCCTCCGTGTGCTGTCGGACGCCGAGCGGCAGTGGGAACTGGACGGTGAGGACCTCGGTGCCGCCCGCACCGCGCTGGAGGCCGGGGAAGCGGTCACCGCCGCCAGGGAACTCGTGCTGAGCGCCCTGGACAGGGAGAGCGGCGTCGTCGCCGACAGGATCACGGCGGCCGGAGGTAGGGCCGCCGCCGGGATCTCGGACAAGGACGGCACCATCCCCGACCGCGTCGCCGATGCCGTGCAAGGCGATCTGGAGGAGACGATGGGAGGCTTCGACGCGAGGTTCTCCTCGTCGGTACGGACGGCGTTCGACACCCTGGTCGCCGAGTACGGAACCCGTGTGCCGGAGCCGGATCCCTGGGCGAACGACCTCGAAGCCCTCGGGACGACGCCCGGCGAGGCGCCGAAGGAAGCGTCCCCGCTGGCGCAGGCGGTCAAGGAGGCGGCCAAGAAGGGCGCGAAGGCGAGCGCCGCGAAAGCGGGGGAGTGGCTCGGGAAGGTCAAGGACGGCGGCCATGGGCCGGGGAGCGCGGCCGCCGCCGTCGTGGACACGCTCAGCAAGCACGGGGTGGGACGGAAGATCCTCGACGCCGGTGGCAAAGTCACGGACGGGGCGGCAAAGTTCAAGCCGTGGGGCAAGACCAAGGCGGCCGGAAAGGTGGCGGGCGCGGCGGGCAAGGTGCAGTGGGCGCTGGCGGTCATGGGACCGCTGACGGACCTGGCGGGCGTCGCGCGGGAGCAAGGCGAGTGGATGGCGGTCAACAAGCGGCGGCAGCAGGTCAGGGACCATTTCGCCGAGCAGGCACGCGCACAGCGGGAGGCCCTCTCGGACTCCGGCACGCGGTACGTGAGCGCGTGGATCGCCCTGGTGGAGCAGTCGCTCGGTGACCTCACGGAGCGGGGAGCGAGGATCAACGCCGAGCGTGAGGCGGCGCTGAGGGCCATCGCGGACCTCCGCGACGAGGCCACGCGGCTTGCCGGGCCGACCCTGTGACCGACGGGGGACCGACGGGCCGAAGGGGCACGTCACCGGCGCATCGCCGCCCCGACCCCGCTCGCCCGGCGGCCGGCTGACACGAGGCGCTCCGACGCGACCCGCTGCGGCTGACCATGAGGCCATGTCCGCCCGGACCGGTCGGCCTACTGCCGTCTCGTCAGCCTGTCGGCATGACGGAGCGCGCCGTTCACCGTGGGGCGTTCCGACGCTCCTCCGGCGCAGGTCCACCGCGATCAGCGCGCAGCAACGACAAGGAGCGGGACCCAGTGAGACTGGATCCCGCTCTTCATGCTCGGCACCTGCGCTGGTCAACCGCATGATCTGGCTGGTTGAAGCGAAGTGCCCCCGGCAGGATTCGAACCTGCGCACACGGCTCCGGAGGCCGTTGCTCTATCCCCTGAGCTACGGGGGCGTGTTCGTCGCGGTGGGTGTTGCTCGCGGCGACGGGTAGAACACTACCAGCTCCGCCGGGGTGTTCATGAACGGGTTTTCGCGGGTCGCGCCGCCTCCCGGGGCGTCAGGCGCGGGGGTGTCGTCCCCCGCGCGGGGTGGAAGTGGGGAAAACCCGGACGCGGTGGCCGGTCCGGACCTACTCTCGAGTTGTGCCTAGGGCGTCCGGCCGGATTCTTGTCGTCGACGACAACAAGGTCATCCGGCAGCTGATCAGGGTCAATCTCGAGCTTGAGGGGTTCGAGGTCGTGACCGCGGCCGATGGTGCCGAGTGTCTTGATGTCGTCCATCAGGTGCGGCCCGACGCCGTCACGCTGGACGTGGTCATGCCTCGCCTGGACGGGGTGAGAACCGCCGCTCGTCTGCGTGCGGATCCGCGTACGCGGGACCTTCCGATCGCCATCGTCAGCGCCAGCAGCCAGTACGAGGTCGACGCCGGTTTCGAGGCCGGGGTCGACGCCTTCCTGTCCAAGCCCTTCGAACCCGCCGAGCTGGTCTCGCTCGTACGGCAGTTGGTGGAACGGCGGACGGCCCGGGGGAGTGCGGCCGCGTTGCGGTCGGTGCTCGGCGTGGCCGGGGAGAGCGAAGCGCCTGCTCGGGCCAAGCCGGCCGGGTGACCCCGCGCGCCCCTGCCGAGCGTCCACATCCCGGGACCGGGCCCAAACCGGCTCGCTTACCCACCCCCCTCCTCGCCTACGCTTGACCCGTGACCCCCGTAGAGCTCTCCCGTACCGTGCTGCACGCGGTGCGTCGCGCCGTCGACGCGGGTGAGCTGCACGTGAGCGTCCCGGCACGGGCCGTGGTCACCCCGCCGGGGCCCGGCGGATGCGGCGACTACGCCACCAACATCGCCCTGCAGCTGGCCCGGCCCGCCGGGCAGCCGCCGCTCCGGGTCGCCGAGGTGCTGCGGCCCTACCTCGTCGACGTCGACGGCATCACCGACGTCGTCCTCAGTGGGCCCGGTTTCCTCAACATCAGCCTGCACGGCGCCGCCCCCGCCGGTCTCGTCGAGGAGATCCTGCGGCGCGGGGCCCGGTACGGACACGCCGACGGGCCCGACGGAAGCGTCGTGCAGCTGCACTGCCCCGGCGACCTGCGTGCCGCCGTCGTCGCCGACGCCGCGGGGCGCGTCCTGCGGTCGCAGGGTGCGCTCGTGCGGGTCACCGCGGAGGCCGTCGAGCCCGAGTGGACCGCCGTCCTCGGGGTGCGTGTCGACGCGGTCGGCCCGGCACCCGCCGACCTGCCGGTGAACGTGCGGCCCGTCCCCGCCCCGGCGGACCCGCTGCCCCTCGGCCGGGACGCCGCCCGCTGGGCCCTGCTGCACCCCGCCGCCCACGACCGGCCCCGGATCGGCGACGAGCACCTCGCCCAGCGCGAGGACAACCCCCTCTTCCGCGTGCGGTACGCCCACGCCCGCTCCCAGGCCGCCGCCCGAAACGCCGCCGACCTCGGCTTCGCCGCCGAACCGGGGCCGCTAGCGGGCGTCCGCGAACTCACCGCCGTCCTCGCCGACCACCCCCGCGTCCTCGCCGCCGCGGCCGCGCATCGCGCCCCCGACCGGCTCGCCCGGCACCTCGTCACCGTCGCCGACGCCGCGCTGCCCTTCCTGCCCACCGTGCTGCCCCGCGGTGCGGAGAAACCCTCGGCCGCCCACCGCGCCCGGCTGGCCCTCGCCCAAGCCGTCGGGGCGGTGCTGGCCGGCGGCCTGTCCCTCCTCGGCATCGACGCACCCGACCACCTCTGAGAGAGCACAGAAGACGCCATGAGCCGTTCCGCACACCCCGCCGGGCCCCGTCACGCCGATGTCCTCCCCGAGGGCCACTACTCCGCCCCGCCCGCCGACCTGAACGTCCTCGACCCGAAGGTCTGGGCGCAGACCGTCGAGCGGGACGCCGACGGTGTCGTCACCGTCGGCGGGACGACCGTCACGCAGCTCGCCGAGGAGTACGGCACCCCCGCCTACGTCCTCGACGAGGCCGACTTCCGGGCCCGGGCGCGGGCCTGGCGCACCGCCTTCGGGGCCGACGCCGACGTGTTCTACGCCGGCAAGGCGTTCCTGTCGCGTGCCGTCGTGCGGTGGCTCGACGAGGAGGGGCTCAACCTCGACGTGTGCTCGGGCGGCGAACTCGCCACCGCGCTCTCCGCCGGGATGCCCGCCGAGCGCATCGCCTTCCACGGCAACAACAAGTCTCCGGAGGAGATCGAGCGGGCCGTCCGCGCCGACGTCGGGCGGATCGTGCTCGACTCCTTCCAGGAGATCGTGCGCGTCGCCCACATCGCCCAGTCGCTGGGCAAGCGGCAGCGCGTGCAGATCCGGGTCACCGTCGGGGTCGAGGCGCACACGCACGAGTTCATCGCCACCGCCCACGAGGACCAGAAGTTCGGCATCCCGCTGGCCGGCGGGCAGGCGGCGGAGGCCGTGCGGCGGGCCCTGCAGCTCGACGGGCTGGAGGTCATCGGGATCCACTCGCACATCGGGTCGCAGATCTTCGACATGTCGGGCTTCGAGGTCGCCGCCCACCGGGTCGTGGGGCTGCTCAAGGACATCCGCGACGAGCACGGGATCGAGCTGCCCGAGATCGACCTCGGCGGCGGGCTCGGGATCGCGTACACGAGCGACGACGACCCCCGCGAGCCGCACGAGATCGCCAAGGCGCTGACCGAGATCGTCACCCGCGAGTGCGAGAGCGCGCGGCTGCGTACGCCCCGCATCTCCGTCGAGCCGGGGCGTGCCATCGTCGGGCCCACCGCCTTCACGCTGTACGAGGTCGGCACCGTCAAGCCGCTCGACGGGCTGCGGACCTACGTCTCCGTCGACGGCGGCATGTCGGACAACATCCGCACCGCGCTGTACGACGCCGAGTACAGCGTCGCCCTGGTCTCCCGCACCTCCGACGCCCAGCCCATGCTCGTCCGCGTCGTCGGGAAGCACTGCGAGAGCGGGGACATCGTGGTGAAGGACGCCTTCCTGCCGGGCGACCTGGCCCCCGGGGACCTCATCGCCGTACCCGCGACCGGCGCGTACTGCCGGTCCATGGCCAGCAACTACAACCACGTGCTGCGCCCGCCCGTCGTCGCCGTGCGGGACGGTGAGGCGCGGGTCATCGTGCGCCGGGAGACCGAGGAGGACCTGCTGCGTCTCGACGTCGGCTGAGTCCCGGCAGGTCACGCGCGGGGGCGAGGCGGGGGCGGAAGATCTTTCGTCGTCCGCCCCTGCGAAAATGAAATAAACGTCTCACGATCCGGACGAAAGGCAGAAAATCCCGTCCGGTGCGTGAGACTGGTTCCACCGTAGACGGTATGAGGAAACGAGGTCGGATGATGCGTACGCGTCCGCTGAAGGTGGCGCTGCTGGGCTGTGGAGTGGTCGGCTCAGAGGTGGCGCGCATCATGACGACGCACGCCGACGACCTCGCCGCCCGGATCGGGGCCCCCGTGGAGCTCGCGGGCGTGGCCGTGCGCCGGCCCGACCGGGTGCGGGAGGGCATCGACCCCGCCCTCGTCACCACCGACGCCACGGCCCTGGTCAAGCGCGGGGACATCGACGTGGTCGTCGAGGTCATCGGCGGCATCGAGCCGGCCCGGACGCTCATCACCACCGCCTTCGAGCACGGCGCCTCCGTCGTCTCCGCCAACAAGGCGCTCCTCGCCCAGGACGGGGCCGCCCTGCACGCCGCGGCGGGCGCGCACGGCAAGGACCTCTACTACGAGGCCGCCGTCGCCGGTGCCATCCCGCTGATCCGGCCGCTGCGCGAGTCCCTCGCCGGCGACAAGGTCAACCGGGTGCTCGGCATCGTCAACGGGACGACCAACTTCATCCTCGACGCCATGGACACCACCGGCGCCGGGTACCAGGAGGCGCTCGACGAGGCCACGGCCCTCGGGTACGCCGAGGCCGACCCGACCGCCGACGTGGAGGGCTTCGACGCCGCCGCGAAGGCCGCCATCCTCGCCGGCATCGCCTTCCACACGCGGGTGCGCCTCGACGACGTCTACCGCGAGGGCATGACCGAGGTCACCGCCGGCGACTTCGCCTCCGCCAAGGAGATGGGCTGCACCATCAAGCTGCTCGCCATCTGCGAGCGGGCGGCCGACGGCGGCTCCGTCACGGCGCGCGTGCATCCCGCGATGATCCCGCTCAGCCATCCGCTGGCCAACGTGCGCGGCGCCTACAACGCGGTCTTCGTGGAGTCCGACGCCGCCGGTCAGCTCATGTTCTACGGACCCGGTGCCGGCGGTTCGCCGACGGCCTCCGCCGTGCTCGGCGACCTCGTCGCCGTCTGCCGCAACCGGATCGGCGGCGCGACCGGCCCCGGCGAGTCCGCGTACGCCGCGCTGCCCGTCTCGCCGATGGGCGACGTCGTCACGCGCTACCACATCAGCCTCGACGTGGCCGACAAACCGGGCGTGCTCGCCCAGGTCGCGACCGTGTTCGCGGAGCACGGTGTCTCCATCGACACCGTGCGGCAGTCCGGCAAGGACGGCGAGGCATCCCTCGTCGTCGTCACCCACCGCGCGTCCGACGCCGCCCTCGGCGGTACGGTCGAGGCGCTGCGCAAGCTCGACACCGTGCGGGGTGTCGCCAGCATCATGCGGGTTGAAGGAGAGTAACCAGCAATGACCCACCAGTGGCGCGGAATCATCGAGGAGTACCGGGACAGGCTGCCCGTCTCCGACAGCACGCCCGTCGTGACGCTCCGCGAGGGCGGCACGCCGCTCGTGCCCGCGCAGGTGCTCTCCGAGCGCACGGGCTGCGAGGTCCACCTCAAGGTCGAGGGGGCGAACCCGACCGGGTCCTTCAAGGACCGCGGTATGACCATGGCCATCAGCAAGGCCAAGGAGGAGGGCGCGCAGGCCGTCATCTGCGCGTCCACCGGCAACACCTCCGCCTCCGCCGCCGCGTACGGCGTGCGGGCCGGGATGGTCTCGGCGGTCCTCGTGCCGCAGGGCAAGATCGCCCTCGGCAAGATGGGCCAGGCCCTCGTGCACGGCGCGAAGATCCTCCAGGTCGACGGCAACTTCGACGACTGCCTCACGCTGGCCCGCGCGTTGAGCGACAACTACCCGGTGGCACTGGTCAATTCGGTCAACCCGGTCCGTATCGAGGGGCAGAAGACGGCCGCCTTCGAGATCGTCGACATGCTCGGCGACGCCCCCGACATCCACGTCCTGCCGGTCGGCAACGCGGGCAACATCACCGCGTACTGGAAGGGCTACAAGGAGTACGCCGCCGACAGGGTCAGCACGAAGGCGCCGCGCATGTGGGGCTTCCAGGCCTCCGGCAGCGCCCCGATCGTGCGCGGCGAGGTCGTCAAGGACCCGTCGACCATCGCGACCGCGATCCGGATCGGCAACCCCGCCTCGTGGGACTTCGCCCTCGCCGCGCGGGACGAGTCCGGCGGCGCCATCGACGAGGTGACGGACCGTGAGATCCTGCGCGCCTACCGGCTGTTGGCCTCCCAGGAGGGTGTCTTCGTCGAGCCCGCGTCCGCCGCGTCGGTGGCCGGCCTGCTGAAGGCGGCCGAGCAGGGCAAGGTCGACCCGGGGCAGCGGATCGTGTGCACCGTGACCGGCAACGGGCTCAAGGACCCGGACTGGGCCGTCGCCGGCGCTCCGCAGCCGGTCACCGTGCCGGTGGACGCGGCGACGGCGGCCGAGCGGCTCGGCCTGATCTAGGGCCGGGCCCGTCCCGCCGGCGTAAGAGGGCGTAAGCGACGCCCGAGCGGGAAAGCCATGCACAGGGGGTGCACGGGGGGCTTACGACACGCATCGTGCGCCTCCTGTGCGCCCTATGTCGCCGGAGAACCTTCCTTCGATAGGCTGTACCGAACCCGCCCGCCGCATATGCCGCGGCGCCGCGCTGTCTCCGCGGTCGCAAGGCGGCCGGCCGCGGTCGGCAGGGATCGGCCGTTCGACAGGCAGCGGCGACCCGGGTTCCGTACGTCATCGAATGTCATTCGACAGTCACGCAGCTCAAGGAGAGTCATCGAGCGATGGCCGGTCCAGCGTTCCGCGCCGCCGCCGTCAGGGTGCGCGTCCCCGCCACCAGCGCCAACCTCGGCCCGGGCTTCGACGCCCTGGGCCTCGCGCTGGGCTTGTACGACGACGTGGTCGTCCGGGTCGCCGACTCCGGGCTGCACATCGACATCGCGGGTGAGGGCAGCGAGACCCTCCCGCGCGACGAGAAACACCTGCTCGTACGGTCCCTGCGCACCGCCTTCGACCTCCTGGGCGGGCAGCCGCGGGGCCTGGAGATCGTCTGCGCCAACCGCATCCCGCACGGCCGCGGCCTCGGCTCCTCCTCCGCCGCCATCTGTGCCGGCATCGTCGCCGCCCGCGCGGTGACCATAGGCGGCGAGGCCCGGCTCGACGACGCCGCGCTGCTCGACCTCGCCACCGAGATCGAGGGCCACCCCGACAACGTGGCGGCCTGTCTGCTGGGCGGTTTCACCCTGTCCTGGATGGAGTCCGGCGCCGCCCGGGCGATCAGGATGGACCCCGCCGATTCCATCGTTCCGGTGGTTTTCGTGCCCGGGAAGCCGGTACTGACGGAGACCGCGCGCGGACTGCTCCCGCGCTCCGTCCCGCACGTCGACGCCGCCGCCAACGCCGGCCGTGCCGCCCTGCTCGTCGAGGCCCTGACCAGGCGCCCCGAGCTGCTGCTGCCGGCCACCGAGGACCGCCTGCACCAGGAGTACCGCGCCCCGGCCATGCCGGAGAGCGCGGCACTGGTGGAGAGGCTGCGCGGCGACGGCGTACCCGCGGTGATCTCGGGCGCCGGCCCCACGGTGATGGCACTGGCCGACGCCGACACGGCCGACAAGGTCGAGGCGCTGGCCGGCACGGAATGGGCGGCCAACCGGCTCAGCCTGGACCAGCAGGGCGCGTGCGTCCTGCCGCTGGCGACCTCCGGCGACACATAAAAAGCGTGCGGTTGCCGGATTTCGAGAGGGGGAATGTTTGTTGGATCCGGTAGTGTTAATCTCAAGTCTGCACCCGACCCCACCATGGCGAGGTGCCTCGTGTCCCCGTCCGGGACAGACATTCTTCCGGGAGCCCCCCAAGCCGCATTGTGTGGTGGACGCCGTACGTGATCAGTACGGCCGACACGGACACTGAGCGGCCCGTCGGGCACGTTTCGGAACCGGTGCGACCACGCCGCGTGACACAGACACTGGGTGCCACGGCCGGGGGGCGCGCCATCACCAGATATCTCTTCCGCCGTTCAGGCGGACCACCGCCCCGGCACGGTTCACACAGCAAGAACCGAAGCCGGACAGCACAACCGGTCGCCGAGCCAGACAGGCCGACGTCCGCTCCAGGGAAGGACCCTTCGTGAGCGACACCACCGATCTGATGGGCGCACGTGTCGAGGAGACCGCTGCCGCGCCCGCCACGGACGCCTCCGCGCCTGCCACCGGTGCCGGCTCCCGGCGGCGCCGTGGTACCGGCCTCGAGGGCATGGTGCTGGCCGAGCTGCAGCAGGTCGCATCCGGCCTCGGCATCAGGGGCACCGCGCGGATGCGCAAGAGCCAGCTGATCGAGGTCATCAAGGAGGCGCAGGCCGCCGGGGGAGCCCCCGCCAAGGCCGCGCCCGCCGCCGCGGACGCCGCCGGCGAGACCAAGCCGAAGCGCCGCAGCACCTCCCGGTCGCGTACGGGCGACGAGGCCCCCGCCGACAAGGCGGAGAAGGCCGGCAAGGCCGAGAAGAAGGCCGACAGTACGGCCGCCGACAAGGCCGCCCAGCAGCAGATCGACATCCCCGGCCAGCCGTCGCCCAAGGTCTCGGCCTCGGCCGAGCAGGCCGGCGCCCCCGCCGACGACGCCCCCTCCGAGCGCCGTCGTCGCCGGGCCACCGCCGACGCGGGCAGCCCGTCCGCGGCCACCGACGCCGTGGCCGTCGAGACCCGGAGCGAGCCCAAGGGCGAGTCGTCGGCCCAGCAGCAGGGCCAGGGCGACGCCCGCTCCGACAGCGAGGGCGAGGGCCGCCGTCGCGACCGCCGGGACCGCGGGGACCGCGAGCGTGGCGGCGACCGCGACCGCGGCGACCGTGGACGCGACCGCGACCGCCGGGGCAAGGGCGACGACCAGCAGAACCAGGGCGGTCAGCGCCAGCAGCAGGGCGGCGGCCGTCAGGACCGCCAGCAGCAACAGCGGGCCGACGAGGACGGGGACGACTTCGAGGGCGGCCGCCGTGGCCGTCGCGGCCGCTACCGCGACCGCCGTGGCCGCCGCGGGCGCGACGAGATCCAGCAGGAGCCGCAGATCAACGAGGACGACGTCCTCATCCCGGTCGCCGGCATCCTCGACATCCTCGACAACTACGCGTTCATCCGGACCTCCGGCTACCTGCCCGGCCCCAACGACGTGTACGTGTCCCTCGCCCAGGTCCGCAAGAACGGCCTGCGCAAGGGTGACCACATCACCGGTGCCGTGCGCCAGCCCAAGGAGGGCGAGCGCCGCGAGAAGTTCAACGCGCTGGTGCGCCTGGACTCCGTCAACGGCATGGCGCCCGAACACGGCCGCGGGCGGCCGGAGTTCAACAAGCTGACCCCGCTGTACCCGCAGGACCGCCTGCGCCTGGAGACGGACCCCGGGGTCCTCACCACCCGCATCATCGACCTCGTCGCGCCCATCGGTAAGGGCCAGCGCGGTCTGATCGTGGCCCCGCCGAAGACCGGCAAGACCATGATCATGCAGGCGATCGCCAACGCGATCACGCACAACAACCCCGAGTGCCACCTGATGGTCGTCCTGGTCGACGAGCGTCCGGAAGAGGTCACCGACATGCAGCGGTCGGTGAAGGGCGAGGTCATCTCCTCGACCTTCGACCGCCCGGCCGAGGACCACACCACGGTCGCCGAGCTGGCCATCGAGCGCGCCAAGCGCCTGGTGGAGCTGGGTCACGACGTCGTCGTGCTGCTCGACTCGATCACCCGTCTGGGCCGCGCGTACAACCTCGCCGCCCCGGCCTCCGGCCGCATCCTGTCCGGTGGTGTCGACTCGACCGCCCTGTACCCGCCGAAGCGCTTCTTCGGTGCGGCCCGCAACATCGAGGACGGCGGCTCGCTGACCATCCTCGCCACCGCCCTGGTGGACACCGGGTCCCGCATGGACGAGGTCATCTTCGAGGAGTTCAAGGGCACCGGCAACGCCGAGCTCAAGCTCGACCGGAAGCTCGCCGACAAGCGCATCTTCCCGGCGGTGGACGTCGACGCGTCCGGCACCCGCAAGGAGGAGATCCTGCTCGGCAGCGACGAGCTCGCCATCACCTGGAAGCTGCGCCGCGTGCTGCACGCGCTCGACCAGCAGCAGGCGATCGAGCTGCTCCTCGACAAGATGAAGCAGACCAAGTCGAACGCCGAGTTCCTGATGCAGATCCAGAAGACGACGCCCACCCCGGGCAACGGCGACTAGGTTCACCGCCGGACGTCTCAAGGCGCGGTCGGAAGTCCCGCTCCGTCACACAGGTGACGGGGCGGGACTTCCGGCTTGTAAGATCAGCGCACTGCAGTGGGGGGGAACGTATTTTCGGATACGCCCACGGGGCGATCTGTGCTGCCTTCACGGGCCCGCGCCCCCGGGCCCTTCTCTCCTGCGAGCATTCACCGCGACAGGAGACCTGAGTGACCTCAACCTCTCGAAGAGCCCGCCTGGCTCTTCCCGCGGCCACCGCCGCACTCGCCCTGTCGGGCGCGGTTCTCGCGGCCGCCCCCGCCCAGGCGTCCGGTACGACGCCCCTCCCGCCCCAGCCGGCCGTCACCGAGCGGGTCGCCGCCTCCCAGGCGGAGCTGCTGGAGCGCGTGCAGGGCTCCGGGGCGACGCTCCCGGACGCCGCCGCCCCCGGACAGCCGAAGCCCGCCCAGGGCACCGAGTCCCCGTCCGGCACCGTCGACCCGAAGATCATCGGCGGTACGAACGCGACCCTCGCCGAGGCCCCGTGGATGGTGCAGCTGCACTACTACGACGCGACCACGGACGAGGGCTACTTCTGCGGCGGCACCCTGATCGCCCCGGCGAAGGTCCTGACCGCCGCGCACTGCGTGTACGGCCTGGACTGGGCCCAGAACGGGGCGGTCGTCGCCGGCACGGCCCAGCTGCCCGACGACGAGGGCGACCTGCACGGCGGCCGGGTCGCCGGCGTGTACCGCCAGTGGGTCAACCCCACCTACCGCCCGAGCACGACGTCCGGCGGCGACCTCGCGGTGCTGACGCTGAACGAGGCACTGCCGTACAAGACGCTCCGCACGACGTCGAGCGGCGACACCGCCTCCTACGCCAACGGCACCCCGGCGACGGTCTACGGCTGGGGGCGCACCAGCTCCACCAGTGAGGCCATCTCGCCGACGCTGAGGAAGGCGACCGTGCCCATGCGGTCGGACGCGGCCTGCACCTCGTACTGGGGCTCCGACTTCGTGGCCGGTCAGATGGCCTGCGCCGGGAACCCGGCCTCCGGCCAGGACGCCGGCACGGTCTCCCCGTGCAACGGGGACTCCGGCGGCCCGCTGGTGGTCAACGGCCGGATCGCCGGCGTCGTGTCCTGGGGCGTCAAGGACTGCGTCGCCTCGGGCGCCTACGGCGTGTACGCCAAGACCCGCACCTACGTCGGCGACATCAACGCCCGCGTCGACGACAGCGACCTCGACTTCGACGGTCTCGCGGACCTCATCGTGCGCACGCCCGGCGGAGAGGCCTACGAGTACTCCTCGTTCGGCGACCGGGCGCCCTACCTGGGCGACCGCGTCGGGCTGGGCGACTGGGGCGGGGTGAACCTGATGCGCCAGGCGGACCTGAACCGCGACTCGTACCAGGACTACCTGTACCGCGCCACGGACGGTGTGCTGTACAACTTCGCGTTCAACGGTTTTGACCGCTACGAGGAGATCCGCGTCGGCGGCGGCTGGAACGCGATGAAGGACCTGCGGGTGCCGGGCGACCTGTCCGGCGACGCGCTGCCCGACCTGGTCGCCAAGGACAAGGACGGCGTCCTGTGGCTCTACCCCGGCAAGGGCGACGGCACGTTCGGCACCCGCGCGCGGATCGGCGGCGGCTGGGGCACGTACACGATCACCGGCACGGGTGACTACAACCGCGACGGCAGGGCCGACCTGCTGGCGCGGGACGGCTCGGGCGTCCTGTGGCTGTACCCGGGCACCGGCAAGGCCTCCCCGGCGCTCGGCACCCGCGTCCGGGTCGGCGGCGGCTGGTCCGCGTACAACGCCCTCACCACCGCCGGCGACAGCACCGGCGACGGCAGGCCCGACCTGCTGGCCAGGGACACCTCCGGCGTGCTGTGGCTGTACAAGGGCACCGGTGGCACGGGCGCCGCGACGTTCAAGGCCCGCGTCAAGGTCGGCGGCGGCTGGGGAGCGTTCAACCTCTTCGGCTGATCCCGCCCGGACCGCCCGCCCGCCCACCAGGGGCCGCCTCCATCCTTCCGGAGGCGGCCCTTCGTGTTGCGATCTTCACCACACGGCGGGTTCCCGCGCCCGGCCCCGGGTACCCGGACGCGCTCCGGCGGCTTCCCAGGTCAGCGGAGCGGACCGCCGCCCGCCGAGTACGCTGCGTGACCGCTTCCCCACCCGGCCGCCACAGACCGTTGTGCAACCCTGTCCCGAGTTCCGCCGTCTCCACAACGGAGGGACGATGGTGAGGTACCGGCCAGAACCCGCCGGAACCGACCGCCCCGACCCTGAGCGCAGGGGGTAACCGACCGGACGAACACCCGAGGAGCACATGTCCGCCGAGAGCACGCCCGAGCATCCGATACCCGGTCCCGGGGACCCCCACGGTCCCGGACCCCGCCGCCGGGGCAAGGGCCGCCGCCGCAGGCCGCGCGCCGGACGGCGCAAGGCACTGCTCGTCGCGGCCTGGAGCGCCGCGGGCATCGTGGTCCTGGGCGGCACCGGCGCGGGCGTCCTGTACTTCAAGCTCAACGGCAACCTGACGAGCGTCGACATCGACCAGGTCCTCGGCGCCGACCGCCCCGAGAAGACCGACGACGGCTCCGAGAACATCCTGGTCCTCGGCTCGGACACCCGCTCCGGCGGCAACGGCGAACTCGGCGGCGGCACCGACGACGGCACCGCCCGCTCCGACACGGCGATGATCGTGCACGTCCACAAGGGCCACAAGAAGGCCAGCGTGGTCTCCGTACCGCGCGACACCCTCATCGACCGCCCCGCCTGCACCGGCACCGACGGCACCGAGCACCCCGCCGCCCACGAGGTGATGTTCAACTCCGCCTACGCCACCGGCGGCGCCCCCTGCGCCGTGAAGACCGTCGAGTCGGTCAGCGGCCTGCGCATGGACCACTACCTCGAGGTCGACTTCAGCGGCTTCCAGAAGCTCATCGACGACCTCGGCGGCGTCGACGTCACCACCACCGAGGCCATCCGGGACCCCGACAGCCACCTCGACCTGGCCGCCGGCACCCACACCCTCGACGGCGAGCAGGCCCTCGGCCTGGTCCGCACCCGGCACGGCGTCGGCGACGGCTCCGACCTCGGCCGCATCCAGCTCCAGCAGGCCTTCGTCAAGGCCCTGGTCGCCCAGGTCAAGGACGTCGGTCTGCTCGGCAACCCCAAGAAGCTGTACGACGTCGCCGACACCGCCACCAAGACCGTCACCACCGACTCCGACCTGGGCTCGGTGAACTCCCTGATGTCCTTCGCGAGCGGCCTGAAGGGCATCGACGCCTCGCACATGAACATGGTCACGATGCCGGTCCGGTACGACCCCGCGGACGCCAACCGCGTCCTGGTCGCCGAGGACCAGGCCCGCCAGGTGTGGGACGCCCTGAAGAACGACCGGCCGATCCCGCGGAGCGCCACCGAGGGGACGGCCACCGGCGGGGCCAAGGACGTCGTGACCGCCTCCTGAACCCCGGGGGAATAGACGGCCCCCGCCCCCGGTTTTGGGGGATGGCCCCAGTCCTGGCAGACTGGTACGTCGGCTCCGGTTCACGCTCCCGCATCCCGCGGCGGCGACCCGGCGCCCTCCCGAACCTAGGAGACACCTTGAAGCGCGACATCCACCCCGAGTACGTCGAGACGCAGGTCAGCTGCACCTGTGGCGCGTCGTTCACCACCCGCAGCACCATCGACTCCGGCACCATCCGCGCCGAGGTCTGCTCCGAGTGCCACCCGTTCTACACGGGCAAGCAGAAGATCCTCGACACCGGTGGCCGTGTGGCCCGCTTCGAGGCCCGCTTCGGCAAGGCTGCCGCCGGCTCCAAGAAGTAGCGAGCCCCCAATCGCCGGTCCACGGCCGCGCCCCCAGCCGGGGGAGCGCCGGGACCGGCGTTTTTGGTCGCCCGCCTTCCCCTTCCCAAGCAGTAGCAGGAGCCCCAGATGTTCGAGGCCGTCGAGGAACTCGTCGTTGAGCACGCCGACCTGGAGAAGAAGCTCGCCGACCCGTCGGTCCACGCCGACCAGGCCAACGCGCGCAAGCTGAACAAGCGGTACGCCGAGCTGACCCCGATCGTCGCCACGTTCCGCTCCTGGAAGCAGACCGGCGACGACATGGAGACCGCGCGCGAGTTCGCCGCCGACGACCCCGACTTCGCCGCCGAGGTCAAGGAGCTGGACAAGCAGCGCGAGCAGCTCACCGAGAAGCTCCGCCTCCTGCTCGTCCCGCGCGACCCCAGCGACGACAAGGACGTCATCCTGGAGATCAAGGCGGGCGCGGGCGGCGACGAGTCGGCCCTCTTCGCCGGCGACCTGCTGCGCATGTACCTGCGGTACGCCGAGCGGGTCGGCTGGAAGACCGAGATCATCGACGCCACCGAGTCCGAGCTGGGCGGCTACAAGGACGTCCAGGTCGCCGTGAAGACCAAGGGCGGCCAGGGCGCCACCGAGCCCGGCCAGGGCGTCTGGGCCCGTCTGAAGTACGAGGGCGGCGTGCACCGCGTGCAGCGCGTGCCGGCCACCGAGTCCCAGGGCCGTATCCACACCTCCGCGGCCGGCGTGCTGGTCACGCCCGAGGCCGAGGAGATCGACGTCGAGATCAACCCCAACGACCTGCGCATCGACGTCTACCGGTCCTCCGGCCCCGGCGGCCAGTCCGTCAACACCACCGACTCCGCCGTGCGCATCACGCACATCCCGACCGGAGTCGTCGCCTCCTGCCAGAACGAGAAGAGCCAGCTGCAGAACAAGGAGCAGGCGATGCGTATCCTGCGCTCCAGGCTGCTCGCGGCGGCGCAGGAGGAGGCGGAGAAGGAGGCCGCGGACGCCCGGCGCAGCCAGGTCCGCACCGTCGACCGCTCCGAGAAGATCCGCACCTACAACTACCCGGAGAACCGCATCTCCGACCACCGCGTCGGGTTCAAGGCGTACAACCTGGACCAGGTCCTGGACGGCGACCTCGACTCGGTGATCCAGGCCTGCGTCGACGCGGACTCGGCGGCCAAGCTCGCCGCCGCCTAGGCACCCTCGCACCACCCGCACCGGACCCCAGCTCAGCCCCGGAGGACCAGCGTGAACCTGCTGCTCATGGAGGTGGCCCAGGCCACCCAGCGGCTGGCCGACGCCGGCGTGCCCTCGCCGCGCACCGACGCGGAGGAGCTCGCCGCGTACCTGCACGGCGTCAAGCGGGGCGAGCTGCACACCGTGCCGGACGCGGACTTCGACGCCCGGTACTGGGAGGTCGTCGCCCGCCGCGAGGCGCGCGAGCCGCTCCAGCACATCACCGGCCGCGCCTACTTCCGCTACCTGGAGCTCCAGGTCGGCCCCGGTGTCTTCGTGCCCCGCCCCGAGACCGAGTCGGTCGTCGGGTGGGCCATAGACGCCGTGCGCGCCATGGACGTCGTCGAGCCCTGCATCGTCGACCTGTGCACCGGCTCGGGCGCCATCGCGCTCGCCCTCGCCCAGGAGGTGCCGCGCTCGCGCGTGCACGCCGTGGAGCTGTCCGAGGACGCCCTCAAGTGGACGCGCAAGAACATGGAGGGGTCCAGGGTCGAGCTGCGCCAGGGCGACGCCCTGACGGCCTTCCCGGACCTCGACGGCCAGGTCGACCTGGTCGTCTCCAACCCGCCGTACATCCCGCTCACCGAATGGGAGTACGTCGCCCCCGAGGCCCGCGACCACGATCCGCAGATGGCGCTGTTCTCCGGCGAGGACGGCCTCGACCTGATCCGCGGCCTGGAGCGGACCGCCCACCGCCTGCTGCGCCCCGGCGGGGTCGTCGTCGTCGAGCACGCCGACACCCAGGGCGGCCAGGTGCCGTGGATCTTCACCGAGGAGCGGGGCTGGGCCGACGCGGCCGACCACCCCGACCTCAACAAACGCCCCCGCTTCGCGACCGCCCGCAAGGCGCTCCCGTGAGCACCGCCCCGACTTCGACCCCGCAGTACGTGTACGAGGAGGCCCGCTAAATGGCACGGCGATACGACACCAACGACGCGACCGACCGTGTGACCGGTCTGCGCGAGGCCGCCTCCGCCGTGCGCCGGGGCGAGCTCGTGGTGCTGCCGACCGACACCGTGTACGGCATCGGTGCCGACGCCTTCACCGGGGAGGCCGTCGCCGACCTGCTGGACGCCAAGGGCCGGGGCCGCAACATGCCCACGCCCGTCCTCATCGGCTCGCCGAACACCCTGCACGGCCTGGTCACCGACTTCTCCGAGCTGGCCTGGGAGCTGGTCGACGCCTTCTGGCCCGGCGCGCTCACCCTGGTCGCCAAGCACCAGCCGTCCCTCCAGTGGGACCTCGGCGACACCCGCGGCACGGTCGCCGTCCGCATGCCGCTGCACCCCGTCGCCATCGAGCTGCTCACCGAGGTCGGCCCGATGGCCGTCTCCTCCGCCAACCTCACCGGCCACCCGGCGCCCGAGGACTGCGACGCCGCCCAGCAGATGCTCGGCGACTCCGTCTCCGTCTACCTCGACGGCGGCCCCACCCCCGGCAACGTCCCGTCGTCCATCGTCGACGTCACCCGCGAGGTGCCCGTGCTGCTGCGCGCGGGCGCCTTGTCGGCCGAGGAACTGCGCAAGGTGGTACCCGACCTCGAGGTGGCGAATTGACGGCCCCTGGGACGGGGCGTGGCATAGGCAGCGCAGAACGCGCCGCGGAGATCACGACGACGTTCGTCGGGCTTCCGCGCGACAGCTTCCGCATCCTCCACGTCAGCACCGGAAACGTCTGCCGCTCACCCATCACCGAGCGGCTGACCCGGCATTTCGTGACGGAGCGGCTCGGCGTGCTCGGCGGCGGCCTGATCGTGGAGAGCGCCGGCACCTGGGGCCACGAGGGCGCCCCCATGGAGGCGAACGCGGAGACCGTGCTCGCGGACTTCGGCGCGGACGCGGCCGGCTTCACCGGGCGCGAGCTGCTCGACGAGCACGTGATCCGCGCGGACCTGGTGCTGACCGCGACGCGGGACCACCGCGCCCAGGTCATCTCCATGGGGCACTCGGCGGGGCTGCGCACCTTCACCCTCAAGGAGTTCACCCGCCTGGTGAACGCCATCGACCCGGCCACGCTGCCCTCCCTGGACGAGGGCGTGGTCACGCGCGCGCGGGCCCTGGTACGGGCCGCGGCGGCGCTGCGCGGCTGGCTGCTGGCACCGACGGCGGAGGCCGACGAGGTCTACGACCCGTACGGGGCGCCGCTGCCCTTCTTCCGGTCGATCGGCGACGAGATACACCAGGCCCTCGATCCCGTGGTGACGGCGCTGACGGGGGTCGCGGCGCGGACGTGACGGGCGCCGCCGAGGCGGCCGCCCCGGCGGGCACCGCCTGGATGCGCGGCACCTCGGGCGGCTTCGGCGCCCCGGGCCTACATTGGTCGTACGTCACCGTCGACGCACGCCCGGAGCGCACCATGTCGGTCACCCACGACGTCCTCGAGGCCGATGACAGCGGGCTCGGTGTCCTGCTGCGCCAGGATCACGAGCTGGCCGAGATCCTGCTCGCCGAAGGGCGCCGCCAGTCGACGACCCTCCAGCTGATCGCCGCGGAGAACTTCACGTCCCCCGCCGTGCTGGCCGCCCTCGGCTCACCGCTGGCCAACAAGTACGCCGAGGGCTACCCCGGCGCCCGGCACCACGGCGGCTGCGAGATCGCCGACGCCGCCGAGCGGCTCGCCGTGGAGCGCGCCCGGGCCCTCTTCGGCGCCGAGCACGCCAACGTGCAGTCCCACTCCGGCTCCTCCGCCGTGCTGGCCGCCTACGCCGCGCTGCTGCGCCCCGGCGACACGGTCCTCGCCCTCGGCCTGCCGTACGGCGGGCACCTCACGCACGGTTCGCCCGGCAACTTCTCCGGCCGCTGGTTCGACTTCGTCGGCTACGGCGTGGACGCGGAGACCGGGCTGATCGACCACGACCAGGTGCGCGCCCTGGCCCGCACGCACCGCCCCAAGGCGATCGTGTGCGGCTCCATCGCCTACCCCCGCCACCTCGACTACGCCGCCTTCCGCGAGGTCGCCGACGAGGTGGGCGCCTACCTCATCGCGGACGCCGCCCACCCCATCGGACTGGTCGCGGGGGGAGCGGCGCCCAGTCCGGTGCCGTACGCCGACATCGTGTGCGCCACCACGCACAAGGTGCTGCGCGGTCCGCGCGGCGGCATGATCCTCTGCGGGAGCGACCTGGCCGAGCGGGTCGACCGGGCCGTGTTCCCGTTCACCCAGGGCGGCGCGCAGATGCACACCATCGCGGCCAAGGCCGTCGCGTTCGGCGAGGCGGCAACCCCGGCCTTCGCCGCGTACGCCCATCAGGTGATCGCCAACGCCCGCTCCCTCGCGGCCCACCTGGCGGCCGAGGGCCTGGTCGTCACCACCGGCGGCACCGACACCCACCTGCTGACCGTCGACCCGGCGCCGCTCGGGGTCGACGGCAGGACCGCGCGGGGACGGCTCGCGGCCGCCGGCATGGTCCTGGACTGCTGCGCGCTGCCGCACGGCGACGCCCGCGGGCTGCGCCTGGGCACGGCGGCCCTGACCACGCAGGGCATGGGGGAGCGGGAGATGCGGGCGGTCGCCACGCTGCTCGCCGAGGTGCTGCGGGGCGGCACGGACGCGGTCACGGCGCGGGACGACGTACGGCAGCTGGTCGCGGAATTCCCTCCGTACCCGGAGTGAGGCAGGGTAGGGGACGCGTGTGCACAGCCACACGTGCAACCATCGTCGCTACCCGGAAGTCCTCAACCGTATGCGCTCATCGCTAGGGTGTGGGGCTGGGAATGGCCAGCGAGACCTGTGGGGAAGCCCGTGCGTGAATACCTGCTGACGCTCTGCGTCACGGCCGCGGTGACGTATCTGCTGACAGGGCCGGTACGGAAGTTCGCGATCGTGGCGGGGGCGATGCCGGAGATCCGGGCACGTGACGTGCACCGGGAGCCCACTCCGCGCCTCGGCGGGATCGCGATGTTCTTCGGGTTGTGCGCGGGCCTGCTGGTCGCCGACCACCTCACCAACCTCAGCGAGGTCTTCGAGAACTCCAACGAGCCGCGCGCCCTGCTCTCCGGCGCGGCGCTGATCTGGCTGATCGGCGTCCTGGACGACAAGTTCGAGATCGACGCCCTGATCAAGCTGGGCGGGCAGATGATCGCCGCCGGCGTGATGGTGGTGCAGGGTCTGACGATTCTGTGGATCCCCGTCCCCGGCGTCGGCAACGTGGCACTGACCCAGTGGCAGGGCACCCTGCTGACGGTGGCGCTGGTCGTCATCACCATCAACGCGGTCAACTTCGTGGACGGCCTGGACGGCCTGGCGGCGGGCACGGTGTGCATCGCGGCGGCGGCGTTCTTCATGTACGCCTACCGGATCTGGTACTCGTACGGCATCGAGGCGGCCGCCCCCGCGACGCTGTTCGCGGCCATCCTCATGGGCATGTGCCTGGGCTTCCTGCCGCACAACATGCACCCCGCCCGGATCTTCATGGGCGACTCCGGCTCGATGCTGATCGGCCTCGTGCTGGCGGCGGGCGCGATCTCGGTGACGGGACAGGTCGACCCGGACGCCATGCGGCTGTTCTCCGGCTCCGAGCGCAACACCGTGCACCAGATGGTGCCGGTCTACATCCCGCTGCTGATGCCGCTGACCATCATCGCCATCCCGGCCGCCGACCTGATCCTGGCGATCGTGCGGCGCACCTGGCGGGGGCAGTCGCCGTTCGCCGCGGACCGGGGGCACCTGCACCACCGGCTGCTGGAGATCGGGCACTCGCACAGCCGCGCGGTGCTGATCATGTACTTCTTCTCGGCGCTCATCGCCTTCGGCGCCCTGGCCTTCTCGGTGAACGCGGCTTCCATGTGGATCGTGCTGGGTGTCGTCTTCCTGAGCGCGATCGGCCTGGTCCTGCTCCTGCTGCCGCGCTTCACGCCGCGCGCCCCGCGCTGGGCCGAGCACTTCGTGCCGCCCCGCTACCGGCGCCGCAGGGCCGTCGCCGCCGAGACCGCGCCCGCCGTGGTCGCGGACGAGGGCGGAGGCGAGGACGAACGCGTGCCGATCGCCGCCGGAGTCTCGGGCGTCAACGGGGCGACCGCCGTCGGCCCCCGTTCGCGCGCAAGGTAAGAATCTGACGAGAGCATTGCCAACGCGTGGGGGAACGAAGTGCCCCATTACCAGACAAGTGGGCGCAGTGACCGCACAGACGCGCACTGTCACTCTCATGTGTGACAGCAAGCACACCCACAGGTAAAGACCTCATCAAATAGTTTGTGATACGGTTCACGAGAACCCCCGGGTAGAGCCTAAGGACCGTAGTGCGACGGTCTCTTGGCCGTCAGGACCTCGTTCGGCCCGGGACTACGCTCGTCCATGACGACACCCTGCCCCCTGTGAAAAGCGGAGTTGCCGCCATGCCGTCCAATGACGTCCGGACCTTGCTTCAGGCTGCCGTGCCCACGGCTGCCGTCGGCGCAGTAGCCGCCGTCGTCAGCGCCGTGGTCGCCGGCGGCAAGGGAGCGGTCGGAGCCGTCGTCGCGACCGTGGTGGCGATGCTGTTCATGGGGATCGGTCTCTACGTCCTGCAGCGCACCGCCAAATCGCTTCCGCACCTTTTCCAGGCGATGGGCCTGATGCTCTACGCGGCACAGATCCTGCTGCTGTTCGTCTTCCTGGCCGCGTTCAAGAACACGACGCTGTTCCACCCCCGGTCCTTCGCGATCACCCTGGTCGTCGTCACGCTCGCGTGGATCGCCGCGCAGACGCGGGCGCACATGAAGGCCAAGATTCTCTACGTCGAGCCCGAGTCTTCGAGCGAAAAGCCCGAAAAGACGGGCCGCTCGTCGTGAGGGGTAGGGCCGGGATAAAGAGGCATGTGAAGTCCTGCTATCGTCCGGTGCCAACTGCGGCATCGCGGGCGCGGGCATCCACGCTGACGCCTGCTCATTCGCGAGGCGAGATGCCCCACAGCCGCCCCCACACCCGTAACACCAGTCCCGTGCCGAACAGCGGTCACGCGCCGCGCCGACACAACGAGGTTGCCGTACCCATGCGCCACGATGAAGGAGCCCGCGGTGAGTGCTGACCCGACGCAGGTGCTCGCCTTCGAGACCGACTGCCACCTGTTCGACGGGTGTGGCTTCCCGGCTCCCGGCCTGCACTCGTTCCTCTTCGAGCCGCTCTGGGGCAACGCAGACGGCAACGGCCTTTACTTCAACAAGCCGATGCTGCTCGCCCTGCTCGGCTCCATCATCATCGTGGGCTTCTTCTGGGCCGCCTTCAACAAGCCGAAGGTCGTCCCGGGCAAGCTCCAGATGGTCGCCGAAGCCGGCTACGACTTCATCCGCCGCGGCGTCGTCTACGAGACCATCGGCAAGAAGGAAGGCGAGAAGTACGTCCCGCTGGTCGTCTCGCTCTTCTTCTTCATCTGGATGATGAACCTCTGGTCGATCATCCCGGTCGCCCAGTTCCCGGTGACGTCGATCATCGCCTACCCCGCCGGTATGGCTCTGATCGTCTACATCCTGTGGGTCTCGCTCACCTTCAAGCGTCACGGCTTCGTCGGCTTCTTCAAGAACGTGACGGGCTACGACAAGTCGCTCGGCCCGGTGCTCCCGCTGGCCATGACGATCGAGTTCTTCTCGAACCTGATCGTCCGCCCGTTCACGCACGCCGTCCGACTCTTCGCGAACATGTTCGCGGGGCACACGCTGCTTCTGCTGTTCACGATCGCCACCTGGTACATGCTCAACGGCATCGGCATCGCCTACGCCGGTGTCTCGTTCGTGATGGTCATCGTCATGACGGCCTTCGAACTCTTCATCCAGGCGGTTCAGGCCTACGTGTTCGTCCTGCTGACCTGCACCTTCATCCAGGGCGCGCTCGCCGAGCACCACTGAGCATCCCCGCCCCTCGAACACCCCCAGTCGTCCGGTGGCCAACCCCCACCGGTCCGTAAAGAGAAGGAAGAACAAGCATGTCCAACCTTGCTGCTGTCACCGGTGACCTCGGTTCCGTCGGTTACGGTCTCGCGGCCATCGGCCCGGGCGTCGGCGTTGGCATCATCTTCGGTAACGGCACCCAGGCCCTCGCCCGTCAGCCCGAGGCTGCCGGCCTCATCCGCGCCAACCAGATCCTGGGCTTCGCCTTCTGTGAGGCGCTCGCCCTGATCGGTCTCGTCATGCCGTTCGTCTACTAAGACGAACCTGACGACCGTCCCTTTCGACGAAAGGCACTGATGTGACATCCGCCCTGGTTTTCCTGGCGGCTGAGGGGGAGAAGGAAAATCCCCTCATTCCGCCGTGGCCGGAAGTTGTCATCGGCCTCATCGCTTTCGTCATCGTCTTCGGCTTCCTCGCCAAGAAGCTGCTCCCGAACATCAACAAGGTTCTGGAAGAGCGTCGCGAGGCCATCGAAGGCGGTATCGAGAAGGCCGAGGCCGCGCAGACCGAGGCCCAGAGCGTCCTTGAGCAGTACAAGGCCCAGCTCGCCGAGGCCCGGCACGAGGCCGCGCGCCTGCGCCAGGAGGCGCAGGAGCAGGGCGCCACGCTCATCGCGGAGATGCGCGCGGAAGGCCAGCGGCAGCGTGAGGAAATCATCGCCGCCGGTCACGCCCAGATCCAGGCCGACCGCAAGGCCGCCGCGTCCGCGCTGCGCCAGGACGTCGGACAGCTGGCCACTCAGCTGGCCGGCAAGCTCGTCGGCGAGTCCCTCGAGGACCACGCCCGGCAGAGCCGTGTCATCGACCGCTTCCTGGACGAGCTGGACGACAAGGCGACGACGGCCGAGGCAACCCGATGAGTGGGATGCACGGAGCGAGCCGCGAGGCTCTTGCCGCCGCACGTGAGCGTCTCGACGCGCTGACGGACTCCACGTCCGTGGACGCCGGCTCGCTCGCCGACGAGCTGGCCGCCGTCACCGCGCTGCTCCACCGCGAGGTGTCGCTGCGTCGGGTCCTCACCGACCCGGCGCAGGGCGGCGAGGCCAAGGCCGAGCTGGCCCAGCGACTCCTCGGCAACCAGGTCAGCGGCCCCGCCGTCGACCTGGTGTCGGGAATGGTGCGTTCCCGCTGGTCGCAGTCCCGCGACCTGGTGGACGCGCTGGAGGAGCTGGCGAACACCGCCGACCTCACCGCGGCCCAGAAGCGGGGCCGGCTCGACAGCGTCGAGGACGAGCTGTTCCGGTTCGGCCGGATCGTCTCCTCGAACACCGAGCTGCGCGCCGCGCTGACCAATCGCTCGGCCACCACCTCGGCCAAGGGCGAGCTGCTGCGCAGCCTGCTCGGCGGCCGGGCGGAGGCGACGACCGAGCGTCTGGTGACGCGCCTTGTCACCGTGCCGCGGGGACGTAGCCTGGAGACGGGACTCGAGTCCCTGTCCAAGCTCGCCGCGGACCGGCGGGACCGGATGGTCGCCGTCGTCACCTCGGCGGTGCCGCTGAGCGACACGCAGAAGCAGCGCCTCGGCGCGGCCCTCGCGAGGATCTACGGCCGCCCGATGCACCTCAACCTGGACGTGGACCCCGAGGTACTCGGCGGGATCCGGGTGCAGGTCGGTGACGAGGTCATCAACGGCTCCATCGCGGACCGTCTGGAGGACGCCGGCCGCCGCATGGCGAGCTGACGACCCCGCGCGACAACAGCACGACAAGCAGTAGCAGTACGTACTTACGACGGCCCTGGTTGGGCCGTGCAGAGGATTCACCTCTCATTGGGGGGAGTCCCGACTCGTGGAATACCCCCCAAGTGAAACTTCGGGCCCAACAAGGAGAGCAGGGAACTCAGATGGCGGAGCTCACGATCCGGCCGGAGGAGATCCGGGACGCACTGGAGAACTTCGTCCAGTCGTACAAGCCGGACGCGGCCTCGCGCGAGGAGGTCGGTACGGTCACCCTTGCCGGCGACGGCATCGCGAAGGTCGAGGGCCTGCCCTCGGCCATGGCCAACGAACTGCTGAAGTTCGAGGACGGCACCCTCGGCCTCGCCCTCAACCTGGAGGAGCGCGAGATCGGTTGCGTCATCCTCGGTGAGTTCAGCGGTGTCGAGGAGGGCCAGCCGGTCACCCGCACCGGCGAGGTCCTGTCGGTCGCCGTGGGCGAGGGCTACCTCGGCCGCGTGGTCGACCCCCTCGGCAACCCGATCGACGGCCTCGGCGAGATCGAGACCGAGGGCCGCCGCGCCCTCGAACTGCAGGCCCCCACGGTCATGCAGCGCAAGTCGGTGCACGAGCCGATGGAGACGGGTTACAAGGCCGTCGACGCCATGACCCCGATCGGCCGTGGTCAGCGACAGCTGATCATCGGCGACCGCCAGACCGGCAAGACCGCCCTGGCCGTCGACACGATCATCAACCAGCGTGACAACTGGCGCACCGGCGACCCGAAGAAGCAGGTCCGCTGCATCTACGTCGCCATCGGCCAGAAGGGCTCCACCATCGCGTCGGTCCGCCGCGCGCTGGAGGAGAACGGCGCGCTGGAGTACACGACCATCGTGGCCGCCCCCGCGTCCGACCCGGCCGGCTTCAAGTACCTGGCGCCGTACACCGGCTCGGCCATCGGCCAGCAGTGGATGTACGAGGGCAAGCACGTCCTGATCATCTTCGACGACCTGTCGAAGCAGGCCGACGCCTACCGCGCCGTGTCGCTGCTGCTGCGCCGCCCGCCGGGCCGCGAGGCCTACCCGGGCGACGTCTTCTACCTGCACTCCCGTCTGCTGGAGCGCTGCGCCAAGCTCTCCGACGCCGAGGGCGCCGGTTCGATGACGGGTCTGCCGATCGTCGAGACCAAGGCCAACGACGTGTCGGCGTTCATCCCGACCAACGTCATCTCCATCACCGACGGCCAGTGCTTCCTGGAGTCCGACCTGTTCAACGCCGGTCAGCGTCCGGCCCTGAACGTCGGTATCTCGGTCTCCCGCGTCGGTGGCTCCGCCCAGCACAAGGCCATGAAGCAGGTCTCCGGCCGACTGCGCGTGGACCTCGCCCAGTTCCGTGAGCTGGAGGCGTTCGCCGCCTTCGGTTCCGACCTGGACGCCGCGTCGAAGTCGCAGCTGGAGCGCGGTCAGCGCATGGTCGAGCTGCTGAAGCAGGACCAGTACCAGCCGATGTCCACCGAGGACCAGGTCGTCTCCGTCTGGGCCGGCACCACCGGCAAGATGGACGAGGTGCCGGTCGCCGACATCCGCCGCTTCGAGAAGGAGCTCCTGGAGTACCTGCACCGCAAGGAGCAGGGCCTCATGACCTCCATCCGCGAGGGCGGCAAGATGTCCGACGACACCCTGCAGGCCATCGCCGACGCGATCACGGCGTTCAAGAAGCAGTTCGAGACATCGGACGGCAAGCTGCTCGGCGAGGACGCCCCGTCCGCCGCCAAGTGACGTAAGGAAGGGACCTGACTCATGGGAGCCCAGCTCCGGGTCTACAAGCGTCGCATCCGATCCGTCACCGCGACCAAGAAGATCACCAAGGCGATGGAGATGATCGCCGCCTCGCGCGTCGTCAAGGCGCAGCGCAAGGTGGCGGCCTCCACGCCGTACGCGCAGGAACTGACCCGCGCGGTCACGGCGGTCGGTACCGGGTCGAACACGAAGCACCCGCTGACCACGGAGGCGGACAACCCGACCCGTGCCGCGGTTCTGCTCCTCACGAGCGACCGCGGCCTGGCCGGCGCCTTCAACTCCAACGCCATCAAGGCGGCGGAGCAGCTGACCGAGCGCCTCGAGCGCGAGGGCAGGCAGGTCGAGACGTTCATCGTCGGCCGGCGCGGTCTCGCCCACTACAACTTCCGTGAGCGCAAGGTCGCGGAGTCGTTCACGGGCTTCACCGACGAGCCCTCGTACGCGGACGCCAAGAAGGTCGCGGCGCCGCTGATCGAGGCCATCGAGAAGGACACGGCGGAGGGCGGCGTGGACGAGCTCCACATCGTCTACACCGAGTTCGTCTCGATGATGACGCAGACGGCGATCGACGCCCGGCTGCTTCCGCTGCGCCTCGAAGAGGTCGCGCAGGAGTCGACGGCGAAGGACGAGATCCTTCCGCTGTTCGACTTCGAGCCGTCGGCGGAGGACGTCCTCGACGCCCTGCTGCCGCGCTACGTCGAGAGCCGCATCTACAACGCGCTGCTGCAGTCGGCCGCTTCCAAGCACGCCGCCACGCGGCGCGCGATGAAGTCGGCCACCGACAACGCGGGTGAGCTGATCAACACGCTCTCCCGTCTTGCCAACGCGGCCCGCCAGGCCGAAATCACCCAGGAAATCAGCGAGATCGTCGGTGGCGCGAGCGCACTGGCCGACGCGACCGCGGGGAGTGACAAGTAATGACCACCACTGTTGAGCCGACCGCTGCGTCGGGCGTGGCCACCGGCCGCGTCGCGCGGGTCATCGGCCCGGTCGTCGACGTGGAGTTCCCCGTCGACGCGATGCCGGAGATCTACAACGCCCTGCACGTCGAGGTCGCCGACCCGGCGAAGGCGGGCGAGCTGAAGACGCTGACCCTGGAGGTCGCCCAGCACCTGGGTGACGGCCTGGTCCGCACCATCTCCATGCAGCCCACCGACGGCCTGGTCCGCCAGGCCCCGGTGACCGACACGGGCTCGGCCATCTCGGTGCCCGTCGGCGACTTCACCAAGGGCAAGGTGTTCAACACCCTCGGTGAGGTGCTGAACGTCGACGAGACCTACACCGGTGAGCGCTGGCCGATCCACCGCAAGGCCCCGAACTTCGACGAGCTCGAGTCGAAGACGGAGATGTTCGAGACCGGCGTCAAGGTCATCGACCTGCTGACCCCGTACGTCAAGGGCGGCAAGATCGGTCTGTTCGGCGGCGCCGGTGTGGGCAAGACGGTGCTCATCCAGGAGATGATCTACCGCGTCGCCAACAACCACGACGGTGTCTCCGTGTTCGCCGGTGTGGGTGAGCGCACCCGTGAGGGCAACGACCTCATCGACGAGATGAGCGAGTCCGGCGTCATCGACAAGACCGCGCTGGTCTTCGGTCAGATGGACGAGCCGCCGGGCACCCGTCTGCGCGTCGCGCTGGCCGGCCTGACCATGGCCGAGTACTTCCGTGACGTCCAGAAGCAGGACGTGCTGTTCTTCATCGACAACATCTTCCGCTTCACCCAGGCGGGCTCCGAGGTGTCGACCCTGCTCGGCCGCATGCCCTCCGCGGTGGGCTACCAGCCGAACCTGGCCGACGAGATGGGTCTCCTCCAGGAGCGCATCACCTCGACCCGTGGTCACTCGATCACCTCGATGCAGGCGATCTACGTCCCCGCGGACGACCTGACCGACCCGGCCCCGGCCACCACCTTCGCCCACCTCGACGCGACGACGGTGCTCTCCCGTCCGATCTCGGAGAAGGGCATCTACCCGGCCGTGGACCCGCTGGACTCGACGTCCCGCATCCTCGACCCGCGGTACATCGCGGCGGACCACTACCAGGCCGCGATGCGCGTGAAGAGCATCCTGCAGAAGTACAAGGACCTGCAGGACATCATCGCGATCCTCGGTATCGACGAGCTCGGCGAGGAGGACAAGCTCGTCGTCCACCGTGCCCGTCGCGTGGAGCGCTTCCTGTCCCAGAACACCCACGTCGCCAAGCAGTTCACCGGCGTGGACGGTTCGGACGTACCGCTGGACGAGTCGATCGCCGCGTTCAACTCGATCTGCGACGGTGAGTACGACCACTTCCCGGAGCAGGCGTTCTTCATGTGCGGTGGTATCGAGGACCTGAAGAAGAACGCGAAGGAGCTGGGCGTCTCCTGAGCCTCGTGCTCGACGTGGGCCTCACGGCCCACACCGGAGGGGGCGGGCACGTCCCGTCCCCTCCGTCACGCCCTTTAGACTTGTAACCAACACCCGGCTCTCCCGCCGGGTGGTGACCCGAGGAGCCACCTTGGCTGCTGAGCTGCACGTCGCGCTGGTCGCGGCCGACCGAGAGGTCTGGTCCGGCGAGGCCACCCTGGTCGTCGCGCGCACCACGTCCGGCGACATCGGCGTCATGCCCGGTCACCAGCCGCTGCTCGGTGTGCTGGAGTCGGGCCCGGTGACCATCCGTACGAGTGACGGTGGGACGGTCGTCGCCGCGGTGCACGGCGGTTTCATCTCGTTCGCGGACGACAAGCTGTCGCTGCTGGCCGAGATCGCCGAGCTGTCGGACGAGATCGACGTTCAGCGCGCGGAGCGGGAGCTCGAGCGTGCGAAGGCGGAGGGCGACGCCCACGCCGAGCGTCGCGCGGACGTCCGACTGCGCGCGGCGGCGGGACGCTGATCCACAGCACTGTGCGATAGCGTCGTGCTATGACGTCACTCAGCCGCGGCTGGGACCGGAGTGATCCGGACCCGGCCGCGGCTGAGGCAGATCCGGGTGTTTTTTCCGTTCCGTTACCTAGGAGACGAGGAGGTCGGTGTCGATGGTCCTCGCTCTGACTGTGTGCGGAATTGTCGTCGCCCTGGTGGTGATCGGACTCTTCGTCTTCGGTCTGCGCCGGCGGCTGATCCAGCGCTCCGGCGGTACCTTCGACTGCTCCCTGCGCTGGGACGCCCCCGAGGAGGGCGACGCCGGCGGCAAGGGCTGGTCCTACGGCGTGGCCCGCTACAACGGCGACCGGATCGAGTGGTACCGCGTCTTCTCGTACTCCCCGCGCCCGCGCCGCGTCCTGGAGCGCTCGGCGATCGAGGTGGCCGGCCGCCGGGTACCGGACGGCGAGGAGGAGCTGGCGCTGCTGTCGGACGCGGTCGTGCTCGCCTGCGTCCACCGGGAGACGCGGCTCGAACTGGCGATGAGCGAGGACGCGCTGACCGGATTCCTCGCGTGGCTGGAGGCGGCCCCGCCCGGTCAGCGGGTGAACGTGGCGTAGCGACGTGCACCCTCCCCCGGACGTCCGGAGGAGGGTGCACGTCGCTCAGTCGTACGGGTCAGTTCAGACCGCTGTTGATGGCGCTCACCAGCTCGCCGTTCGCGGTGTCACCGCTGAACTCCCAGAAGAAGGCGCCGCCCAGGCCCTGGTTCTTGGCCCAGGTCATCTTGCCCGCGATGGTCGACGGGGTGTCGTACGACCACCACTGGTTGCCGCAGTGGGCGTACGCCGTGCCGGCGACCGTGCCGGTGACGGGGCAGGCGTTCTTCAGGACCTTGTAGTCCTCGATGCCGGCCTCGTAGGTGCCGGGTGCCGCGCCGGTCGCCGTGCCGCCGGGGGCGGACTGGGTGACGCCGGTCCAGCCGCGGCCGTAGAAGCCGATGCCGAGCAGGAGCTTGGCGGCCGGCACGCCCTTGGCCTTGAGCTTGGCGATCGCGTCCGCGGAGTTGAAGCCCGCGGTCGGTATGCCGGAGTACGAGGTCAGCGGGGAGTGCGGGGCCGTCGGGCCGGTGGTGGCCCAGGCGCCGAAGTAGTCGTACGTCATCACGTTGTACCAGTCGAGGTACTGGGAGGCGCCGCCGTAGTCGGCCGCGTCGATCTTGCCGCCGGCGGAGCCGTCCGCCGTGATGGCGGCGGTGACCAGGTAGTCGGAGCCGAACTCGTTGCGCAGCGCCTGGGAGAGGTTCCTGAAGGCCGCGGGACCGGAGGTGTCGCAGGTCAGGCCGCAGGCGTTCGGGTACTCCCAGTCGATGTCGATGCCGTCGAAGACGTCGGCCCAGCGCGGGTCCTCCACCACGGCCTTGCAGGACTTGGCGAACGCCGCCGCGTTCTGCGCGGCCTGGCCGAAGCCGCCGGAGTAGGTCCAGCCGCCGAAGGAGTACAGCACCTTGATGTGCGGGTACTTGGCCTTCAGCTGGCGCAGCTGGTTGAAGTTGCCGCGCAGCGGCTGGTCCCAGGTGTCGGCGGTGCCGCTGACGGACTGGTCGGCGGTGTAGGCCTTCTCGTACGCGGCGAAGGTGTCGTCGACGGTGCACTGACCGTTCTTGACGTTGCCGAACGCGTAGTTGATGTGGGTGATCTTGGAGGCGGAGCCGGAGGTCACCAGGTTCTTGACGTGGTAGTTGCGCCCGTAGACGCCCCACTCGGTGAAGTAGCCGAGGTTGACCTTGCCGCCCGGGCCGGGCTCGCCTCCGCCGCCGCCGGTGGTGCGGACCTTGACGGCGCCGCTGGCCGGGCCGGTCTGGTCGGCGGTGTCGCGGGCCTGGACCGTGTACGAGTAGTCGGTGCCCTTGGTCAGGCCGGTGTTGGTGTAGGTGGTGCCGGTGACGGTGGCGACCTTGGCGCCGTCACGCAGGACGTCGTAGTTCTTGACGCCCTTGTCGTCGGTCGCCGCCGACCAGGACAGCTTCACCGAGGTGTCGGTGACGTCCGAGGCGGTGGGCGTGCCGGGGGCGGAGGGGGCGGCGTCGCCGGGGGTGGACCCGCCGTCGCAGCTGCCGCCGTTGAGCTTGCAGTTGGAGGGGGAGCCGGGGCCGCTGCCGTTGAAGCCGAAGGAGACCGAGGCGCCGGGGGCGAGCGTCCCGTTCCAGCCGACGTTCTTGGCGGTCCAGTGGTCACCGGAGTTGGTGACCGTGGCGTCCCAGGCGGAGGTGACCTTGGTACCGGAGGGGAAGTCCCACTCGACGGTCCAGGAGTTGAGGGTGGTGGTGCCGGTGTTCTTCACCGTCCAGTTGCCGCCGAAGCCCGTGCCCCAGTCCGAGGTCTTGGCGAAGGTGGCCGTCGCGCTCGTCGCGGCCTGGGCCGGACTCGCGAGGCCCACCAGACCGGCCAGCGGGAGCGACAGGGTCGCGAGCAGTGCCGCGGCTCTGTGTCTGAAGCGCATGCTGCGCCTCCTTATGTGGGGTTGTCGGCGCGGGCCGACTGAGCCATCGGCCCGCAGTGCCGCGAGAATAGAAAGGTCTGGACCTTAGGTCAATAGGTCTGGACCAGTGTCCCGATGGCCCGTTAGATCCCCAACTCCTGCGCGAGCATCGCCGCTTGCACCCGGCTGCGCAGCCCCAGCTTGCCCAGCAGGCGGCTGACGTGCGTCTTCACCGTGGCCTCGGCCATGTTCAGACGGGCCGCGATCTCGGCGTTGGGCAGCCCCTCGCCGAGACACGACAGCACTTCCCGCTCGCGCCGGGTCAGCTCCTCCAGGACCGCCGGGTCGGCGCTCGACTCCCGCACCGGCTTGGCGGCGAACTCGGCGATCAGACGCCGGGTGACGGCCGGGGCGACGATCCCCTCTCCGCTCGCCACCGTGCGCACGGCCGTGAGCAGGTCCTTCGCCTCGGTGTTCTTGAGCAGGAAGCCGGCGGCTCCCGCCCGCAGCGCCCCGAAGACGTACTCGTCCAGGTCGAAGGTGGTCAGCACCAGGACGTCGGCCAGCCCCTCACCGACCACCGTCCGGGTCGCCGACACCCCGTCCAGCCGGGGCATCTGCACGTCCATCAGCACCAGGTCCGGCCGCAGTTCCCGGGCCAGCGCCACCGCCCGCTCGCCGTCCGCGGCCTCCCCGACCACCTCGACGTCCGGGGCGCTGCCCAGGATCAGCACCAGTCCGGCCCGGACGGCGGACTGGTCCTCGGCGACGAGGACGCGGATCATGTCGGGTCTCCTTCGGTCAGCGGCAGGGCGGCGCGCACGTCCCAGATCTTGCCGCCCGCCGCGTCGGGGTCCGCGACCGGCCCGGCCTCGAAGGTGCCGTGCAGCAGCGCGGCCCGCTCCCGCATGCCGACCAGGCCGGCACCCGACCCGGGGGCGCGCGGGGTGTCGCCGTCGCCGTACGGGCTGCTCACCTGGACGTGCAGGACGCCGTCGTGCCGGGTGAGCCCGACCCGTACCGTCCCCCGTGCGGCGTGCTTGAGGGCGTTGGTGAGGGACTCCTGCACGATCCGGTACGCCGCCAGCTCGACCGGCGCGGGCAGCCCCTCGCCGGGCGCCGCCTCCAGGACGACGTCGAGCCCGTTGGCGCGGGCGCCCTCGGCCAGGGCGGCGAGGCCGTCCAGGGTGGGGGCCGCGGCCGGTTCGGTGTCCCCGCCGGTGTCCCGCAGGATGCCGATCAGCCGCCGCATCTCGGCCAGCCCCTCGACGCTGTTCTCGCGGATGACGCCGAGCGCCTGCCGGGTGGTCGCCGGGTCGTCCAGGGAGAGCGCGGCGGTGGAGTGGATGGCGATCGCGGAGAGGTGGTTGGCGACCATGTCGTGCAGCTCGCGCGCCATCCGGGAGCGCTCCGCGGTCACCGCCTGCACCCGGTCCATCTCGGCCAGCAGAGCCGTCTGCTCGGCCCGCAGCCGGGCGGCGTCGGCGGCCTCGCGGTGGCTGCGCACGATCAGCCCGGTGGATGCGGGCGCGAACGACACGATGCCGACGGCCACCCCGATCAGCAGCGCCTCGGGCACCCGCCACACGGCGAACGGCACCAGCGTCGCGGCCACGGTGAGCAACCCGGTGATCCACGGGATGCGGCGGGCCCAGGCGGGCGGGCCGTACAGGACGGCGGCGTACATCACGTCGGTGTACATGATCACCGTGACCAGGCTGCCCTGGGTGACGGTGTCCGCGGTCAGCGCGGCGGTGCCGATCAGCAGGCCGGTGCGGGGCGCGGTGCGACGCAGCAGCTCGCAGCCCGCCATGACCGCGAGGGGGACCAGCAGCGGCCAGCCGCCGTCGAACAGCACGATCGGCTCGTCGGCCGGGCGGACACCCAGGCCGATGCCCCACAGCAGCAGCCCGCCCAGCAGGCCCGCCGACGCGGCGTACACGTCGAAGCGGAGCGGGCGGGGGAGTCGTACGGCCATGCCACCATCCAACACGGCCCGGGCCCCGCCCGCCTGATCCCGCGGGAGGGTCCCTTACTGCATCTTTCGATGTAGCCGGGACTCCTCACCGGCGACGACGAACCGGGCCGCCGCGCACGGGAGCCTGGAAGAGCGATCGAGAGGAGCGAACCGTGATCGTCACTTTGATCATCGTCTGCGAGATCGGCTTCTGGGTCCTGCTGGCGGCCGGACTGGCCACCCGCTACCTGATGCGGATGCCGCGCACCGGCATGGCACTGCTGCTGTGCGAACCGCTGCTGGAGGTCGTGCTGCTGGTCGTCACCGCGCTGGACCTCAGGAACGGCGCCGACCCGAGCTGGAAGCACGGCCTGGCCGCCCTGTACATCGGGTACACCGTCGGCCACGGCCACCGCACCGTGAAGTGGCTCGACGGCCACGCCGCCCACCGCCTCGGCGGCGCCCCGAAACCGGCCGGACCGCCGCGCTACGGCATGGCCCGCGCCCGGCACGAGGGCACGGTGTGGCTCGGCACGCTGCTCGCCGCCGCGGTGGCGACCGGGCTGCTCCAGCTCGCCATGTGGTACGTCGACGACCCGAGCCGCACCGGCTCCCTGGAGAGCTGGCAGTACACCGCATGGCGCGCCGCCGGCATCCACGGCCTGATCGCGCTGACGTACGCGATCTGGCCGAAGAAGGCACCGGCCGAGAAGCGTCCCGAAGGGGCGCCGGGCACTGCGCGATCAGCCACGACGAGGCGGTAGACGACCGGCGGCCGTCACTCCGCTCACCGCGGAGCGCTCAGCGCTCGCCGCCCGGCACCCACAGCACGTCCCCGACCTCCTTGTTGGCCACCCGGGCCAGGATGAAGAGCAGGTCGGAGAGCCGGTTGAGGTAGGTCGCGGCGAGCGGGTTCATCGTCTCGCCGTGCACCTCCAGCGCCGCCCAGGTGGAGCGCTCGGCCCGGCGGACCACCGTGCACGCCTGGTGCAGCAGGGCCGCGCCGGGCGTCCCGCCGGGCAGGATGAAGGAGCGGAGCTTCTCCACCTCGGCCAGGAAGCGGTCGCAGTCCGCCTCCAGCTTGTCGACGTAGAACTGCTCGACCCGCAGCGGCGGGTACTCGGGGTCCTCCACCACCGGCGTCGACAGGTCCGCGCCCACGTCGAAGAGGTCGTTCTGCACGCGGACGAGGACCTTGACGACCTCCTCGTGCAGGCCGCCCAGGGCGATCGCCGTGCCGATCACCGCGTTCGCCTCGTTGGCGTCGGCGTACGCGGAGATCCTGAGGTCGGTCTTGGGGGTCCGGCTCATGTCACCGAGGGCGGTGGTGCCCTGGTCGCCGGTCCGGGTGTAGATGCGCGTCAGGTTGACCATGAGGCCAGCGTAGTTACGCCCCGGCGGTACGGAAGACGCGTGTGCCCACCGTCACGGCCAACGCGGCGAGGGCGACGGCGACCAGCGCGCCGTGGAGCATGTGCGCCGTCGCGTAGCTGCCGACGTAGGCGTCCCGCATCGCGTCGACCAGGTAGCGGAACGGCATCAGGTGCGAGAGCACGTCCAGCCAGGCCGGGCCCAGGGTCATCGGGAGCATCAGGCCGGACAGCAGCATCGACGGCATGGTCAGCGCGTTGACGGTGGGACCGAACTCCCCCGGCGTACGGACCCTCATCGCCAGCGCGTACGACAGCGACGCCAGCGAGACGGTGAGCAGGGCGACGAACACGAACCCCACGAGCACGCCGGGCAGGGGCGCGCGCAGGCCCATCACCAGTGCGGCCAGCACCAGCAGGACCGCCTGGAAGGCGAAGACCGTGGCGTCCCGCAGCACCCTGCCCAGCAGCAGCGCCAGACGGCTGACCGGCGTGACCCGCATGCGCTCGACCACACCCTGGCCGTTCTCGACGATGATCGAGAAGCCCGCGAAGGAGGCGCCGAACAAGGCGAGTTGGAGGAGCAGCCCGGGGACCAGCACCTGCCACGAACTGCCCTGCCCGCCGAGCGGCAGGTCGGTCAGCAGAGGGCCGAAGAAGAGCAGGTACAGCAGCGGCATCAGCACGCCGAAGAGCAGCGCTAGCCGGGAGCGCAGGGACTGGCGCAGGTAGCGGCCGTAGATGAGAGCGGTGTCGTGGAGCAGCATCGGGTCCTCGGGTCCTCGGGGCGTGCGGGGCGTGCGGGGCGTGCGGGGCGTGCGGGGCGCGTGCCGGGCGGGCCGGGCTATACGGCGGCGGGGGCGGCGTCGGCGGGGGTGGCGCTGCGGCCGGTGACGGCGAGGAAGGTGTCCTGGAGCGAGGCGTCGAGCGAGCCGCCGTACTCGAGCTTCAGTGCGCCGGGGGTGCCCTCGGCCGCCACCACGCCCCGGTCGACGACCACCAGGCGGTCGGAGAGGGCGTCGGCCTCGTCGAGGTAGTGCGTGGTGAGGAAGACGGTGGTGCCCTGCTCGTCGCGCAGCCGGCGGACCAGGTCCCAGAGGTCGGCGCGGCTGCCCGGGTCGAGGCCGGTCGTCGGCTCGTCCAGGAAGAGCACCGCCGGACGGTGCGTGAGCGCCATCGCGATGTCCAGCCGGCGCCGCTGGCCGCCGGAGAGCGTGCCGCACCTGCGGTCGAGGAACTCGGTGAGGTCCAGGTCGCGGGCGAGTTCCCCGGCGCGCTCGACGGCCCGCGCCTTGGACAGGCGGTAGAGGCGGCCCTGGGTGACCAGCTCCTCCCGCACGGTGACCTGCGCGTCCACCCCGCCCGACTGCGCCACGTAGCCGCAGACCCGGCGTACCGCCGCCGGGTCGGCCACCAGGTCGTGGCCGGCGACGGTGGCCGCGCCGCCGGTGGGGGCGAGCAGCGTGGTGAGCATCCGGAGGGTGGTGGTCTTGCCGGCGCCGTTGGGGCCCAGGAAGCCGAGGATCTCGCCCGCGCGGACGGACAGGTCGATGCCCCGCACCGCCTCGACCGGACCGTGCTTCGTCGCGAAGGTGCGGGCGAGGCCGGCCGTGCTGATGATTGCCATGGCCCCAGAAAAACAGAGTCACTGAAATTTTGCAACGACCCCAACTTTTCAGCGGACCCAGCGAAGCTAGGATGCGGAGATGGCCGAGGGACTCAGGGAACGGAAGAAGCGGCAGACCCGGCAGTACATCTCCGATGTCGCCACGGGCCTGTTCCTGGAACGCGGATTCGAGGCCGTGACCGTGGCGGAGGTCGCGGACGCGGCGAACGTCTCCGTCAACACCGTCTACAACTACTTCCCGGCCAAGGAGGACCTCTTCCTCGACCGCTCCAAGGGCGTCGTCGACCGGCTCTCCCGCTGGGTCCGCGGGCGGCGCGACGGGGAGTCGGCGGCGCGGGCCGTGCTGCGCGAACTGCGCGAGGAGGTCGAGTCGGTCTCGCCGCGCCTCGGCCTGATGGACGGCTACGCGGCGTTCATGAGGGTCATCCAGGACTCGCCCGCCCTGCGCTCCCGCATGTGGGCGATCGGCCAGGAGGTGCTCCTCGACCTGGAGCGGACCCTGCGCGAGGAGACCGGCGGCACGGACGGCGACGTGACGCCCGCCCTGATGGCCGGCCAGATCAACTGGCTGCACGGCACGGTCGTCGCGACCATCGGACAGCGCATGCTCGCCGGCGGCAGGCCGTCGCAGGTCTCCCGCGAGGTGCTCCTGCTGCTGGACGAGATGGAGGAGCTGTTGAGCGAGAAGGTGCTCAACTACGCCGTACGGGGCGCGGCCTGACACCCGGATGACACACCCCGGTGTGATGTCCGTCATCTGAGACGTGACGCGCGTTACTAACCGGTCACACAGCCCCTCACGGCCGCTAATCTCCGGCCGAGAGAAGAGAAACAGCGCGTATCAGGGGAGTCGCACAGTGGCACGGAAGCTCGCCGTCATCGGAGCCGGTCTCATGGGGTCCGGCATCGCCCAGGTCTCCGCCCAGGCGGGCTGGGAGGTCGTCCTGCGCGACGTCACCGACGAGGCGCTCCGGCGCGGCACCGACGGCATCAGGACCTCGTACGACAGGTTCGTCGCCAAGGGGAGGCTCTCCGCCGACGACGCCGAGGCCGCCCTCGCCCGCATCACCGCGACCACCGACCTGGACGCCGTCGCCGACGCGGACGTCGTCGTCGAGGCCGTCTTCGAGAAGCTCGAGGTCAAGCACGAGATCTTCCGCGCGCTCGACAAGCTGGTGAAGGACGGGGCGATCCTCGCGTCCAACACCTCCGCCATCCCGATCACCAAGATCGCGGCCGTGACGGAGCGCCCCGAGCGCGTCGTCGGCACCCACTTCTTCTCACCGGTCCCGATGATGCAGCTGTGCGAGCTGGTGCGCGGCTACAAGACCAGCGACGAAACGCTCGCCACCGCACGGGAGTTCGCCGAGTCCACCGGCAAGACCTGCATCGTCGTCAACCGCGACGTCGCCGGCTTCGTGACCACCCGCCTCATCTCCGCCCTCGTCGTCGAGGCCGCGAAGCTGTACGAGTCGGGCGTCGCCACCGTCGAGGACATCGACCTCGCCTGCAAGCTGGGCTTCGGCCACGCCATGGGACCGCTGGCCACCGCCGACCTGACGGGCGTCGACATCCTGCTGCACGCCACCGGCAACATCTACACCGAGTCCCAGGACGAGAAGTTCGCCCCGCCGGAGCTGATGCGCCGGATGGTGGACGCCGGTGACATCGGCCGCAAGAGCGGGCAGGGCTTCTACAAGCACTGAGTCGCATCAGCCCCGGGAGACGTCACACGCCGGGGTGAATTCGGTATCGGTTCGCTTACAGGCGGCAACCTCCGATCGTTTCGGCCAGTCAGAGGTTGCAACACCTGATACCGCGAGAGATCACACCGAGCATCGAAGAAACGCAGAGACGACGAAGACGCATCCCGGGGAGCGCATATGCACATCAGGGGCGACCACGTCGAGCTGGTCGTCGGGGGCCGCCTCGACGTCCGCAGCGCGGCGGACGCCCGTACGGTCCTGCACTCGGCCGTCGACGACGGAGTCGGCGACCTCGTGCTGGACCTGTCCGAACTGGACTCCTGGGACGCCACCGGACTCGGCGTGATCATGGGAGCCCACCGACGGGCCGGCCGCTGCGGCCGGCGACTGGTGCTGCGCGGTGTGCCACCGCAGATGCAGCGCCTGCTGGTGGCCACCCGGCTGCACCGGATCCTGGCCATCGAGGGCGGCATCGGCGTGGAGACCCTGCCCAGGGTGTGACGTCGGCGTCCGGCGGGGTGCGGGGGTGGGCGAAGACCCGGACACCGCTCGGTGAATCGCCCGACACACGCAATCCTCACGAGACTGTGACGTCTCGGGCGGGGCGGCACCCCGCCCTGTCGGAGATACTGAGCGAAGGTTTAGGGTCTGGCTGCCCGCCGACCTCGCGAACCCACTGGCGGGCCCGGACCAGAAGCGACAGCGCGGTGTGCGGCAAGGCCGGGAGGGGTGGTCCCGACCGGGGCCCGGCACACGACGCTTTTGGGGGGCTTGGACCTATGGACCCGAACAACCGGGGACCTGAGGAGTACGGCCAAGACGGCGACCACCAGGCGCCGCGCCCGCGCCCGCCCAGGGACCCCCTCACCACCGACTTCGGACACCCCGCGCCCGCGCTCGCCCGCACGGTGCAGCTCGTCTCCGGCGACTTCCTGCTCACCGTCAATCCGGTCGACGGCAGCGAGATCGAGGTCCGCCCGCCCGGTGGCGTCTCCCGCTCCGGTGAGTTCGACGGTGGGGCGGAGCGACCCGCCCGGCCCGAGAAGCTCACCGCGGCCGAACGCGCCGAGGTGGGCCGTGCCACCCGGCCGCCCGTACCGCCGGGGCCGACCCGCACCGTACTGGGCCTGCTGGCCCGCGACGACGAACGCGAGCGCCTGGTCCGGCTCCTCGCCCGCGGCCGTTCCGTCCGCCTCACCGGTCCCGCCGGCTCCGGCCGCACCAGCCTCCTGGACCTCGTCGCCGAGGACTGCGCGGGCCTCGCACCCGACGGCGTCGTCCGGCTCAACGGGTTCCACCGCACCGCCGACGACCTGCTCCACGACCTCTTCCGCGCCGTCCACCGCGCGCCCCTGCACCGCCCGGACCGGGAGGAACTGCTCCGGCACCTCGGCGAGGTCGGCGCGGTCGTCGTCCTGGACGACATCGAGTTCGGCGGCACCGCCCTCGACGAGCTGCTGGACGCCACCCCGGAGTGCGCCTTCCTCATCGGCGCGACCCCGGACGTGCCCGCCCCCTCGGCCGACTCGGCCGTGGAAGAGGTCTTCCTCACCGGCCTGGACCGCTCCGACGGCGTGGAGCTGCTGGAGCGCGCCGCCGGCCGGACCCTCACCGAGGACGAGGCCAACTGGGCCGGCGACCTCTGGTTCGAGTCCGAGGGCCTGCCGCTGCGCTTCGTCCAGGCCGGTGCCCTGCTGCGCCGTCGCGACCGGCAGCGGGCCGGCGCCGACGCCGTCGACGAGTTCGGCGTCTTCACCGACGCCCGCCCGGCCGACGACGTGCCCTACGACGCCGCCGAGAGCGACGAGGTGCCCCTGCCGTCCCTCGGCGAGGCCGCGGCGCCCGCACCGCTGCTCGCCTCCCGGCTGAGCGCCTCCGCCCGCGCCACCCTGGAGTTCGCCGTCGCGCTCGGCGGCGAGGTGCCGCACCAGGCGCACCTGCCCGCACTGGTCGGCGACACCCACGCGGACGCCGCCCTCGGCGAGCTGGCCGACTGCGGACTGGTCTCGCCGGTCGGCGCCCGCTACCGGCTCGCCGCCGGGGTGCTCGCCCAGCTGGAGAGCGCCGGGTACGCCGACGACGCACCGGAGCGGGCCCTGTCCGCCGCCCAGCACTACGCCTGGTGGGCCGGACACCCCTCGGTCACCCCGGAGCGGGTCTGCGCCGAGGCGGACGCGGTCCTCGCCGCCCTCGCCGTGCTGGTGCCGACCACCACCCCGCCCGCGGACGACGAGGAGAGCCCCGCCGTCCAGCTGGCCCGCACCTCGGCGCCCGCGTTCGCCGCCGGGCTGCACTGGAGCGCCTGGGAGCGGGCGCTGCGCTCCGGCACCGAGGCCTCCCGGCTCGCCGGCGACGTCGCCGAACAGGCCTACTTCCACCACGAGCTCGGCGTCCTCGCCCTGTGCGGGGGCCAGCTGGACCGGGCCCGCGCCGAACTGGAGGCGTCCATCGGGCTGCGCGGCGCGCTGTCCGACAAGCGCGGCGCCGTCGCGGGCCGCAGGGCCCTGGCCCTGGTAGCCGACCGGGCCGGGGACACCCCGGGGACGGGCGGCGGCGCGGGCGTGCTCGGTGCCGCGGGGACCGCTGCCGCACTCGGCGCCGCGGACCCGGGGCTCGGCCCGACCGCGGGGGAGGAGGTGCCCGACGCCCGGCACGAGGAGTCGGCGTCGCCGCCCGCGGGCGTACCCGCGCCCTTCCCGCCGCTCCAGCCGCCTCCCCAGTTCCCGACCCTGGTCACCAGCCGCGAAGCCGCCAAGGGGCCGTCCCGCAAGGCGGGCGGCGGCATCAAGGGCCTTGCGCGGCGCAACCTCGCGGCCGCCGGAGCGGGCGCGCTGCTCGTCGCCGTGCTCGGCACGGTGGTGACCCTCGGCGCCACCTCCGAGAACGACGCCGGCGACCCCTCCGACCAGGTCGGCGTCAACCCGTCGGCGAGCCAGGGCATCGACGACGGAAGCCTGGGCGCGGACCGGCCGGCGGACGACGGGGCGAACCCGGGCGACACCGGCCGGCCGACGGACCCGGGCCCGGACGGCACCCCCGGCACCTCGGACGACCCGACGCCGAGCGAGTCGGCGCGCCCGTCGGACGGCGCGAGCGGTTCGAGCGGCCCCGGCGATCCGCAGCACAGCGAGAGCCCGGACGACTCCGGCTCCCCGGACGAGTCGAGCAGGCCGCCGACCTCACCGTCGACCCGGCCGACGTCGCCGAAGCCCACGGACACCGAGCCGGACCCGGAGCCCTCCACGTCCAGCAGCGATCCCGGCCCCAGCCCGAGCCCCAGCGACAGTCAGACGACCTCGCCGTCGGCCCCGGAGACGTCCAACAGCGCCAGCGGCCCCGGTACGCCGCCCGCCACGGCCAGTTCCCCCGTCGACAGCCCCGCGACCGCCTCGCAGAGCAGCACCGCGACCGGCGGCACGGGCATGCCGGGCGGCTCGGGCCCGGCGACGGAGCAGATCATCTGAGACGTCGGCGAACAGACGGGGGGCCGGGTCCCGTCCCACGAACCCGGCCCCCCGTCTGTTCGCCGTGGGCGACGCCCGCTCAGAACAGCCGCAGCTTGTCGTCCTCGATGCCCCGCATGGCGTTGTAGTCCAGCACCTGGCAGCCGATCCCGCGGTCCGTGGCGAGAACCCGGGCCTGCGGCTTGATCTCCTGCGCGGCGAAGACACCACGCACCGGGGCGAGATGCGGATCGCGGTTCAACAGCTCCAGGTAGCGCGTGAGTTGCTCGACGCCGTCGATCTCACCGCGGCGCTTGATCTCGACCGCGACGGTCCGGCCCTCGGCGTCCCGGCACAGGATGTCGACCGGGCCGATGGCGGTCATGTACTCGCGGCGGATGAGCGTGTAGCCCTCGCCCAGCGTCTCGATGCGGTCGGCGAGCAGCTCCTGGAGGTGCGCTTCCACGCCGTCCTTGATCAGGCCGGGGTCGACGCCCAACTCGTGCGAGGAGTCGTGGAGGATCTCCTCCATCGTGATGATGAGCTTCTCGCCCGCCTTGTTGACGACGGTCCAGACGCCCTCCTCCTCGCCCGTGCCCTCCTTCAGCGTGCAGGGCGGCGACATCCAGTTCAGGGGCTTGTAGGCCCGGTCGTCGGCGTGGATCGAGACGCTGCCGTCCGCCTTGACCAGGATCAGGCGGGGCGCCGAGGGGAGATGGGCGGTGAGCCGCCCGGCGTAGTCGACGGAGCAACGGGCAATGACGAGACGCATGGTCGGCAACGCTACTCGACGTGCCGGGCCCGACGCGATTCGCCCGTGCCGGGGTGGCCGCGCCGCTGTCCCACTTCTCCCATTGACCCCCTCTTGCGCACTGGCCGATAGTGCGCCCAACGGATGGGGTGCATCTAGGCATTCTCCTGGTGTCGTCAGGATCGGTTGCTTACGGTATTGAACGGGAGGTCGCGATGTGTGTACGCAGCGTGTTCAATATCGCGCTCCCTTAACTGTCCGGCAACCCCTGCCCGTCGGGGGTGCGAGAGGAGAACCCATGTCGCTCGACGTCTCACCGGCCCTACTCGAACAGGCCGAGCGAGGCGAGGTCGACGAAGCAGCATTCGTCGACTGCGTCCGGACTTCCCTGCCCTACGCATGGGAGATGGTCAGCAGTCTGGTGGCACAGCTGAAGGTCGACGGCGGAGCGTTCGCCGACAACCAGACGCCCCCGCCGGACGAACAGGCGCGTGGTCAGCTGCTGCGCGCGCTCGCGAGTGACGCCATACGCGGTGCATTGCAGCGGCACTTCGGGGTGCGGCTGGCCTTCCAGAACTGCCACCGGGTGGCGGTGTTCCCGTTGGACTCCTCCGTCGAGGAGACGCTGACCCGCTTCACCTCGGTACGCAGCCAGGTGTTGAACCAGTCGCCCGAGTTCCGCGACTGCTGAGGCGACGGCCGTCCGCTTGCCGCTCCGTACGAGGGAGGTGCGTTTCGTACCGGGGTGGCAAGCCCGCCGCGCCCTCAGCGGAGCTGGGGGAGCACCTCGGCCCCGAGTCGGCGTACGTTCTCCTCGGTCGCCGCGAGGTCGCCGGAGCCCTCGACGAGCAGGGCGAAGCGGGTGATGCCGGTCCGCTCGCCGGTCGCCGCGAGCCGGTCGGCGCACAGCCGGGGCGGGCCCACCGGGTGCAGTCCGCAGAGCAGTTCGGTGTACGCGTGCGGGTCGCGCATCCGCCGCTCGCGGCCGTCCACCGTGATGTGGGCGTCCAGACCCTGCCTGAGCCAGCCCGGCATGGCCTTGAGCAGGGTCTCCGCCGCGTCGGTGCGCCGGTCCGCGATCTGGCAGACGCCGGCCGAGACATGGGCCGCGCCGTGGATCTCCGACGACGGCCGGCCGGCCGCGCGGGCGTGCCGCCGCCACAGGGCGACCATCTCGGCCTTCTCCTCGTCCCCGACGTGCATGCCGAGCAGCATCGGCAGTCCCCGCTCGGCGGCCATGCGCACGCTCGCCGGTGACGTGCAGGCGACGACCACCTCGGGGCCGGGGGTCTCCGACAGCGCCTCCGAGGGGCGGGGGACGACGGGCACCTCACGGAACCGGAAGCGTTCCCCCGAGGCGCCGACGGCCGGTTCGCGCAGCCAGCGCAGCAGCAGGTCGAGTGAGTCCGGGAAGCCCTGCTCGTACGCCTCCAGACCGGCGCCGAACACCTCCAGGTCCACCCACGGGCCGCCCCGGCCCACGCCCAGCGAGAACCGGCCGCCGCTCGTGATGTGCAGCAGCGCGGCCTGCTCGCCGAGCGCGACGGGGTGGACGGTGGGCAGCACGCTGACCGCGGTGCCGACCCGCAGGCGGCGGGTGCGGCCCAGCAGCAGCGCGGCCAGCGTGACGGCGGACGGGCACGTGCCGTACGGCACGAAGTGGTGCTCGGCCAGCCAGACCGCGTCGAGCCCTGCCTCCTCGGCGACCTCGGCCGAACGGACGGCGCGGTGCAGCGCCTCCCCGTGGCCCTGGCCCGGGAACTGGGCGCCCAACACGAAACTTCCTACGCGCATCGCTCTTCCTGCTTCCTCGGCTCCGACCCGGAGCTCCCCCACAGGGCATAACCGCCTGACACGTGCCGAGGACACGGCCGGGCAAAGGGATTTGCGGATTGTCTGCAGAATCGGCCGTCGCGGAGGGGGTGGTGGGACGGCCCTCGGAGAAGTCTGCGCGGGGGAGTTGTGGTGGTTGGTGCCGTACGCGTACCCCGGCTCGCGCCGCGTAGGCTGGAAGCGGTCCGTACTTCCTGTATAGCTCCGTGAGGTGTCCTGTGTCCCCGCGTCGCAACCGAGCCAAGGGAGCCGGTTCGTCCGGCCGGAGCGCCGAGGACGACGGCTCGGGCCGTTACGGCGGCTGGCACTCGGCCGAGAGCTGGCAGGGCGAGGACTGGAGCGTACGGCACGTGGCGGGCGCGAGCGCGCAGGGGAAGTCGTATCGGTGCCCCGGCTGCGACCAGCTGATTCCGGACGGGGTCCCGCACGTGGTGGCCTGGCCGGCGCACTCGGGCGTCGACGACCGGCGGCACTGGCACAAGTCCTGCTGGAACGCGAAGGACCGCCGCACCACGCGGGTGCAGCGGTCCCGGAACGCGCCGAGGTTCTGAGCCCTTACACGTCCCGCTTCTCCAGCAGCGCGAAGGCGCCGGCGAACGCGACCGCCGTCACGCCGAGCATGATCCACAGCGGGTCCCAGCCGGAGGGGCCGGAGTCGGTGAGGGCGTTGGCGTAGAAGATGCTGAGCTGGTTCGGGATCGAGTACTCGAACAGCGCCTGCTGCACGCTCTCCAGGGACGACGAGAACATGAAGAGCGCGACCACCAGCGGGGCGAGCACGGCCCCGATCATGATCGTGATGGCGCCCGCCGAGTGCCGGATGACCGAGCCCATGGCGAGCGAGAGCAGTCCGAGCAGCGCGATGTAGAGCGCCACGCCCACGGTGGCCTTCAGCCACTCCCCGCCGTCGGGCGCGCGGACGCCGCTGTCCTCCAGCAGCGCCACCTGCACGAGGGCCACGAGCGTGGCGGAGACCAGCGTCACGACGAAGGCCACCAGGAAGAAGACGATGGCCTTCGCGGCGAGCACCCGGCCGCGGGTGGGGCAGGCGACCATCGTGGTGCGGACCATGCCGGTCCCGTACTCGGACGCGGTGGTCAGCACGCCGAGCGTGATGATGCACATGCTGCCCAGGAGCAGGCCGAAGAAGCCGAGGCTCAGCGCGTTGTCACCGGTCTGGTCCGGCGAGGAACCGGCGACCACGAAGCCGGTCAGCAGACCGATGCCGACGACCAGGAAGACGAACACACCCAACGTCCACAGCGTCGAGCGCACCGACCGCATCTTCGTCCACTCGCAGGCGACCGCGTGCGCCAGGTGCGTACGCACCACCGGGATCGGCGAGGCGTAGGCGGGGTACGGCGAGCCGGGCGCCGCCGCCTGCCAGTCGGGTGCGGCCTGCGGCATCGGGGGCTGGGGCGTGCTCATCGGACGTCCTCGGGCTTGGTCGGGTCGGTGACGGGCGCGGGGGCGGGTGCGGCGGCGGTCGAGGAGGCGGGGGAGGGCGCCTGCGGGGTCGGCTGTGCCTGCGGCGCCTGCGGGGCCGCGTACGGGTTGGCGGCCCGGTCGGCCGGCGCCGTGGTGCCGGGGGCGGCCGGGGCCCCGTACGGTCCCGCCGGGGCCTGGCCCGGCGCACCCTGCGGCGGCGGGAAGGGCTGCGCCCCCTGCTGGGGCGGCGGCGGGGCGTACCAGCCGGGCTGGCCCTGTCCGGGGACCGGCATCGGCGGCTGCGCCCCGGGCGGCAGCGGCTGCTGGAGCCCGGCCCGCTGGTCGGCGGTCGACCGGTAGTCGACGGCGCCCTGCGTCATCCGCATGTACGCCTCCTCCAGCGAGGCCTGGTGCGGCGACAGCTCCCACAGCCGTACGTCGCTGTCGTGCGCGATGTCGCTGATCCGCGGGAGGGGCAGCCCGGTCACGCGCAGCCCGCCGTCCTGCTCGGGCATCACGTGCCCGCCCGCCTCGGTCAGCGCGGAGGTCAGCTTCTCGCGCAGCTGCGGGTCGGTGTCCGGGGTGCGCACGCGCGCGAAGTCGGCGGAGTTGGCCGAGATGAAGTCCTTCACGCTCATGTCCGAGAGCAGCCGGCCGCGCCCGATGACGATCAGGTGATCGGCGGTGAGCGCCATCTCGCTCATCAGGTGCGAGGAGACGAAGACGGTACGGCCCTCCGCCGCGAGCGCCTTCATCAGGTTGCGCACCCAGTGGATGCCCTCGGGGTCGAGTCCGTTGACCGGCTCGTCGAACAGCAGCACCTGAGGGTCGCCGAGCAGGGCGGCGGCGATGCCGAGCCGCTGGCCCATGCCGAGGGAGAAGCCCTTGGAGCGCCGCTTGGCCACGTCCTGGAGCCCCACCACGCCGAGCACCTCGTCCACGCGCCGGGCCGGGATGCCCGAGAGCTGGGCCAGGCTCAGCAGGTGGTTGCGGGCGGAGCGGCCGCCGTGCACCGCCTTGGCGTCCAGGAGCGCACCCACCTGACGGGGGGCGTTGGGCAGCTTGCGGTAGGGGTGGCCCCCGATCGTCACGTGCCCGGCCGTGGGGTTGTCCAGGCCGAGGATCATGCGCATCGTCGTCGACTTGCCCGATCCGTTGGGACCGAGGAAGCCGGTGACGGCTCCGGGCCGCACCTGGAAGGACAGGTTGTCCACAGCGGTCTTGTCGCCGTAGCGCTTGGTCAGGCCGACAGCCTCGATCATGCTCCGCACCCATCGAAAGGTTCAGGACAGCAGGGCACACGCCCCCGTAAGGGTTAGGAGGATATCGAGGCACTGACGGTTCCGTTCAAGGCGGGGCAAAATCCGACGCCGTTCGAAACCCTTTCGGCGGGCGTCGGCCTGCCCCTCTTCCCGCGTTCCGCCTAGGCGTCCCGCCGCTTCAGCACCAGGTAGCCGCCGACCAGCGCGGCGATCACCCACAGGGCCATGATCCCGAGGCCGCCCCACGGGCCGTACGGCACGTCGTCGTCGATCGGCGTCACCACCTGCATGATCTTGCTGCCGGCCTGGTCGGGCAGGAAGCGGCCGACCTTCTCCGTCGCGGGGACGTTGCCCAGGATGTTGGAGATCAGGAAGAAGAACGGCATCAGGATGCCCAGCGACAGCATCGGTGAGCGCAGCATCGAGGCGACGCCCATGGAGAACAGGGCGATGAGGGTCATGTAGAGCCCGCCGCCGATCACCGCGCGCAGGACGCCCGGATCGCCGATCGACGCCTTGAGGTCGCCGAGCATCATCTGCCCGAGGAAGAAGGTGGCGAAGCTGGTGATCATGCTGACGAGCAGCGCCAGTGCGGTGGCCACCGCGATCTTGCTGAACAGGAAGGTGCCGCGTCGCGGCACGGCGGCCAGCGAGGTGCGGATCATGCCCGAGCTGTACTCGTTGGCCACGACCAGCACCCCGAACACGATCATCGCGAGCTGGCCGAGGCTCGTCCCGGCGAAGCTGATGAAGGTGGGGTCGAAGGTGAGCTGCTCCTCCCGGCCCAGGTTGTCGAACTCGCTCTTCGACAGCGCCGCGATCAGCATGCCGAGGGCGATGGTGACGACCACGGCGAGGCCCAGCGTCCAGACGGTGGACGCGACCGACCGGATCTTGGTCCACTCGGACCGGACGACCTGTGTCGCCGCCATGCTCATCCCTTCCTCCAGTCGCTGCCCCACGGCTGCTGCTGTTGCTGCGGCACCGGGCCGGGCGGCTGCCCGTCGTGCGCGTGGTACTCCACCGACTCCGCGGTCAGCTGCATGAACGCCTCCTCCAGCGAGGCCTGCTGCGGGCTCAGCTCGTGCAGCACCAGCTGGTGCCGCGCCGCCAGCTCACCGATGGCCTCCGCCTTGTCGCCGTCCACCTCCAGGACCTCGGCGCCGCTCTCGACGACGGTGATGCCCTCGCCGTGCAGTACGTCCAGCAGCCGCTCGCGCTGCGGGGTGCGGATCCGTACGTAGCTGCGCGAGTTCTCCGCGATGAACTCGGCCATCGAGGTGTCCGCCAGCAGCCGGCCCTGGCCGATGACCACCAGGTGGTCCGCCGTCAGCGCCATCTCACTCATCAGATGGGAGGAGACGAAGACCGTACGGCCCTGGGAGGCCAGGGTCTTCATCAGATTGCGGATCCAGTGGATGCCCTCGGGGTCGAGTCCGTTGACCGGCTCGTCGAACATCAGGATGCGCGGGTCGCCGAGCAGCGCGCCGGCGATGCCGAGCCGCTGGCCCATGCCCAGGGAGAAGCCCTTGGTCTTCTTCCGCGCGACCGCCGTGAGCCCGACCGTGTCCAGCACCTCGCCCACCCGGCGCTCCGGGATGCCGTTGCTCTGCGCGAGCCACAGCAGGTGGTTGCGGGCGCTGCGCCCGCCGTGCCAGGCCTTGGCCTCCAGGAGGGCACCGATGTACGTCAACGGGTCCTGGAGCTGGTCGTAGTGCTTGCCGTCGATCCGGACGTCCCCCGCGGTGGGGCGGTCCAGGCCCAGCACCATCCGCATGGTCGTCGACTTGCCCGCACCGTTCGGGCCGAGGAAGCCCGTGATGATGCCGGGTCTGACGGTGAAGGAGAGATTGTTGACCGCCACCTTCTCGCCGTACCGCTTGGTCAGCCCCTCGAGCTCGATCATGGCGCCCACGCTAGAACGTGACGAAGCCCTCTGCCACCCCAGTGACAGAAGGCCTCGTCCTTGTTACGCACTTGTTCGGCCGGCGTCCCTCCGGCGGGTCGGCCGGCGGTTCGGTCGGCGGGTCAGCGGGACTGCTGGGCGGGCACCCCGCGGGAGACCGACTCGTCCTCGGCCGGCGTACCGGCGGCGGCCACCGCGGCGCCCGTGAGGGTCGCCAGCATCTCGCGCACGTTGGTGAGCTGCGCGTTGATGGAGTCGCGGCGGTTGGTGAGGGCGGCCAGCTCGCGCTCCGACTCCGAACGGATCCGGTCCGCCTTGGCGTTGGCGTCGGCCACGATGTCCTCGGCCTGGCGCTGTGCCGTCTCGACGGTCTGGCGGGCGCGGCGCTCGGCGTCCGTGCGCAGCTTCTCCGCCTCCAGGCGCAGCTGCTCCGCGCGGTGCTCGATCTCCGCGAGACGCTTCTCGGCCTTGGCCTGACGGGAGGCCAGGTCGCGCTCGGACTGCTCGCGGCGCTTGGCGAGGTTCGTCTCGAAGTCGGCGGCGGCCTGCGCGGCCTTGGCGCGGGTCTCCTCGAAGAGGGCGTCCGCCTCCTCGCGCTTGGACTGCGCGTCCTTCTGCGCCTCGGAACGCAGCTGGGAGGCGTCGCTCTTGGCCTTCTCGACGATCCGGACGCCCTCGTCCTCGGCCTTGGCCTTGCGGTCCGTGGCGTACGACTCCGCGTCGTTGCGCACCTGCTGGGCGGCCGACTCGGCGAGCTCGCGGTGCTGCTCGGCCGCGCGACGGGCCTCCTCGCGCAGGTCCTTCGCCTCTTCCTCGGCGAGCCGCAGGATCTTCTCGACCCGCGCACCGAGACCGGCGTACGACGGCTCGGCGTCGTTGACCTGGGCCTGGGCGTTCTGGGTTTCGAGGTGGAGCTCCTCGATGCGCTTTTCCAGAGCGGTGATGCGGGCGAGAGCGCTGTCACGGTCGGAGACGAGCTTGGAGATACGTTCGTCCACCTGAGCGCGGTCGTACCCACGCCGCACAAGCTCGAAGCCGTAGGGGGAAGTGTCGCTCATGGGGTTCCTGTCGAAAGAGACCGGGTGAGGTGATAGAGGGAATCCTAGGCGCCAATGCGGTGTGTCATCGAGCGGATGCGCGTTTGATACGGAGAATGACACCTCTTTTGAGTGGCTGACCCACGGAAGGCTTGCCAAAGTCTTGGTCAAGGGTTCGCGCGGAGTTCGGCCAAAGATCTCCAGCACACACGCAATCCGCCGCGACCGCTAGCCGTCTGACGACTTGCCACCCGAACGTGGAGCGCCCACCGTCGCACCGGCCTTGGCCCCGTTGTCCTTGCCGGCGGCCGGCGCCTCGAAGGACTCCAGGGCCTCCAGCACGTCCTGCACCCGGGAGATCTCGGCGTTGATGTCCTCGCGGCGCCGCACCAGGGTCTCCAGTTCGCGCTTGCCCTCCTCGACGATGGCCCGGGCCTCCCGGACCGCCTGCGCCTTCAGCTCCTCGGCCTCCCGGACCAGCGTGGCCTTCTTCTGCTCGGCCTCCTTGAGCAGCCCCTCGGCCTTCTTGACGGCGGCGATGCGCACCTTGCCGGCCTCGGAGTTGGCCTCCGACACCAGCTCCTTGGCCTTCGCCTCCGCCTTGGCGAGCTGCTCCTCGGCGGCCTTGATGAGCGCGTCGCAGCGGTCGCCGGTCGACTTCATCGTCTCGGCGGCCTCGCGCCGGGCCCGCTCGTGCAGTTCCTCGATCTCGGAGGTGAGCCGCTCGCGCAGCTCCTCCGCGCGCTCCCTGACGGCGGTCGCGTCCCGGCGGGCGCCGACGAGCAGCTCGTCCGCGTCCGTGCGGGCCTTCTCCACCCGGGTGTTCCCCTCGACCGTCGCCTCCGAGACGATCCGCTCCGCCTCCGAGCGGGCCGCGCCGACCATCGTGTCCGCCTGCGACTCGGCGTCCGCGGTGGTCTTCTGCGCCTGCTGCTGCGCCTCGGTGAGCAGCTTGTCGGCCTCGGCGGTGGTCTCCGTGATGAGCGTGTCGACCTGCTCCGCCGCCTCCGAGCGCCGCTTGTTGGCGTCCTGACGGGCCTCGTCGAGGGTCCGCTCGGCCTCCTCGCGGGCGGCCGTGGTGACCCGCTCGGCCTCCGCGGCCGCCTCGGTCCTGACCCGCTCGGCCTCCGTGCGGATCCGCTCGGCGTGCTGCTGGGCGGAGCCGACCGTCTCGGCGGCCTCGGCCCGCAGCCGCTCCGCCTCCCCGGTGGCGTCCGCAAGCAGCTGCTCGGCCCGGGCACCCGCCTCGGCCCGCACCCGGTCGGCCTCGGCGACCGTCTCCGTGGTGAGCCGCTCCGCCTCCGTGAGCGCCTCGGTGCGCACCCGCTCGGCCTCGGTCGCCGCCTCGGTGCGGACGCGCTCCGCCTCCGCGACCGTCTCCGTACGGATGCGGTCGGTCTCCGCGGCCGTCTCCGTGGTCAGCCGCTCCGCCTCGGAGCGCGCCTCGGTGATCAGGGTGTCCGCCTGCGTCGCCGCGTCGGACCGGATGCGGTTGGCGTCCTCGCGGGCGTCCGCCCGGGTGCGGGACGCGGCCTGCTCGGCCTCGGCGATCGCGTCGGAGGCCTCGGTGCGCACCCGCTGGGCGTGCTCGGAGACATCGGTGCGGATGCGGTCGGCCTCCGCGATCGCCTCGGACACGGTCCGCTCGGCCAGCGCCTTGGCGGCCTCCGTCTCGTCCCGCGCCTCGCGCCGCAGCCGGCCGGCGTCCTCGCTCGCCCGCTCCCGCTCCGCGTAGGCGTCGGAGCGGACCCGGTCCGCCTCCTCCTCGGCCTCGCGCCGGGTGCGCTCCGCCGCGTGCTCGGCGGCGCTGCGCAGCCCGGTGATCTCCTCCTGGGCCTGCTCGTGCAGCCCGGCGACCGACTCGCGCACCTGCTGCGCGTGCTGCTCGGCGGCCGACACCATCTCGGTCGCGCGCCGGTCGGCCTCCTCGACCAGCCGGACCGCCTCGGCCTGCGCCTCCTCCACGCGCTTGCGCGCCGAGGCCAGCAGCTCCTCGCTCTGCTCGCGGGCCCGCTCGCGCTCCTGGTCGGCCTCCTGCCGGGCGGAACCGAGCGTCTCCTCGGCCTCGCGGCGGCGCCGGGCGGCCTCCTCCTGCGCGGCGGCCAGCGTCTCCGACGCCTCGGCGGCGATGCGCTCGGCGGCGGTCTGCGCCTCCGCGCGCACCCGGTCGGCGCTCTCCTGGGCCTCCGACTTCAGCCGCTCGGCCTCGATCGACGCCTCGGACCTGAGGCGCACGGCGACGGCCTCGCCCTCCGCGCGGGAGGCGGAGGCGTCCGCGGCGGCCTCGGTGCGCAGCCGCTCGGCCTCCGTCTCGGCCTGCTGCTGGAGCGTACGGATGCGCTCCGCGGCCTCCGCGCGCAGCCGCTCGCTCTCCTCCGCGGCCTCGCGGCGGATGCGCTCGCCCTCCTCGCGGGCCTCGGTCAGCGCCTGCTCGGCGGCGCCGCGGCGCTCCTCGGCCTCGGTCTGCAGCCGCGTCAGCTCCTCGGCGGCCTCCGCCTGCCGGGCCTCGACGGCGCGCTCGGTCTCCTCGCGCAGCTCGCGGGCGGCCCGCTCGGCCTCCGCCTGGAGCTCCGCCACGCGCTCGGCGGCCTCCGCGCGGTGCCGCTCGGCCTCCGCGCGGGTGCGCTCCAGGGTCTCCTCGGCCTGCCGGCGCAGCGTGGTCGCCCGCTCGATGGCCTCGGTGCGGACCTTCTCGCTGTCCGCCGTCGCGGTCTGCCGCAGCTCGTCCGCGTCGGCCTTGGCCTTGGCGAGCAGCTCCTCGGCGGTCTTCGCCGCCTCCTCGATCTGCGCCACGGCCTCCTTGCGGGCCTCCGCGCGGATCTTCTCGCCCTCGGCGACGGCGTCGGCGCGCAGCTGCTCGGCCTCGCCCCGCAGCCGGCGCGCCTCCTCCTGGAGCTCGACCGTCTTGGCGCGGTACTCCTTGGTGTCGTCCTTCGCCGCGCCCTTGAGCTGCTCGGCGATGTCGTGCGCCTCGGCGCGCAGCCGGTCCGCCTCGGCCTCGGCCTCGCTGCGGATCCGCTCGGCCTCCTCGGTGGCGGCCTTCGTGGTGCGCTTGGCGTCCTCCGACGCCTTGTTCAGCACGTCCTCGGCGGTCTTGGCGGCCTTGGACAGCTGGGTGGCCGACTCCTCGGCGGTGAGCGTGCGGGCCTTCTCCGCGGCCTCCGCGACGATCTTCTCGGCCTCGGCGCGGGCGTCCGCGACCAGCTGCTCGGCCTCGGACTTGGTGCTCTCGGCGTCCTTGGTGGCCTCGCTGACCAGACGGGCGACCTGCTCCTTGGCGGTGCGGGTGCGCTGCTCGTTGGTCTGCTCGGCGCTCGCGAGGGCCTTGGCCGCGGCCTCCCGGGCCTCGGCGACCACCTTCTCGGCCTCGGTCTGCGCCTTGCGCAGCGCCTCCTCGGCCTCGGACATGCGCTGCTCGGCGGCCCGGCTCAGCTCCTGGACCTGGCGGCGGGTGGACTCCGACTCGCTCGCGGTGGAGCTGCGGAGCTGCTCGGCGTGGTCGGTGGCCTCCTGTGCCTGGGTGGAGGCCGCGTTCAGCAGGCGTTCGGCGTCCGTGCGGGCCCGGCGCAGGATCTGCTCGGCCTCGCCGCGCGCGCTCTCCGCGTCGTTCCGCAGCCGCTGCCGGGCCTCGGAGGTGAGCCGCTCCGCCTCCGCGCGGGCCGCGGCCAGGGCCTGCTCGGCCTCGGCGCGGGACTCGTCCAGCAGCCGGCGGGCCTGCTGCTCGGTGCGGGCCCGCAGCTGCTCGGCCCAGGCCACGTTCTCGTTGACGTGCGACTCGACGGTCTGCCGGCGCTCGGCCAGCTCCTGGTCGAGCTGCTGGCGCCGGGTCACCGCCTCCTGGTGCAGCTCAGCCTGGAGCCGGGCCGCCTGCTCGGCGTGCTCCTGGAGGATGCGCTGCGTCTGCGCCCGGGCCTGGCTCAGCTCCCGTTCGGCGTCCGCGCGCAACTGGTCGGCCTGCGTCTGCGCGTTGCGCAGCAACTGCTCGGCCTGGTACCCGATGTCTCCGCCGTCGAAGGCGGGCCGGGACATGATGGTGCGCCGCGCCTCGTGCAACTTGGCGCGCAGCACCTCGACCTGGTAGCCGAGGTCCTCGGCGTGCTGGATCGCCTTTTCCCGCTCGGTCTTCAGCCGCTTCATCTCGGCCTCGAACCGAGAGAGGTGGTCGACGTCAGCCGCCGGCTCTCGCTCCTGGCTCTCGTAGCCCCGCACTGCGCGGTCCCATCCGTCCCCTGGTCGCAATCTTCCCGAACGGGCTCCGTCCGTCCGCCGGACGGGGCCCCCGGGGAATGGTGTCAGATCAACGGCGGAGCAGACGCTTCTGCCCCGGCGTCCGCCCCCCGAAACACGACCCCGGCGGTCCCGCCACCACTGACAGCAGGACCGGGTCACCCTGGACTGAGCGGCGACCGCACCCAACCCTACCGGCCCTTATGTACGAGGGTCAGTGCTCAGGTGACTCAACGGCCGCCGATGTGACCAGTTCTGTCAGTACGCCATGGCAGTCCTTGGGATGCAGGAAGGTGATCCGCGACCCCATGGAACCGCGCCGGGGCTCGTCGTACAGAACGCGTACGCCCTTCTCCCGGATGTCCGCGGCGTCCGCGTCCACGTCCGCCGTACCGAAGGCGATGTGGTGGACGCCCTCGCCGTTCTTGGCGAGCCACTTGCCGACCGCGGAGTCCTCCCGGGTCGGCTCCAGGAGCTGGAGGTACGAGGCTCCGCCGTCCGACGTACCGTTGATCCTGAGCATGGCCTCGCGGACGCCCTGCTCCTCGTTGACCTCGGTGTGGAACACCTCGAAGCCGTAGGTGGCACGGTAGAACTCGACGGTGGTGTCGAGGTCGCGGCAGGCGATTCCGATGTGGTCGATTCGCGTCAGCATGAGTTCAGTGCAGCGCCCCGGAGGTGGTTACGCAACGTGCGCGCGATCACACCGACGGCCGGGTGACGGGCGGCATACCGCTCAGTACATTCAAGTAAACCCTCGTTCACTCCTCGGCCTGTGCGGGCCGGAAAAGGGGATCGCAGCTCATGTCTTCTGGAACTCCCGGCACCTCTGGAACGAACGGCACGACCTCCGTCATCGTCGCGGGTGCCCGCACCCCGATGGGACGGCTGCTCGGCTCCCTGAAGTCCTTCTCCGGGGCCGACCTCGGCGGCTTCGCCATCAAGGCCGCCCTCGACCGGGCGGGCATCACCGGCGACCAGGTCCAGTACGTGATCATGGGCCAGGTGCTCCAGGCCGGCGCCGGCCAGATCCCGGCCCGCCAGGCCGCCGTCAAGGCCGGCATCCCCATGAACGTCCCGGCGCTGACGATCAACAAGGTCTGCCTCTCCGGCCTCGACGCCATCGCCCTCGCCGACCAGCTCATTCGCGCCGGTGAATTCGACGTGATCGTCGCCGGCGGCCAGGAGTCCATGACCAACGCCCCGCACCTGCTGCCGAAGTCCCGCGAGGGCTACAAGTACGGCGCGGTGCAGATGCTCGACGCCATGGCGCACGACGGCCTGACCGACTCCTTCGAGAACATCGCCATGGGCGAGTCGACGGAGAAGCACAACACCCGCCTCGGCATCGAGCGCGGCCCGCAGGACGAGATCGCCGCGCTCTCCCACCAGCGCGCCGCCGCCGCCCAGAAGAACGGTGTCTACGAGGCCGAGATCACCCCGGTCGAGATCCCGCAGCGCAAGGGCGACCCGGTCGTCTTCAGCCAGGACGAGGGCATCCGCGGCGACACCACCGCCGAGTCGCTCGGCAGGCTGCGCCCCGCCTTCTCCAAGGACGGCACGATCACCGCCGGCTCCTCCTCGCAGATCTCCGACGGGGCCGCGGCCGTGGTCGTGATGAGCAGGGCCAAGGCCGAGGAACTGGGCCTGGAGTGGATCGCGGAGATCGGCGCGCACGGCAACGTCGCAGGGCCGGACAACTCTTTGCAGTCGCAGCCCTCCAACGCCATCCGGCACGCCCTGAAGAAGGAGGGGCTGGAGGTGGGCGACCTCGACCTGATCGAGATCAACGAGGCGTTCGCGGCCGTCGCCGTGCAGTCAATGAAGGATCTCGGCGTCTCCACCGAAAAGGTGAACGTCAACGGTGGCGCCATCGCCCTGGGACACCCCATCGGCATGTCCGGTGCCCGGCTCGTGCTGCACCTGGCCCTGGAACTGAAGCGGCGCGGCGGCGGGACCGGCGCGGCGGCGCTGTGCGGCGGCGGCGGTCAGGGCGACGCGCTGATCGTCCGGGTGCCGAAGGCCTGAGTGCCGCCCGGCACGACCACTGACGGAAGTAGCTGAACGGAGCTGTGATGCAGGACGTCTCCTCGCTGGTGGCCCAGGCCAGAGAAGGCCGGCCGCGGGCCGTGGCCCGGCTGATCTCGCTGGTGGAGGGGGCGTCCCCGCAGCTCAGGGAGGTCATGGCAACGCTCGCACCGCTCACCGGCGGGGCGTACGTGGTCGGTCTGACCGGTTCGCCGGGCGTCGGCAAGTCCACCTCCACCTCGGCGCTGGTGACGGCGTACCGCAAGCAGGGCAAGCGGGTCGGCGTGCTCGCCGTCGACCCGTCCTCCCCCTTCTCCGGGGGCGCCCTGCTCGGGGACCGGGTCCGGATGTCGGAGCACGCCTCCGACCCGGGCGTCTACATCCGCTCGATGGCGACCCGCGGCCACCTCGGCGGCCTCGCGTGGGCCGCCCCGCAGGCCATCCGCGTCCTCGACGCGGCGGGGTGCGAGGTGATCCTGGTCGAGACGGTGGGCGTCGGCCAGTCGGAGGTGGAGATCGCCTCGCAGGCCGACACCTCCGTCGTCCTCCTCGCCCCGGGCATGGGCGACGGCATCCAGGCCGCCAAGGCCGGCATCCTGGAGATCGGCGACGTCTACGTCGTCAACAAGGCCGACCGCGACGGCGCCGACGCGACCGCCCGCGAGCTGAACCACATGCTGGGCCTCGGCGAGTCCCGCGGCCCCGGCGACTGGCGCCCGCCGATCGTCAAGACGGTCGCCGCGCGCGCCGAGGGCGTCGACGAGGTCGTCGAGGCGCTGGAGAAGCACCGCGCCTGGATGGAGGAACGGGACGTCCTGGCCGAGCGCCGCCGGGCCCGCGCCGCCCGCGAGGTGGAGACCATCGCCGTCACCACCCTGCGCGAGCGCATCGGCGACCTGCACGGCGACCGCCGCCTCGGCGCCCTCGCGGAGCGCATCGTGGCCGGCGAACTGGATCCGTACCGTGCGGCGGACGAACTGGTGGCGGGCCTGACGACCGGCTGAGGCCGGTGTCCGGGAAACTCCGGTGCGGTGGCGGAGCCGCGCCGGTACGTCGACGCGGGGCCGGCGCCCCGGCGGCCGGGCGGCACGGCACGGGACAGCGGCGGTCCCTGGTGCAACACCGCCGTGAACGCCGGCGGCTCCGCCGGGGCGGCGACGGTGGGCTTGCTGGTGGAACGGCTGCCGCTGCCGGTGTGCTTCTCGGTGTCCGGCGCGGTCGCCGTGGCGGCGGCGCTGGTGCCGGGGCGCCGCCGCGTCCGCTCGGCCCGAGCGGCCGGGGCGGCCGCTCAGTCGTTGTCGGAACCGGTGTCGTCGGAACCGTCGTCGTCGGAGCGCGAGTCGTGCGAGCGGTCCGCCGTGACCTTGCCGGTCCTCGGATCGACGCGCCAGTCCCGCTCGTCGTCGCCCGAGGAGCGGGTCTCGACCTCCCAGGCGACCTCGCCGTCGCCGTAGTGGCCGTCCTCGTCCAGCTCCACGCCGGTCACGGTGCCGTGGCCGGCCGCCGCCCGCGCCGCCTCGGCGGCGTCCACGGACGTGCCCTTCAGGGCGGCCCGCACCTCGTCGGTGTCGTCCTCGTCGTCCTTCTCGGAGCCGAGGACCTTGCCGGAGGCCGGGTCGATCCGGACGCTGTGCCAGGTGCCGTCGCCGGAGAGGATGTCGACCTCCCAGGCGGCGCGCTCGCCGTCGCCGCCGTCGCCGCCGTCGTCTTCGTCGTCCAGTTCGGCGGAGACGGCGGTGCCCGGCGCCTTCTTCAGCGCGGCGGCGAGGGCGTCGGCCGCCGTCACCTTCACGGAAGCGGCGCGGTCGGTGTCAGCGCGGTCGTCATCACGGTCGTCGCCGCGGCCGTCGGCGTCGTCGTCCCTGTCGTCGGACGAGGCGCCCTTCACGTCCGCCTGACGCGACGTCGTCCCCGGGTCGTCCTCGCCCGAGGTGGCCAGGGCCGTCGCCGTACCGCCTCCGATCAGTGCGGCGGCGGTGACGGCGGCGATCACGATGTTGCGCTTCATGCGGTTCCTCCCGAGTCGTGCACGGTCGTCGAGCAGCTGTGCTGTCGACGCCTTCACTGTCCGGGACGGACGCTGAGGCCAGGCTGAAGCCGCCTGAAGGGATCTTCAGCTTCCCTTTGCCACTCTTGTCGCATGCACCTGTTGATCGTGGAGGACGAGAAGCGTCTCGCCGTGTCGCTCGCCAAGGGCCTCACCGCCGAGGGCTACGCCGTGGACGTCGTCCACGACGGTCTGGAGGGCCTGCACCGGGCCGGCGAGGGCGGATACGACCTCGTCATCCTCGACATCATGCTCCCCGGCCTCAACGGCTACCGCGTCTGCGCCGCCCTGCGCGCCGCCGGCCACGACGTGCCGATCCTGATGCTCACCGCCAAGGACGGCGAGTACGACGAGGCGGAGGGACTGGACACGGGTGCGGACGACTACCTCACCAAGCCCTTCTCCTACGTCGTCCTCGTCGCCCGGGTGAAGGCCCTGCTGCGGCGGCGGGCACAGGGCGTCGGGGCGTCACCCGTGCACGTCCACGGGGAGCTGAAGGTCGACACCGCGGCCCGGCGGGTCTTCCTGGGCGAGCGGGAAGTCACCCTGACCGCGAAGGAGTTCGCCGTCCTGGAGCAGCTGGTGGTGCGGGCCGGACAGGTCGTGTCCAAGGCGGAGATCCTGGAACACGTCTGGGACTTCGCCTACGACGGCGACCCCAACATCGTCGAGGTGTACGTCAGCGCCCTGCGGCGCAAGCTCGGCGCCGCCCTCATCCGGACCGTGCGCGGCGCCGGTTACCGGCTGGAGGGCGAGCGATGAGCCGGCTCCTCGGCTCGGTGCGGGCCCGGGCCACGCTCGGCGCCACCCTCGTGGTCGCCGTCGCCCTCGTCGCGGCCGGCACCGCCGTCCTGCTGTCCCTGCGCTCCAACCTGCTCGGCGAGGCCGGCACCCAGGCGGAACGCTCCGCGCGGGAGGTCGCCACCGAGCTGGCCGTCGGGACGCCTTACGGCGACCTGTCGCTGGACGTCGACGACCGCCCGGTGCAGATCGTGGACGAGGACAGCACGCTGGTCGCCGCGAGCGAGGACCTGGAGCGGATCAGCGGCACCAGCGTCGGTGCCGTGCAGCCGCAGCCGCAGCCGCAGCCGCAGCCGACCGCCACCGGTGACGAGGACGGCGACGACGACGGCGGCGAGGCGGACGACGACTCCGGCGAGCCACTGGAACCCGGTGAGATCGGGGAGCGGACCACCGTCAGCGACGGCTCGGCGACGATCGACGGCGACCCGGAGGACTACCGCTTCGCCGCCGTACCCGTCGAGACCCCGGAGCAGGGCCGCCTCACCGTCTGGGCGGGCGCCCCGCTGTCGGCCGAACACGGTGCCGTGAACACCGCCCTGACCGTCATGCTGATCGGCTTCCCGCTGCTGCTCGCGGTCGTCGGGTGGGTGACCTGGATGGTCACCGGACGCGCCCTGCGCCCGGTGGAGGGCATCCGCCGGGAGATGGCCGCGATCACCGCCAGCGAGGACCTGGCGCGCCGCGTGCCGGTGCCGGGCACGCACGACGAGGTCGCCCGCCTCGCCTCGACCACCAACGAGACGCTGTCCGCCCTGGAGGCCTCGGTGGACCGGCAGCGGCGCTTCGTCGCCGACGCCTCGCACGAGCTGCGCAGCCCCATCGCCTCGCTGCGCACCCAGCTGGAGGTGGCCGCCGCCCACCCGGAGCTGCTCGACCTCGACGGCGCCGTGGAGGACACGGTGCGGTTGCAGCGGCTCGCCGCCGACCTGCTGCTGCTGGCCCGGCTGGACGCGGGGGAGCGGCCCGCCGACGCCCGTGTCGACCTCGCGGCGCTCGCGCGGGAGGAGGCCGGGGGGCGGGCCGGCGTCAGCGTGCGGGCCGGGGGCGCGGGCGACGTGACGGTGGCCGGGTCGCGGGGGCAGCTGGGGCGGGTGCTGGCCAACCTCCTCGACAACGCCCAGCGGCACGCCCGCTCCGCGGTGGAGGTCTCCGTGCGGCGGGAGGGTGAGCTGGCCGTGCTCGCGGTGGCCGACGACGGGGAGGGCGTGCCGGCGGCCGACCGGGAGCGGATCTTCGAGAGGTTCGTACGGCTCGACGCCGCCCGCAGCCGCGACGACGGCGGGGCCGGACTGGGGCTGGCCATCGCCCGCGACGTCGCCGTGCGGCACGGTGGCACGCTCACGGTCCACGACGCACCGGCAGGCGGCGCCCTGTTCGAGCTCCGCCTGCCGGGTGCCGTCTAGGCCTGGTCCCGCACGGTCCTCGGGGACCTGGCCGGGTGTGCGGTCAGGTGCGTCCCCGCTGCCCGCGCAGGTGCTCCGCGATGGGCCGGAGCGCCTTGTCCAGCTCCGTCAGCGCCTCGGGTGCCAGCAGGTCGATGAAGTGCCGGCGCACCGATGCCACGTGGTGCGGCGCGACCTTGCGCATCGTCTCCAGGCCGTGCGGGGTGAGGACGGCGTAGAGCCCCCGGCGGTCGGACTCGCAGTTCTCCCTCCGGACCAGGTCCGCGTTCTCCATGCGGGTGATCTGGTGGGAGAGGCGGCTCTTGGACTGCATCGTGGCCGTCGCCAGGTCGCTCATCCGCATTCTGTCGCCCTCCGACTCGGAGAGGTTCACCAGAATCTCGTAGTCGTTCATCGTCAGGCCGAACGGCTGCAGGTCCTTCTCGAGCTGGTGCGTCAACAGCCTGTTGACCTCCAGGTGGGTGCGCCAGGCACACTGCTCCGTATCGGTCAGCCAGCGGGTGGCCGTCTCGGTCTCCATGAATGAAGTCTACCTAAAATGTTGAAAGGCGAACTAGTGAAGGGGTCTCCGTGACGGTGACGGTGCGCACGCGTTCGATGTCACACTCCGCAGATTACCGCTCACAGCCCGAAGCGGCGCTGGAGGTCCCCCAGCTGTCCGGGAAGTCCCGGTACCCCGGACCGGCCGCCCGGCGCCCCGGGCGCCCCGCCGCCGGGCACCCCCGCCTGCTGCGGAGTGGCACCCGTGGCCTGCTCCGCCATCAGCGCCTCGCTCGACTGCAGCAGCACCGTCCCCGCCCCCACGAACTCGAACTGGTGCTCCTCGCCGGACGCGCCGCCGAGGCCCGTCATCGCACGTAGACCGCCCATCAGGCCGGTCATGTACCCGTGATCGTAGTGATGGCACGGCGACGGGCAGTCGGCCCAGCCGACCAGGGCCTGGGGGTCGACCCGGATCGGGGGTTCCATGAACACCACCGGACCGTTCGACGCGGCCACGAACTTTCCGGTTCCGATCAGCGTCAGGAAACCCGGCACGATCGACTGCTTGAGGGCGAGACTTGGCTGAAAAGCGAGCAAGTTGCCCGAGCGAATGGTCAGGTTGCCCTCTTCGAGGTCGAAGGAATTCACCTCGAAGGCCCGGTCGGCGAGGAGCATCTTGCCCGAGCCCTCGGCCACGACCCAGTCGCTCGCGTGCAGAGGCGAATGGAAGGAAGTGCGCACCAGCCGGTCCAGCCGGCCGTGCCCGATCCCGTTGAAGTCGATCGTCCCGTAGTAGGCGATCATCTTCCCCTTCTGCAGGAACCACTGACCACCCTTGAGCTCCACGCAGAAGGTGTAGGCGTTGACGTTGTCATCGGCCGGCAACGTCGCCGGGTCGTGGTGAACCGTGCTCACAGCTTCTCCTCGGACGCCTGGACGAACACCGTGCCGCTGCCGCTCAGCTCCAGCTGGAACGCCTCGCCGGAGCCGCGCCCCACCATGTCCCGCCAGCCCATCGCCGTGGACAGCCTGTTGCGCACGTCACCGTGGTGGGCGACGTACGCCTGCGGGTCGACGCGCACCGGCCGCTGCGGGGTGACGGGGACCTCGAAGACGCCCCCGTGGGCCATCACCGCCACGGAGCCGTGCCCCTTGAGGGTGGTCGTGAACAACCCTTGTCCGCTGACCTGGCCGCGCACCATGCCCATGACCCCGCCCTGCGCACCCAGGAACACCGTGCCCTGCTCCAGGGTGCCCTCGAAGGCGAGGAGGCGGTCCGCCTCGACGTACAGCGTGTCGCCGGCCAGGCCGATCACCTGGACGTGGTGGCCGCCGTGCCCGAAGAGCACCGTGCCGCTGCCCTCGACCGTCATCAGTGGGGTGTCCTCGTTCGCCACCCGGCGGCCGATCATCGACATGACGCCGCCCTGGCCGCCCCGCAGGTTCGGGGTGAAGGTCACGTCGCCCTGGTACGCGAGCATCGCGCCCCGCTGACTGAACAGCCGCTGTCCGGGTGCGACGGTCGCCCGCACCATCTTGGAGTTGATCTCCTGGAAGGCCATGGTCAGACATCCCCCGCGATCGTGTTCCGCTCGCTCGGCTGCACGTAGACCAGTCCGTCGCCCTCGAAGCGGATCTGGAAGGCCTCCCCGCCGCCCTCGCCGAACAGCGTGCGGAACGTCACACCCGACTGGAAGGACTGCCGCAGGTTCCCCTGGTGCGCGACGTAGGCGCCCGGGTCGACGGTCAGCGGGTACTGCGCGCTGACCCGCAGCACCACCGGCGTGCCGTCCGACATGATCGCCGCCTGCCCGTGCCCCTCGACGGTCGTGGTGAACAGCCCGTTGCCCTGCGAGGCACCGCGCGCCCCGGTGAAACTGGTGCCGGTGCGCAGCCCGGCGTCGGCCGCCAGGAAGTTGCTCGACTCGACGTACAGCGTGTCGCCCTGGAGGCCCACGAGGGTGATCTCCGACGCCCGGTCCGCGAACCAGCAGGTCCCGTGCCCCTTCACCTCCATCACCGTCATCTGCTCACCGGTGATCCGCCGGGTCACCATCCCCCGGATTCCCTCACCGCCGCCGCTGAGTTTCTTGAAGGCCATCTCCCCGTCGTACGCGACCATCGAGCCGTTCTTCGCCTTCACGGCGTCTCCGGTCATGTCGACGGCGAGGACCTTGCTGCCTTGAAGTCGGAACATCGCCACAAATGGGAAGGTAGCCCGCCGGACGGGCCCGCCGACAGGTCCCACGGGAGGAGATGTCCCCGCCGCCGACCCCCTCACCCGGGTGCGTCGAGGGTTTGCCACAATGGACACGCGCTTGTGCGCCCGTTCACAAGGCGCGCGGCCCAGTCCAGCTCGTCGACGTCCGATGTCTCTCCCACCGAAGGTGACCCGTGGACCTCAAGACCGCCTCCGCCCTCCGCCGCCTCCGCCTGGTCTCCGGCCCCGAGGCGATCTCGTTCCTCCTGCTGCTGGTCTGCTCCGTGCTGAAGCGGACCACCGACTTCAACGCGGTGCCCGTGATGGGCGCGGTCCACGGCTTCCTCTTCGTCCTGTACGTGCTCTTCTGGGCGGATGCCTGGAACCGCGCCAAGTGGTCCCTCGGTACCGCCGCCTTCTACTTCGTCATGTCGGTCCTGCCGACCGGGGGCTTCTTCGCCGAGCGCAGGCTCAAGCGCGAGGCCGAGAGCGCGGTCATCGCCTCCCGCGCCCGCCGGGAAGGGGTCGTGGGCGCGTGATCGTCGCCTTCTCCGTGACACCGCTCGGCGTCGGCGAGGACGTGGGGGAGTACGTCGCCGACGCCGTCCGGGTGGTCCGCGAGTCGGGCCTGCCGAACCGCACCGACGCGATGTTCACGTCCGTCGAGGGCGAGTGGGACGAGGTCATGGACGTCGTCCGGCGGGCCGTCGCCGCCGTCGAGGCACGGGCCCCGCGCGTGTCCCTGGTCCTCAAGGCGGACATCCGCCCCGGCGTGACGGACGGCCTCACGTCGAAGGTGGACACCGTCGAGCGGCACCTCGCCGGGTAGCCGTGGGCCGCGGGCGGTGGTATCGAAAGGCGAGACGCGGCTGACCGGCATGTGACCGGCCGGTAAGGTCTGATGCCGTGCCGAAGCCCCTGAGTCTCTCGTTCGACCCCATCGCCCGTGCCGACGAACACTGGAAGCAGCGCTGGGGCGGCGTGCCTTCGATGTCCGCCATCACGTCGATCATGCGGGCGCACCAGATCCTGCTGGCCGAGGTCGACGCCGTGGTCAAGCCGTACGAGCTGACCTTCGCGCGCTACGAGGCGCTGGTGCTGCTCACCTTCTCCAAGTCGGGCGAGCTGCCGATGTCCAAGATCGGCGAGCGGCTCATGGTGCACCCCACCTCGGTGACCAACACCGTCGACCGGCTGGTGAGGTCCGGTCTGGTCGCCCGGCGCCCCAACCCCAACGACGGCCGGGGCACCCTCGCCACCATCACCGACAAGGGCCGCGAAGTGGTCGAGGCGGCCACCCGCGACCTCATGGCGATGGACTTCGGCCTGGGCGCGTACGACGCCGAGGAGTGCGGCGAGATCTTCGCGATGCTCAGGCCGCTGCGGATCGCCGCCGGGGACTTCGAAGAGGCCTGAGCGCGTCGCCGGGCCCGCCCGAAGATCGCGCGAAACGGACGGTTACGCTCGTACGCATGAAAAAGAGCGTGCTGACCCGCTACCGGGTCATGGCGTACGTCACCGGTGTGCTGCTGATCCTGCTCTGTCTCGGCATGATCGCCAAGTACCTGCTGGACATGGACGGTGCCGCCGACTTCACCCGCATCGTCAGCATCGCGCACGGCTGGCTGTACGTCGTCTACCTCGTCTTCGCCTTCGACCTGGGCGCCAAGGCGAAGTGGAAGGTCAGCAAGCAGCTGTGGGTGCTGCTGGCCGGGACGATCCCGACCGCCGCCTTCTTCGTGGAGCGCCGGATCAGCCGGGAGCTGGACACCAAGGTCGCCGCGGCCGAGGCGCCCGCGCCCGCGAAGGCCTAGCCGGCCCCGTCAGCCCCTCCCGCCGCCGTACGGACACCCGTACGGCGGTACCCCATCGACATTTACTTGGACGTCCTAGTAAATTCGGGGGTATGGACGCTGACGCCATAGAGGAGGGCCGCCTTCGCTGGCAGGCCCGGTACGACGCGGCGCGCAAGCGCGACGCGGACTTCACCACGCTCTCCGGTGATCCCGTGGAGCCCGTGTACGGGCCCCGGCCCGGGGACGCGTACGAGGGCTTCGAGCGGATCGGCTGGCCGGGGGAGTACCCCTTCACCCGCGGCCTGCACCCCACGGGCTACCGGGGGCGCACGTGGACCATCCGGCAGTTCGCCGGGTTCGGCAACGCCGAGCAGACCAACGAGCGCTACAAGATGATCCTCCGCAACGGCGGCGGCGGCCTCTCGGTCGCCTTCGACATGCCGACGCTGATGGGCCGCGACTCCGACGACCCGCGCTCGCTCGGCGAGGTCGGGCACTGCGGCGTGGCCATCGACTCGGCCGCCGACATGGAGGTGCTGTTCCGGGACATCCCGCTCGGTGACGTGACGACCTCCATGACGATCAGCGGACCGGCCGTGCCCGTGTTCTGCATGTACCTGGTCGCCGCCGAGCGGCAGGGCGTGGACGCCTCCGTCCTCAACGGCACGCTCCAGACGGACATCTTCAAGGAGTACATCGCCCAGAAGGAGTGGCTCTTCCAGCCCGAGCCGCACCTGCGCCTGATCGGCGACCTGATGGAGTACTGCGCGGCCGGCATCCCCGCCTACAAGCCGCTCTCGGTCTCCGGGTACCACATCCGCGAGGCGGGCTCCACGGCCGCGCAGGAGCTGGCGTACACGCTCGCGGACGGCTTCGGGTACGTGGAGCTGGGGCTGTCGCGCGGGCTGGACGTCGACGTCTTCGCCCCCGGGCTCTCCTTCTTCTTCGACGCGCACCTCGACTTCTTCGAGGAGATCGCCAAGTTCCGCGCGGCCCGGCGCATCTGGGCCCGCTGGATGCGGGACGTGTACGGCGCGCGGACCGACAAGGCGCAGTGGCTGCGCTTCCACACGCAGACCGCGGGCGTCTCGCTCACCGCCCAGCAGCCGTACAACAACGTGGTGCGTACGGCCGTGGAGGCGCTGGCGGCGGTGCTCGGCGGGACCAACTCCCTGCACACCAACGCGCTCGACGAGACCCTCGCCCTGCCCAGTGAGCAGGCGGCGGAGATCGCCCTGCGCACCCAGCAGGTGCTGATGGAGGAGACCGGCGTCGCCAACGTCGCCGACCCGCTCGGCGGTTCCTGGTTCGTCGAGCAGCTGACGGACCGGATCGAGGCCGACGCCGAGAAGATCTTCGAGCAGATCAAGGAGCGGGGACTGCGCGCCCACCCCGACGGGCGGCACCCGATCGGGCCGATCACCTCCGGCATCCTGCGCGGCATCGAGGACGGTTGGTTCACCGGCGAGATCGCCGAGTCCGCCTTCCGCTACCAGCAGTCCCTGGAGAAGGGCGACAAGAAGGTCGTCGGCGTCAACGTCCACACCGGCTCCGTCACCGGCGACCTGGAGATCCTGCGGGTCAGCCACGAGGTGGAGCGCGAGCAGGTCCGGGCCCTGGGCGCACGCAAGGCGGCCCGCGACGACGCGGTCGTGCGCACCGCCCTCGACGGCATGCTGGCGGCGGCCCGTTCCGGCGGCAACATGATCGGACCGATGCTGGACGCGGTGCGCGCCGAGGCGACGCTCGGTGAGATCTGCGGAGTGCTGCGGGACGAGTGGGGGGTGTACACGGAGCCGCCGGGGTTCTAGGCGCCGGAGGCCGGTGCGGAGGTGTCCGGGGCCGCGTCCCCGGCCCGTCCCCCCTCCGCCCGGCCCTCGGCCTACGCCCGGGCCCCGTGCTGGGCCGGGGTGGAGGCGAGGCCCCACAGGAGCACCTGGGTGAAGCCCCGTACCCAGTCGTCGTCCGCCGGTTCCGCGCTGACCAGGGTGCGGTGCACCACCGCGCCCGCGACCACGTCGAAGATCAGGTCCACGGTGCGGGCCGCCTCGGCGGCGTCGGGCTCGGGCGGCAGCTCGCCCCTCGTCTGGGCGCGCGCCCGGCCCTCCAGGACCAGGCGCTTCTGGCGCTCGACGATCGACGTGCGGATGCGCTCGCGCAGCGCGTCGTCGCGGGTGGACTCGGCGACCACCGCCATCAGGCCGCTCTTGGCCTCCGGGCGGGCCAGGATCGCCGCGAACTGGAGCACCACGCCCTCGATGTCGGCGGCCAGGGAGCCGCGGTCGGGGAGCCGGAGCTCGTCGAAGAGCTCGGCGACCGCGTCGACCACCAGTTCGTTCTTGCCGGCCCAGCGGCGATACAGCGTCGTCTTGGCAACCCCGGCCCGTGTCGCCACGTCTCCCAGGGTGAGCTTCGACCACCCCAGATCGACCAGGGCCGCCCGCGTCGCGGCCAGGATCGCGGTGTCCGCCGCGGCGCTGCGCGGGCGCCCGGCACGGCCGGCGGGGGTGCTGCTTGGCATGCACCGACCTTAACCGGCGGGTAACGCGCGGTCGGCCGTGAGGCAGATCACGGAGACGGGGTGTTCCGACGGTCCGTCATGGCATTACGCTACGAGGCGTAGCGAAAGCACGGGTCCGACCCGTGCCCCAGCGACGACCACGGCGTGGGGTGGGGACCCGGCGCCAACAGGACACATCGGGGCGGGCTTTCACGCCGCTTTTCACACACGCGCGAGTACGGGGGAGGATAGACCCATGCAGCCACGGAACATGTCCATGAGCGGGGTCGTCGACCTCGCCGCGGTGAAGGCGGCCCAGGAGGCCAAGGCGAAGGCGGAGCAGGCGCGCGCCGAGGCGGCCCGCCACGGTGGGACGGGAGCCGTCTCCCCGGCCGATCTCGTCATCGACGTCGATGAGGCCGGCTTCGAGAGTGAAGTACTGCAGCGGTCCACCGAGGTCCCGGTCGTCATCGACTTCTGGGCCGAGTGGTGCGAGCCCTGCAAGCAGTTGAGCCCGGTCCTGGAGCGGCTCGCCGTCGAGTACAACGGGCGCTTCCTCCTCGCCAAGATCGACGTCGACGCCAACCAGATGCTGATGCAGCAGTTCGGCGTCCAGGGCATCCCGGCCGTCTTCGCGGTCGTGGCCGGACAGGCGCTGCCGCTCTTCCAGGGCGCCGCCGGCGAGGCGCAGATCCGCCAGACCCTGGACCAGCTGGTGCAGGTCGCCGAGGAGCGCTTCGGCCTGACCGGCATCGCCGTCGACCCGGAGGCGGAGCCGGGAGCCCGTCCCGACGTCGCCGAGCGGCCGGCCGGCCCGCACGACGCGGCCCTGGAGGCCGCCGTGCGGGCGCTGGACGCGGGCGACCTGGCCGGAGCCGTCCAGGCGTACAAGAACGTGCTCGGTGAGGACCCGGGCAACACGGAGGCGAAACTGGGTCTCGCCCAGGCCGAGTTGCTCCAGCGCGTGCAGGACGCCGACCCGCAGCAGGTCCGCCAGGAGGCCGCCGACAAGCCCGGCGACGCCCGGGCGCAGATCGCCGCCGCCGACCTCGACCTGGTCGGGGGCCACGTGGAGGACGCCTTCGGGCGCCTCATCGACACGGTGCGCGTCACGGCCGGCGACGACCGGGACGCCGTACGGGTGCGGCTGCTGGAGCTGTTCGAGGTGGTCGGCGCCGACGATCCGCGGGTCGCCGCGGCACGCAGGGCGCTGGCCCGCGCCCTGTTCTGACGGGCGGTCCGGGCATCGGTTCCAGGCCGGTCGCCCGGCGTTCGTCCGCGTGATACCCGTGTGGAAGAGCTGTCGACGGGACGCCAATGCGGCCGCGCTTTGCCAAATCTTGGCAATCGCGGCCGCTGTTACTGCAAGTAAGTCAACGGCGTCGATCTGTCGGAATCTGTCCAGCGATCAATAGTTTTGTACCGCCCCCATGGCGCACCCAGCGTCGCCGTCCGGGGCCGGTGCGTCGCCCCACGGTTATACGCCCGTTACTAGCGAGTAACGAACCCCCTTGTGCCGACGGCGAGAATGCACCACGATCGGCGACGCTCGGTCCGTTCCCGTACCCCGAAAGCCAGTCGGGTCGCGGGGGTTCCTGGGTCCCCACCGAGCAGAGCCGGCAGCAGTGGTGCCGGCTCTTGGGCAGGGGGGTCTTCGTCCACCCGGCGAAGCCTGTCCAGCAGGGTTGTGCGTGATGCGTGTCAGGCGCGACCAGTGGTTGTCGCTCGGGGGTGATCGCCGGTGATTCGGGCGCGTTCGTACGTGCCGCCGAGCGCGGGCGCTCTCCTTCCCGAGGACGTAGCACTTCTCCCATCCCTGCCAGGCGAGTCTCCGCACCGGAGGCGGGCCGAGGCCAGGAGATGTACGTCCGAGAAGGAGGAAATATGGAGTCCCAGGTGCGTGGCGGGACCAGATGGAAGCGGTTCGCTGTGGTCATGGTGCCCAGCGTGGCCGCCACGGCTGCGATAGGCGTCGCGCTGGGGCAGGGTGCCCTGGCAGCGTCGTTCAGTGTCTCCGGTCAGTCGTTCAAGGTGACGGCGGAGCAGCTCGACGGTACGGGCTTCTCCCAGTACGGCGCCATCGACTCGGGGTACACGCTGAAGGGCGAGAAGACGGCTCACCCCGTCGCCGTCTCGGCGTTCAAGTCCGCGTCCATCAAGAACATGTGTCAGTCCGTGGTCACCCCGGACATTCCGCTGATCGGCTCGGTCAGCCTCATGCTCAAGGCGGGCGGCGGCAGTACCCCGGTCCAGGCCGAGAACCTGTACATCGACGTCGAGGACCTCGAGGCCGATGCCACCTTCCGCGGCATCGACATCGGTGTGGCCGCCAAGGACGCCAGCAAGGGTCCCGGCATCAAGAAGGGCGACACCGCGAACCCCTACGGATTCGCGCAGCAGGCCGACTCGGCCACGCTGAAGAACGTGAAGCAGACGGCGTGGGCCACCACCGCCGGAACCTTCAAGCTCAGCGGTCTGAAGATGTCGCTGTCCAAGGGTGTCAAGGAGTGCTACTGAGCACCCCTTGACGGGCGGGGGAGCCACACCGGCGCCCCCGCCCGTCCCCTCTCCGGCCGCGCCTTCACCCGCGGCCCACATCTCCACCACAGCAAAGCCGTACCAGGGAGCTGTTTTCCATGAGCGCCGAGACTCCTGCCGCCGAAGGCCAGTTCACCCGCCGAAGGCTGCAGTTCCGCGCCTGGCGAGGCGGGCGGCCGTTCTGGGCCGGCCTGTTCATCGCGCTCGGCGGACTCCCCATCGCCTACTTCCCGTACGCGAACCTCCAGATCGGTCACCTGACGCTGGCGATGGCCACCACCGCGGGCGCCGGGTCCCTGATCATCGGCGTGCTGCTGGTCGTCCTGGGCGTCAGCCTGTGGTTCCAGAAGCACGTACGGGTCTTCGCGGGCGTCGCGGCGATCCTGCTGGCGCTGGTGTCCATCCCCGTCTCCAACCTCGGCGGCTTCCTCATCGGCTTCCTGCTCGCGCTGATCGGCGGGGCCATGGCCGTCTCGTGGGTGCCCGGCGAGCCGCCGCAGGCCGAGCCGCCGCTGGAGGGCAGGGGAACGGGCGCCGCGCCCGAGGGCGTGGTCCCCGGCACCCGCGCGCCCGGCACGCCGGCGTCCGACGCCGCGGTGCCGCAGCCGCGGGACGGAGGGGACGGCGGGAGCCCCACCCAGGCCTTCGCGCCGCTGGGGGCGAACGATCTGTCAGGAACGAGCCCGGCCAACGGGGCGAACGGGAGGCACAGTGCCGGCTGACGAGGTGACCCGCGGGACTGACGTGGAGTCGTCCCGTGTGAGAACCGGGCCGCGCCACGCGGCACCCAAGAAGCCGTTGTTCACGAGGTTCCACGTGCCGGCCGGCAAGGCGATCGCCCTCGCGGCGATGCCCACGGCCGTCCTCATGGGGATGGGGTTCACGCCGACGCTGGCCCTCGCCGACGGCAACGACTCGGCGAAGCCGACCTCCAACAGCCTGACGGCCGACGAGTACAAGGACTGCGTGGCGGCCCTGGAGGACGCCGAGAAGGGCGCGTCCGAGTCGCCCACGCCGTCGCCCTCGGCGACCGACGGGGCGTCCGCCGGTGCGGACGGCGACCAGGACGACACGAAGGAGCCCGAGCCCTCGGAGTCCGCGGACTCCGGCGCGGACCAGGGCAGTGGCACGGACCAGGGTGGGTCCTCTTCGCCGGATTCAGGTTCCGACGACGAGGCCGACCCCGCCCCGAGCCCCTCCGCCTCCCAGGAGGCGCAGGAGTCGCAGGACAAGGCCCCGCAGAGCGGGGGCGCGGCCGGCGGCGACGCCGCGGAGCCGACGCCTTCCGAGCCCGAGTCCCGCGGCGGTGTGCTGGAGGGTCTCGGCGACGCCATCGAGGGCATCTTCACCGGCGGCAAGAAGGACGAGGAGAGCCCGGGTCCCACGCCGACCCCCTCGGCGTCCGAGGGCGCCGAGGAGGACACGTCCGGTTCCGCCCAGGAGACGACCGACGAGGTCACCGACACGGCGAAGGACGCCGTGGAGGACCCGGCCGACGCGGCGTCGAAGGCGGCCGGGGACACCGGGGAGCCGGCCGACAAGGCCACCGAGGAGGCGGAGGAGGCAGCCGAGGAGGCCGAGGACGAGGCCACGGACGAGGCCACCGCCTCGCCCACCCCGAGCGCCTCGGAGAGCACCGGCACGGACCCGGAGGACTGCCCGGTCGCCACGGACGAGGAGGGCGGCGTCGACAACCCGGTGCCGCTGCCCGACGACCCGTGGTACCTCAACGCCAGCTCGCTGCTGCTGAAGGGTGCCTCCTACGAGGGGATCGTCGAGGTCAGGACGGCCAACGGCACCACCAAGAAGGTGCTGAAGTACGTCATATCCAACGGCACCGACATCGGCGACCTGCACCAGACGGTCAAGGACGAGCAGGCCGGCAAGACGTACCACGTGCAGGCGGCCAAGGGCTCCACGTCCACGATCCGCGACGGCGACACGGTGATGTACACCGAGAGCATCTCGGGCAACCTGCTCGGGCTGATCCCGATCACCTTCGACCCGGAGAACCCGCCGCCGCTGGACATCCCGCTCATCTACTTCACGAAGGTGACGGTCGTCCAGGCCGGTCAGTTCGGGGGCACGCTCCACATCCCGGGGCTGCACCAGTACACGACCGACTGAGCGCGCCCACGCGCCCGTTCGGGAGCCGCACAACGCCTGAGGGCGCCCCCTGCGCGCAGGGGGCGCCCTCAGTGCCGTACGGAGGCCGTGCGAGCCGGCCGGGCCGGACCGTCAGTCGCGGCGGGTCTCGCCCAGGTGGAGCACGCGGACCATGTTGGTGGTGCCGGGGACGCCGGGGGGCGAGCCGGCGGTGATCACGACGACGTCGCCGTCGTTGAACCGGCCGAGCCGGGCCGTCTCCTGGTCCACCAGGTCGACCATCTCGTCGGTGGTGTTCACGAACGGCACCACGTGCGGCTCCACGCCCCAGCTGAGCGCCAGCTGGTTGCGGGTCGACTCGTCGGTGGTGAAGGCGAGGATGGGCTGCGCGGCGCGGTAGCGGGACAGCCGGCGGGCGGTGTCGCCGGACTGGGTGAAGGCCACCAGGCCCTTGCCGCCCAGGAAGTCGGCGATCTCGGCGGCGGCACGGGCCACCGAACCGCCCTGCGTGCGCGGCTTCTTGCCCGGCACGAGCGGCTGGAGGCCCTTGGAGAGCAGCTCCTGCTCGGCGGCGGAGACGATCTTCGACATGGTCTTGACGGTCTCGATCGGGTACGCGCCCACGCTGGACTCGGCGGACAGCATGACCGCGTCCGCGCCGTCCAGGATCGCGTTGGCCACGTCGGAGGCCTCGGCGCGGGTCGGCCGCGAGTTGGTGATCATCGACTCCATCATCTGGGTCGCCACGATCACCGGCTTGGCGTTGCGGCGGCACAGCTCGATGAGGCGCTTCTGCACCATCGGGACCTTCTCGAGCGGGTACTCGACGGCCAGGTCGCCGCGGGCCACCATGACGGCGTCGAAGGCCGCGACGACGTCCTCCATGTTCTCCACCGCCTGCGGCTTCTCCACCTTGGCGATGACGGGGACCCGGCGGCCCTCCTCGTCCATCACACGGTGGACGTCGGCCACGTCCTTGGCGTCCCGGACGAAGGAGAGGGCGACCAGGTCGCAGCCCATCCGCAGGGCGAACCGCAGGTCCTCGACGTCCTTCTCGGACAGCGCGGGGACGTTGACCGCGGCGCCGGGCAGGTTGATGCCCTTGTGGTCCGAGATGACGCCGCCCTCGATGACGATCGTCTTCACCCGGGGGCCCACGACCTCGGTGACCTTCAGCTCGACGTTGCCGTCGTTGATGAGCACCTGGTCGCCCTTGGTGACGTCACCGGGCAGGCCCTTGTACGTGGTGCCGCAGATCGTCCGGTCGCCCGGCACGTCCTCCGTGGTGATGGTGAACTCGTCACCGCGCACCAGCTCGACGGGGCCCTCCGCGAAGGTCTCCAGGCGGATCTTCGGGCCCTGCAGGTCGGCGAGGACACCGATGGCCCGGCCGGTCTCCTTGGCGGCGGCCCGGACACGGTCGTAACGGCCCTGGTGCTCCGCGTGGGTGCCGTGGCTGAAGTTGAAGCGGGCCACGTTCATGCCGGCTTCGATCAGCGAGACGAGCTGCTCGTGGGAGTCGACCGCGGGGCCGAGAGTACAGACGATTTTCGAACGGCGCATGGGGCGATCCTATCGGTTTGTTTCGCTGCGGAATATTCCGTCTGGCGGAAAATACAAAAGGGCGGGATGCCGCTCAGGTGAGATTCCCCGAACCATTTACCAGCGCGTAGGTTTGTGTCGCGATCTCCATTTCCTCGTCGGTGGGCACCACGGCCACCGCCACCCGCGCGTCCGGGGGCGAGATCAGCCGCGCGCCGTCGCCGCGTACGGCGTTCAGCTCGCCGTCGACCGCCAGCCCGAGCCCCTCCAGGCCCGCCACGGCGGCCTCCCGCACCGGCGCCGCGTTCTCCCCGACCCCGGCCGTGAAAGCCACCGCGTCCACCCGCCCGAGAACGGCGTAATAGGCGCCGATGTACTTCTTCAGCCGGTGAATGTAGATGTCGAAGGCCAGTCGGGCCCGCTCGTCGCCGGCGTCCACCCGGCGGCGGATCTCCCGCATGTCGTTGTCGCCGCACAGCCCGATCAGACCGCTCCTCTTGTTCAGGAGAGTGTCGATCTCGTCGGCGGACATTTCGCCAACACGCATCAAATGGAAGATGACGGCCGGGTCCATGTCTCCCGAGCGCGTACCCATCACGAGCCCTTCCAAGGGCGTCAGCCCCATGGAGGTGTCCACGCACCGGCCGCCGCGCACGGCCGAGGCGGAGGCCCCGTTGCCCAGGTGGAGCACGATGACGTTCACGTCCTCGGGGGATTTGCCCAGCAGCCGGGCGGTCTCCCGGGACACGTAGGCGTGCGAGGTGCCGTGGAAGCCGTAGCGGCGGATGCGGTGCCGGTCGGCGGTCTCGACGTCGATGGCGTAGCGGGCCGCGGACTCCGGCATCGTCGTGTGGAAGGCGGTGTCGAAGACGGCGACCTGGGGCAGGTCCGGGCGCAGCGCCTGGGCGGTGCGGATGCCGGTGAGGTTGGCCGGGTTGTGCAGCGGGGCCACCGGGATGAGCCGCTCGATCTCGGCGAGCACGGCGTCGTCGACCACGGTCGGCTCGGTGAAGTGCTTGCCGCCGTGCACCACCCGGTGCCCGATCGCGGCCAGCTCCGGCGAGTCGACGCCGAGGCCGTCCTTGGCCAGCTCCGCGGCCACCGCCTTCAGCGCGGCCTCGTGGTCGGGGACGGCCCCGTCGCGCTCACGGGCCGCACCGTCCGCCGGCGTGTGCCGGAGCAGCGAGGTCTCCTCGCCGATCCGCTCGACGAGGCCGACGGCGAGCCGCTCGCCGCCCGGCATGTCGAGGAGCTGGTACTTCACCGACGAGGAGCCGGAGTTGAGGACGAGGACACGGCTGGGACTCACTGGGCGGACGCCTTCTCGGTGGGGGACTGCTGGGCCTGGATCGCCGTGATGGCGACGGTGTTCACGATGTCCTGGACGAGCGCGCCCCGGGACAGGTCGTTGACCGGCTTGCGCAGGCCCTGGAGGACCGGGCCGACGGCGATGGCGCCGGCCGAGCGCTGCACGGCCTTGTACGTGTTGTTGCCGGTGTTCAGGTCGGGGAAGATCAGCACGCTGGCCTGCCCGGCGACCTCCGAGCCCGGCAGCTTGGTCGCGGCGACCGAGGGCTCCACGGCGGCGTCGTACTGGATCGGTCCCTCGACGCGCAGGTCGGGCCGGCCCGCGCGGACCAGCTCCGTCGCCTCGCGGACCTTGTCGACGTCCGCGCCGGAACCGGACGTGCCCGTCGAGTAGGACAGCATCGCGATCCGCGGGTCCACCCCGAACCGCGCCGCCGTGGCCGCCGACTGCGTGGCGATGTCGGCGAGCTGCTCGGCGTTCGGGTCCGGGTTGACCGCGCAGTCGCCGTAGACCAGGACCTTGTCGGCCAGGCACATGAAGAAGACCGAGGAGACGATCGAGGCGTCCGGCTTCGTCTTGATGATCTCGAAGGCCGGGCGGATGGTCGCCGCCGTCGAATGCACCGAGCCCGACACCATGCCGTCGGCGAAGCCCTCCTGCACCATCAGCGTGCCGAAGTAGTTCACGTCGGAGACCACGTCGTACGCCAGCTCCACGGTCACGCCCTTGTGGGCGCGCAGGGCGGCGTACTTCTCGGCGAAGGAGTCCCGCAGCTCCGAGACGGCGGGGTCGATCAGCTGGGCGCCCTCGAGGTCGATGCCCAGGTCGGCGGCCTTCTTGCGGATCTGCTCGACGGGGCCCAGCAGCGTCAGGTCGCACACGCCCCGGCGCAGCAGCACCTCCGCCGCGTGCAGCACCCGCTCCTCGGTGCCCTCGGGCAGGACGACCCGGCGCAGGTCGGAGCGGGCCTGCTCCAGCAGCTTGTGCTCGAACATCATCGGCGTGACGCGGTCGCTGCTGGGGGCGGAGACCCGCTTGCTCAGCTCGGCGGTGTCGACGTACCGCTCGAAGAGGCCGAGGGCGGTCTCCGCCTTGCGCGGGGTGGCCGCGTTGAGCTTGCCCTCCAGGGAGAAGAGCTGCTCGGCGGTGGGGAAGCTGTTGCCGGTCACCGAGAGGACCGGCGTGCCGGGCGCGAGGCGGGCGGCGAGGGTGAGGATGCCCTCGCCCGGGACCTCGTTCAGGGTGAGCAGGACGCCCGCTATCGGCGGGGTGCCGGCGCTGTGTGCGGCGAGCGTGCCGATCACCAGGTCGGCCCGGTCGCCGGGGGTGATGACCAGGCAGCCCGGGGTGAGCGCGGTCAGCAGGTTGGGCAGCATGGCCCCGCCGAAGACGAAGTCCAGCGCGTCGCGGGCGAGCCCCGAGTCGTCGCCGAGGACCACCCGGGCCCCGAGGGCGTGGGCGATCTGCGAGACGGTGGGCGCGGACAGGGCGGGCTCGTCCGGCACCACCCAGCCCGGCACCGGCAGTCGGCCCGCGAGCCGCTCGGCGATCTCGTCCCGGTCCTCGCGGGCCACCCGGTTGGTCACCATGGCCAGGACGTCGCAGCCCAGGCCGTCGTAGGCGCGGAAGGCGTTGACCGTCTCGGCGAGCACCGACTCGGCGGTCTGCTTGCGCCCGCCCACCACCGGGATCACCGAGGCGCCGAACTCGTTGGCGAGGCGGGCGTTGAGGGACAGCTCGTCCGGGAACTGGGTGTCGGCGTAGTCGGTGCCGAGGACGAGGACCACGTCGTAGTCGCGGGCGACCAGGAGGAACCGGTCGACCAGCGCGGACACCAGCTCGTCCGTGCCCTGCTCGGCCTGGAGCGCGGAGGCCTCCTGGTAGTCCATGCCGTAGACGGTCGAGGAGTCCTGCGTGAGCCGGTAACGGGAACGCAGCAGCTCGAAGAGCCGGTCCGGCCCGTCGTGGACCAGGGGACGGAAGACGCCGACCCGGTCGACCTGCCGGGTCAGGAGCTCCATCACCCCCAGTTCGACGACCTGGCGGCCGTCGCCGCGGTCGATACCGGTCACGTACACGCTGCGCGTCACGCGTGCTCTCCGTTTCGTCGGTGGCGGCTGGTTCGTCCGGTGGCGACCGGTCCGTGCACAAGAATCGCAAAAATCGCCCACCGGGGTGAGCGGACCCTCTTGACAATACCTCCGGCGATGGATAAGGCGCCCGTCAGTGTTCGGCAGTGCCCGGCCGTGGCCCGCCAGGGTCCGGCAGTGCCCGCCGGGGGCCCGGCCGTGAAACAATTGGATCGGCTCACCGGTGTCAACAGCGAGCAGGAGACACAGCACGATGCGTATCGGAGTTCTCACCGCAGGCGGCGACTGCCCCGGCCTGAACGCAGTGATCCGGTCGGTCGTGCACCGAGCGGTCGACAACTACGGCGACGAGGTCATCGGCTTCGAGGACGGCTACGCGGGCCTCCTCGACGGCCGCTACCGCGCCCTCGACCTCAACGCGGTCAGCGGCATCCTCGCCCGCGGCGGCACCATCCTCGGCTCCTCCCGCCTGGAGCGCGACCGGCTCCGCGAGGCCTGCGAGAACGCGGGCGACATGATCCAGAGCTTCGGCATCGACGCGCTGATCCCGATCGGCGGCGAGGGCACCCTGACGGCCGCCCGGATGCTGTCCGACGCGGGCCTCCCGGTGGTCGGCGTGCCGAAGACCATCGACAACGACATCTCCTCCACGGACCGCACCTTCGGCTTCGACACCGCGGTGGGGGTGGCCACGGAGGCGATGGACCGCCTGAAGACCACCGCCGAGTCCCACCAGCGCGTGATGGTCGTCGAGGTCATGGGCCGGCACGCCGGCTGGATCGCCCTGGAGTCCGGCATGGCCGCCGGCGCCCACGGCATCTGCCTGCCCGAGCGCCCCTTCGACCCCGCCGACCTGGTCAAGATGGTCGAGGAGCGGTTCGCCCGCGGCAAGAAGTTCGCCGTCGTGTGCGTCGCCGAGGGCGCCCACCCCGTCGACGGCTCCATGGACTACGGCAAGGGCGCGATCGACAAGTTCGGCCACGAGCGCTTCCAGGGCATCGGCACGGCGCTCGCGTACGAGCTGGAGCGCAGGCTGGGCAAGGAGGCCAAGCCGGTCATCCTCGGCCACATCCAGCGCGGCGGCGTGCCGACCGCCTACGACCGGGTGCTCGCCACCCGCTTCGGCTGGCACGCGGTGGAGGCCGCGCACCAGGGCGAGTTCGGCCGCATGACCGCACTGCGCGGCACGGACGTCGTCATGGTGCCCCTGGCGGAGGCGGTGACCGAGCTGAAGACCGTGCCGAAGGACCGGATGGACGAGGCGGAGTCGGTCTTCTAGACGCGGGCGTGGACGCACGGGCGGCCTACGGGTGCTTCTCGACGGCCGCCCAGAAGTGCTCCACGATCCGGTCGAGGAAGTCGCGTCCGGCCGCGCTGGAGTCCCCGCTGCCGCCGCCCCAGCTGAGGGTGGCGGCCATGTGCCCCTGGTAGTCCTGGTGCAGTACCTGGAGGACGTTCTCCAGCACGCGCCGGTCCAGCGGTGCCAGCTTGGCGACCGGCCGGACATAGGCCTGCCAGCGGGTCGACACGGCGCTCGACAGCAGCTCGGCGAGCTTCCCCTCGCGCCCCGTGACGGCCACGAAGTCGGGCAGTGCGAGGCCGAGCACGTCGGCGAGCGCGGCGGACTGCCGGTCGGTGCCGCGCCAGTCGTCCGTCTCCTCCATCCGCAGGTAGGCGGGGAGCGCGACACCGACGGCACGCGCCACGTCCTCCGGCGCCACCCCGCGGGCGATGCGGTGTTCCCGCAGGGTCTGCGGGCGGCCGATCAGATCACCGGGCGAGCACCACAGCACCCCGGCGAGGGCGGTGAGCTCGGAGGCCGCGGGGGCGGCGGTCCCCCGCTCCCAGGCGACGACCAGGTCCGGAGTGACGTACGGCAGCCCGTACGAGACCCGCATGCCGTGGGCGACGTGCTCGGGCCCCATGTTGAGGGCGGCGCGGAGCCGGCGGGCGGCGAGGGCGTTGAACGGGGGACCCGACTGGTTCGGGTGGGATGAGGGTCGGCGCACGGCCCACACCGTAGGGGGCCGGGGAGGGCTTGACTACGGGCTGTTCGGCCAGCGATACGGGTTGTAGGAACCTACGGGCGCAATTCGGGCGTAGCGCGGATGTTCGGGGGTGCCCTCAGAACCCTTCCGGCCTCCGTAGCTCCCGACCGCCCGGCTCACCCCTTGACCGCCCCGCCCAGCGCGAACCCCCCGCCCAGCCGTCGGGAGATCAGCACGTAGAGCAGGACGACCGGCGTCGAGTAGACGATCGAGAACGCGGCCAGCTGCCCGTACGCCACCATGCCCCGGTTGCCGAAGAAGTCGTTGATGCTCACCGAGGCGGGCATCTGGTCCGGGGTGAGCAGCAGCATGAACGGGACGAAGAAGTTTCCCCACATCATCACGAACGAGAACACCGTGACCACCGCCACCCCCGGCCCCATCAGCGGCAGCACGATCCGCAGCAGCGACTGGAACGACGACGCCCCGTCCGTCCACGCGGCCTCCTCCAGTTCCTTCGGCACCCCGTCCATGAAGTTCTTCATGAGCCAGATCGCGAAGGGCAGCTGCGAGGCGGCGAAGAAGAAGATCGTCCCCTGCATGGTGTCGATCAGGTTCACCCGCACGAACAGCGCGTAGACCGGCACCATGATCGCCGTGATGGGGAGGCTGGTCGCGAACAGGACGGTGAGCAGGAACGGCCGGTTCAGCCGCGACCGGAAGCGGGAGAGCGGGTACGCCGCCAGCGTCGCGCACACCACCGTCAGCAGCGTCGCGCCGCCGCACAGGAGCAGGCTGTTGAGCAGCGGCGTGTAGGTGATCTCCGGGGTGAGGATCGCGTCGAAGTTCTCCAGCGTGACCCCGTCGGGGACCTTGACCCGCAGACTCGCGTGCGGGTCGAGAGCGGAGAGCACCACCCAGGCCAGCGGCAGTACGAAGGCCGCGGCGACCACCAGCAGCCCGGCGTCGGCGGCCGTACGGCGCCGGTCGCGCCGGGAGGCGGGCGAGGTTGCCATGTCAGACCTCCGTCCGCAGCAGGCGCAGGTACACGACCGAGAACAGGGAGCCGATCAGCAACAGCAGCAGCGCCACCGCCGTGCCGTACCCGATCAGGCTGTTCTGGAAGGCCTGCTCGTACATGAACAGCGGCAGCGTCTGGCTCTTGCCGCTCGGGCCGCCGCGCGTCATCACCCAGATCAGCCCGAACACGGAGAGGGTCTGGAGGGTGTTCAGCATCAGGTTGGTGCCGATGGAGCGGCGGATCATCGGCAGCGTGATGTGCCACATCCGGCGCCAGCCGCTCGCCCCGTCCACCTCGGCGGCCTCGGTGACCTCCTTCGGGATCTCGTTCAGCGCGGCTGAGTACACCAGCATCGAGAAGGCCGTGCCCCGCCACACGTTGGCGAACGACACCGCCAGGATCGGCAGCGTGAACAGCCAGTTCTGGGAGGGCAGGTGGAGCCAGTCCAGGATGGCGTTGAGCGTGCCCTCGCGCCGGAAGAAGGCGTAGAGCAGGAAGCCCGCCACCACCTCCGGCAGCACCCACGCCGTGACGACGATGCCGCCGGTGAGCGTGCGCACCGGCTTCGAGGCCCGCTGCATCAGCGAGGCCAGCGCCAGCCCCAGGGTGTTCTGCCCGATCAGCGACGACAGCACCGTGAACACCAGGGTCAGCCATACGGCGTTGAGGAACGCCTCGTCCCTGAAGGCGCGGGTGAAGTTGTCGAAGCCGACGAAGGACTCCCGGGCCTGCCCGGTGAGCTGGAGGTCGGTGAAGGCGATGACGACGCAGTAGACGATCGGGCCGGCGAGGAAGAGCAGGAGCAGGACGAGGGCGGGGGAGACGGGCAGGGCCCGGAAGAGGGAACGGCGGAGGGCGCCGGTCCGCGCACCGGAGGCGGCCGGGGGAGCCGGGGTCTTGCCGACCCCCGGCCCGGCGTGCTGCGGCGCGGTCGCCGTCACCTGCTCACCACCTGGTTGTCGGTCGCCTCCTTGAGCGCCTCGTCGTAGTCGCGCGCCGCCTCCTCCACCGTCTTGTCACCGGTCGTCACGCCCTCCATGGCCTCCTGGATGGCGACGGAGACCTTCGGGTACGCCGGGTAGGCGGGCCGGTAGTGGGTGTCGGCGACGAGGTCGGTGAAGAACGTGATACCGGGCTGGGCCGCGACGTAGGCGGGGTCGTTCGCGACGTCCTCACGGACCGCGATGCCCGAGTTGGCGATGTACCACTTCTGGGCGTTGGCCTTGGTCTGCATGGTCTTGACGAACTCGAAGGCCAGGTCGGGGTTGCCCGCCTTGGCCGGGATCGACCAGGTCCAGCCGCCGGACATGCTCACCCTGCCGGGCGCCTGGCCGTTCTGGGTCGGCATCGCGGCCAGCCCCAGCTCCTTCGACCAGTCCGGCCACTCGTGCCCGCTGCCCTCCAGCCAGTCCTGCGGCAGCCAGGAGCCGTCGAGCGCGATGCCGAGCTTGCCCTGCGGCAGCAGCTCACCGCGCACCTTGGTGCCGAAGTTGGGGTCGAGCGCGTCGGAGACCTCGGGGCCGAGCTTCTCCTTGTACACCGTCTCGACGAAGGCGAGGGAGTCCTTGAATCCCTGCCCCGCCGTGATCCACTTCTTGCCGCTCCTGTCGTAGAGCGGGTCGCTGCCGCCGTCCCCCGTGCCGTACAGCAGCATCTCGAAGCCCTGCATGGTGGCGGCCTCGCCGGCGGGCTTGCCGGTGTAGACGTTGAGCGGTGTGACGCCGGGGACCTTCTCCTTGATGGTGCGGGCGGCGGCGAGGACCTCGTCCCAGGTCTTCGGCTGCCAGTCGGCGGGCAGCCCGGCCTTGGCGAACACGTCCTTGCTGAACCACAGGCCGCGCGTGTCGGTGCCGTCCGGCACGCCGTACGTCTTGCCGTCCTCGCCCTTGGCCGCCGCCTTCGCGGTGTCGATGAACTGGTCCCAGTCCTTCCACTCGGCCAAGTAGTCGTCGAGCGGTTTCAGGTACCCGCTGGTGATGTCGGAGTTGATGAGGAAGGTGTCCTCGTAGACCAGGTCGGGCGCGGTCTTGGGGGAGCGGAGCATCTGCTGGAGCTTGGTGTAGTACTCCGAGTCCGGGGCCTTGATGGGGACGAACTCGACCTTCTTGCCCGGGTTGGCCTTCTCGAACTGCTTCTTGATGTCACCGAGATAGGTGTCCATCACCTTGATGGAGTTGTCCGTGGACTGCTTGAAGGAGACCTTCACCGTGTCCGGGTCGTCACCTGATCCGCTGCCGCAGGCGGCGAGGGCGGTGGAGGCGAGGGCGGTGAGGGTGAACAGGGCGGTGAACCGGACGGTGGGACGCACGGGCATGACCTCCTACGGGCGCACGACGCTGTGGCCGGGACGGCTGCTCGGCGAACGTAAGAGGAGTGGTCTAGTCAGGTCAATGCGTGTGCGGTGGACAACTCGTGTTCATCGCCCCCGCTCGGCCTCGCTGACCCACCGGTACACCAACTCCGGTCGCCCCACCTGCCCGTACTGCGGGCTCCGGCCCGCCCGGCCCGCGTCCACCAGGTGCTCCAGGTAACGCCGGGCCGTGATGCGGGAGATGCCCACCGCCTCGGCGACCCCGGCCGCCGTGAGGCCCTCGGCCGCGCCGCGCAGCGTGCTCGTGACCCGTTCCAGGGTCGGGCCGCTGAGCCCCTTGGGCAGGGCCGCGGGGCCGGGGGCGCGCAGGGTGGCCAGGGCGCGGTCCACCTCGTCCTGGCCGCTCGCCTCGCCCTGGGCGCCCCGGAACTCCGCGTACCGCACCAGCCGGTCCCGCAGCGTGGCGAAGGTGAACGGCTTCAGCACGTACTGGACGACGCCCAGCGACACGCCCTCCCGCACGACCGTCAGGTCCCGCGCCGACGTCACCGCGATCACGTCGGCGTGGTGCCCGGCCGCCCGCAGCGAGCGGGCCAGCTGGAGGCCGTGCGCGTCCGGCAGGTGCAGGTCGAGCAGAAGCAGGTCCACCGGGGTACGGTCCAGCATCCGCCGGGCCTCCGCGCCGGTGTGCGCCTTGCCCACTGCCGTGAATCCCGGGACCCGGCCGACGTACATCACGTGCGCGTCGGCGGCGACGGGGTCGTCCTCGACGACCAGGACCCGGATGGGCTCCCCGGCGGTGCTCATACGGCACCCCCGGCGCCCGGTCTGCCCGCCGCGGCGGCCGGCGGCGCGCCGTCGCCCAGCGGCAGCCGGGCCTCGAAGCGGGCGCCGCCGCCCTCGGCCCCCGTCACGGTCAGCGTGCCGTCGTGCCGCTGGACCGCCTGCCGCACCAGCGCCAGCCCCAGGCCCCGCCCGCCCTCGTCGGCCGGCTTCGTCGAGTAACCCCGCTGGAAGACCAGGTCGGCATGGGCGGGATCGACCCCGGCGCCGGTGTCCGACACCCGCAGCACCAGCTCGGAGCCGTCGGCTCCGGAACCCTCCGTGTACGCCGCCACCGTCACCCGCGACGGCACCGCGCCCTGGGCCGCGTCCACCGCGTTGTCGACCAGGTTGCCCAGGATCGTCACCAGGTCCCGGGCGGGCAGGGACGGCGGCAGCAGCCCGTCGTCCAGTCGGCTCTCCTGCGACACCACCAGCTCCACTCCCCGCTCGTTCGCCTGCGCCGTCTTGCCCAGCAGCAGCGCGGCCAGCACCGGCTCGCTCACCGCGGCCACCACCTGGTCGGTCAGCGCCTGCGCCAGCTCCAGCTCGGCCGTCGCGAAGTCCACCGCCTCCTCCGCGCGCCCCAGCTCGATCAGCGAGACCACGGTGTGCAGCCGGTTGGCCGCCTCGTGGGCCTGCGAGCGCAGCGCCTGGGTGAAGCCGCGCTCGGAGTCCAGCTCGCCCGTCAGCGACTGGAGCTCGGTCACGTCGCGCAGGGTCACCACCGTGCCCCGGTGCTCGCCGCCGGAGACGGGCGAGGTGTTGACCACCAGCACCCGCTCGGCCGTCAGGTGCACCTCGTCCACCCTGGGCTCCGACGCCAGCAGCGCCCCCGTCAGCTGCGTCGGCAGCCCCAGGTCGGCGACCGAGGCGCCCACCACCTCACCGGACACGCCGAGCAGCTCCCGTCCGCCGTCATTGATCAGCGCCACCCGGTGCCGCCCGTCCAGCATCAGCAGCCCTTCCCGCACCGCGTGCAGTGCCGCCTGATGGTAGTCGTGCATCCGGCTCAGCTCGTCCGCGTTCATGCCGTGGGTGTGCCGGCGCAGCCGCGCGTTGATCACGTACGTGCCGACGGCGCCGAGCAGCAGCGCGCCGGCCGCCACCGCGAGCAGGGCCGTCAGCTGCTCCTGCGCGCGCTTGCTGATCTCCTCGACCTTGATGCCGGCGCTGACCAGGCCGGCCACCCGCCCGTTGTCGTCGACGGGCGCGACCGCCCGCACCGACGGTCCCAGGGTGCCGGTGTAGGTCTCGGTGAGGGTCTCGCCCCGCTGGGCGCGCTCGATGTGCCCGCGGAAGGGACGTCCGATCTGCCCGGGGTCGGGGTGGGTCCAGCGGATGCCGTCCGGGTCCATGATCGTCACGAAGTCGACGTCCGTGTCCCGCATGACCCGCACCGCGTACGGCTGGAGCCGCGCCGTCGGGTCCGGGGTGCGGATCGCGTCCAGCACGGACGGCGAGTCGGCGATCGCCAGCGCCACCGACCTGGCCTGTCGCCCGGCCGCCTCCTCGGCCTGCTGCCGGTCGCTGACGTAGGTGAACAGCGCGTACCCGGCCACCACGACCGCTATCAGCACCGCCTGCATGGCGAAGAGCTGACCGGCCAGGCTACGGGGTCCGGGAACGGGGAGGCGCATGCCGCCAGTCTCCCCCTTGGATGATCGGTGAACTAAATGAACGCAAGGGTGACCGCGCTCACAGCCCGGGAGATAGTCACCGCGTCCCCGAAACAAACCCCCGGACGTGAGCCGCACGCCGGTGATGCCGACGACGTCGTCAAGGAGGGCCGCCGTGACCAGCGAAGCCGCTACGGCACCTGCCGCACCCAAAGCCAAGCGCGACCGCACGCACTATCTCTACATCGCCGTGATCATCGCGGTCGCCCTCGGTATCGCCGTCGGTCTCGCCGCCCCCGACTTCGCGACCGAGCTGAAGCCGCTGGGCACCGGCTTCGTGAACCTGATCAAGATGATGATCTCGCCGATCATCTTCTGCACGATCGTGCTGGGCATCGGCTCGGTCCGCAAGGCCGCCAAGGTCGGCGCGGTAGGCGGCATCGCGCTGGCCTACTTCCTGGTGATGTCGCTGGTGGCCCTCGCCATCGGCCTGCTCGTCGGCAACATCCTGGACCCGGGCACGGGCCTCGCGGTCACCGACGCCATCAAGGAGACCGGCCAGGCGCAGGTCGACGCGGAGGCCAAGGGGACCACCGAGTTCCTGCTGGGCGTCATCCCGACGACCATCGTCTCCGCGTTCACCTCCGGCGAGGTGCTGCAGACCCTGCTGATCGCGCTGCTCTGCGGCTTCGCCCTGCAGGCCATGGGGTCGGCCGGGCAGCCCGTCCTGCGCGGCATCGAGCACATCCAGCGGCTGGTCTTCCGCGTCCTGGCCATGATCATGTGGGCCGCGCCGATCGGGGCCTTCGGCGCCATCGCCGCCGTCACCGGTTCGGCCGGCGTCGACGCGCTCAAGAGCCTGGCCGTGCTGATGCTCGGCTTCTACGTCACCTGCTTCCTCTTCGTCTTCCTGGTGCTGGGCGCGCTGCTGCGCTTCATCGCGGGCGTCAACGTCTTCTCGCTCTTCAAGTACCTGGGACGCGAGTTCCTGCTGATCCTGTCCACCTCCTCCTCGGAGTCGGCGCTGCCGCGCCTGATCGCCAAGATGGAGCACCTGGGGGTCAGCAAGCCGGTGGTCGGCATCACCGTCCCGACCGGCTACTCCTTCAACCTCGACGGCACCATGATCTACATGACCATGGCCTCGCTGTTCATCGCCGACGCCATGGGCACCCCGATGTCCATCGGCGAGCAGATCCCGCTGCTGCTCTTCCTGCTGGTCGCCTCCAAGGGCGCGGCCGGTGTCTCCGGTGCCGGGCTCGCCACGCTGGCCGGCGGCCTCCAGTCGCACAAGCCCGCCCTGGTGGACGGCATCGGCCTGATCGTCGGCATCGACCGCTTCATGAGCGAGGCCCGCGCCCTCACCAACTTCGCGGGCAACGCCGTCGCCACCGTGCTGATCGGCACCTGGACCAAGGAGATCGACCGGGAGCGGGTGGACGAGGTGCTCGCCGGACGGGCCCCGTTCGACGAGAAGACGCTGCTGGACGACCACGGCGCCGCCGAGGATCCCGAGGACGGCGCGGACCTGCCCGGGCAGGGCGGCGAGAAGGAGCTGGCCAAGGCCTGAATCGGCCGGCGCGACATCCGCACACTCCGGGCGGCCGAGGTGCTCCCCCCGTTGCTCGGCCGCCCGGTCCCCGAAACCCCGCGCCCCTTCCGGCGCGGGGTTTCCTTTGTCGACGTCCGGCGTTCGAGGTCCGGCGCAGGGCTTCCGCGCCCCGGGTCACGGCACCGGGCTTCTTGCCTTGACGTCCGCGTCAGGGCTTACGTTCGTCCGCATGCGAATCGGCGAGCTGGCCGCACGGGCCGGGACCACGACGCGGACGCTGCGGTACTACGAGTCGCGCGGCCTGCTGCCCGCGCGGCGCGCCGGCAACGGCTACCGGACGTACGACGAGGACGACCTGAAGCTGCTGCGGCAGATCAGGACGCTCCAGGACTTCGGGTTCGACCTGGAGGAGACCCGCCCCTTCGTGGAGTGCCTGCGTGCCGGGCACCCCGAGGGCGACTCCTGCCCGGCGTCCCTCGTGGTCTACCGGCGCAAGCTGGCGGAGCTGGACGCCCTGATCGGGCAGCTGTCGTCGGTCCGGGCGCAGGTCGGCGCACAGCTGGCGCGGGCCGAGGCGGCGGTTCCGGGGGGTCCGGAGCCGAAATGCGAGCTGGGAGGGCACACATGACAGGCGACGGGGTGGCCGAGGTGACGGACGCCGGGTTCGGTACGGAGGTACTGGGCAGCGAACTGCCGGTGCTGGTGGAGTTCACCGCCGACTGGTGCCCGCCGTGCCGGCAGATGGCCCCGGTGCTCAGGGCCCTGGCCGCGGAGGAGGGCGAGCGGCTCCGGGTGGTGCAGGTGAACGTCGACCGGAACCCGACGACCACGAACGCGTACAAGGTGCTCTCGATGCCGACCTTCATCGTCTTCCGCGACGGTGAGCCGGTGAAGTCGATGGTGGGCTCGCGGCCCAAGCGGCGGCTGCTGGAGGAGCTGTCCGACGTGATCTGACCCGTTCCCGCTACGAAGAAATCCCCCGGCAATTGCGCCCGGGGGATTTCTTTGCGTATATTCGGGGATTCGTGACTTCAGCAGGAAAGGGGTCACGAAGAAGTTCAGTGAGCACAGTATATCCGGGCGGGAGTGGAATTGTCAAACACCGAATTTCCGGACGATGAATTGCGCCAGGAGCAGGAATTCATCGACGGACTCTACGCACGCGTGGACGCCCTGCGCGGCGACACCGAGGACTCGGTCACGGACGCGCTCGCGCGGGGCAACACGCCCATGCAGGCCCGGCTGGAGCGGGACATCCTGGTCGCCGAGCGCTCGGGGCTGCTCGCCGCGCTCAACGCGGTGGACGGCTCCCTCTGCTTCGGCCGGATCGACCTCGCCTCCGGCGCCGCCCACCGCATCGGCCGCATCGGTCTGCGCGCCGACGACGCCGAACGCACCCCGGTCCTGATCGACTGGCGGGCCGACGTCGCCCGCCCCTTCTACCTGGCCACCGGCCACACCCCGATGGGCCTGCGCCGCCGTCGGCACATCGCGAGCGAGGGCCGCCGGGTCACCGCCCTGCACGACGAGATCCTCGACCTCGGCGACGAGACCCGCACCGGCCACGAGGACCCCTCCGGCGACGCCGTGCTGCTCGCCGCGCTGAACTCCGCGCGCACCGGCCGCATGGGCGACATCGTGCAGACCATCCAGGCCGACCAGGACCGCATCATCCGCGCCCCGCACCGCGGTGTCCTGGTCGTCGAGGGCGGCCCCGGCACCGGGAAGACCGCCGTCGCCCTGCACCGCGCCGCCTACCTCCTCTACGAGCACCGCGAGCTGCTCGCCAAGCGCGCCGTCCTGATCGTCGGCCCGAACCCGGCCTTCCTCGGCTACATCGGCGAGGTACTGCCCTCCCTGGGCGAGACCGGCGTGCTCCTCGCCACCGTCGGCGAGCTGTTCCCCGGCGTGAGGGCCACGGCGACGGACACCCCGCGGGCGGCGGCGGTGAAGGGCCGCGCCGACATGGCGGACGTCCTCGCCGAGGTGGTCCGCGACCGGCAGGCGCTGCCCGACCCGGTGATCGCGATCGAGCACGACCGCGAGATCCTCATGCTCGACGACGACCTGGTCAACGTCGCCCGCGAGCGCACCCGCGCGGCGAAGCTGCCGCACAACGCGGCCCGCGAGCACTTCGAGGGCCATATCCTCAACACCCTCACCGACATGGTCGCCGAACGCATCGGCACCGACCCCTACGACGGCACCAACCTCCTCGACCCCAGCGACATCACCCAGATCCGCGACGAACTCGCCGAGAACCCCGAGGTCTGGGCGGCGATCGACCGGCTGTGGCCCCGGATCACCCCGCGGCGCCTGGTCGCCGACTTCCTCGCCGCTCCCGAGGCATTCCTCGCCGCCGAGGACGCCGCCGCCGTCCGCCGTCCGGTCACCCGGCGCTGGACCGTGGCCGACGTGCCCCTGCTGGACGAGGCGGCCGAACTGCTCGGCGTGGACGACCGCGTCGCCCGCTCCCGCGCCGAACGCGAGCGGGAGCGGCAGATCGCCTACGCGCAGGGCGTGCTGGACGTGTCGTACGCGTCCCGGACCTACGAGTTCGAGGACAAGGACGAGGAGGACGCGGAGGTGCTGTCGGCGCACGACATCATCGACGCCGAGCGGTTCGCCGAACGCCAGGAGGAGGAGGACCACCGCAGCGCCGCCGAGCGGGCCGCGGCCGACCGCACCTGGGCCTTCGGGCACATCATCGTCGACGAGGCGCAGGAGCTGTCCCCGATGGCCTGGCGGCTGCTGATGCGCCGCTGCCCGACCCGCTCGATGACCCTGGTCGGCGACCCGGCGCAGACCGCGGAGGCGGCCGGTGTCGGCTCCTGGTCGAAGATCCTCGCGCCGTACGTCGAGGACCGCTGGGAGCACACCCGGCTGGGTGTCAACTACCGTACCCCGGCCGAGATCATGGACGTGGCGGCGGCCGTCGTCCGCGCCGACGACCCCGCCTTCACACCGCCCAGCTCGGTGCGCTCGACGGGGGTACGGCCCTGGATCCGCGCCACCGGCGACCTCCCGGCCGCCGTCGCCGAGGCCGCCCGGGAGCTGGCCCCCGAGGAGGGCCGCCTCGCCGTCATCGCCCCGCGCGAGCTGCACCGGGCGCTCGCGGCCCGGCTGGACGGCGTGACGGCGGACGCCGAGCCGGACCTGACCCACGGCGTCGTCCTCCTCGACCCGCGCCAGTCCAAGGGCCTGGAGTTCGACTCCGTCCTGGTGGTCGAGCCGGGCCGCTACGGCACGAGCGACCTGTACGTGGCCCTCACCCGGGCCACCCAGCGGCTCGGCGTCCTGCACACCGAACCGCTGCCGAAGGGCCTGGTGGACGCGGCCGGTTAGCCGGGGACAGGGCGCCCCGCGGTACGCGGGCCACGGGCCCCCGGCCGCCGCCGGGCGGCCGGGGAGCGGGCCGTCAGGCCGGGCGCAGCCAGACCGTCGCCAGGGGCGGCAGGGTCAGCCGGATGCTCGCCGGCCGGCCGTGCCACCCCTGCGGCTCCGGCTTGACCGGGTCCGGGTTGCCCACGTCCCCGCCGCCGTACCGCGCCGCGTCGGTGTTGAGCACCTCGTGCCAGGCGGGGATGTCGTCGGGGACGCCCAGGCGGTACTCCGGGCGGACCACCGGGGCGAAGTTCGACACCGCGAGCAGCGGGGCGCCGTCGGCGTCCAGCCGCAGGAACGCCAGGACGTTGTCCTCGGCGGCGTCCCCGACGACCCACGCGAAGCCGGAGGGGTGGGTGTCGCGCTGCCACAGCGCGGGCGTGTCCCGGTAGACGGTGTTCAGGTCGCGGACCAGGTCCAGCACCCCCCGGTGGTCCGCCGCCGCCCCGTACTGCGGGTCGAGCAGCCACCAGTCGGGACCGCGCGCCTCGGACCACTCCGCGCCCTGGGCGAACTCCTGCCCCATGAAGAGCAGCTGCTTGCCGGGGTGGGCCCACATGTAGCCCAGGTAGGCCCGCTCGCTCGCGCGCTGCTGCCACCAGTCGCCCGGCATCTTCGACACCAGCGACTTCTTGCCGTGCACCACCTCGTCGTGGGATATCGGCAGCACGTAGTTCTCGCTGTAGGCGTACACCATCGAGAAGGTCATCTCGCCGTGGTGGTACTTGCGGTGCACCGGCTCGTGGCTCATGTACTCCAGCGAGTCGTGCATCCAGCCCATGTTCCACTTCAGCCCGAAACCGAGCCCGCCGAAACCGCTCGGCCCCTCGTGGTGGGTGGCCCGGGTGACGCCGTCCCAGGCCGTCGACTCCTCCGCGACGGTCACGACGCCGGGCACCCGCCGGTACACCGTCGCGTTCATCTCCTGGAGGAAGGCCACCGCGTCCAGGTTCTCCCGCCCGCCGTGTTCGTTCGGCGTCCACTGGCCCGGCTCGCGCGAGTAGTCCAGGTAGAGCATCGAGGCGACCGCGTCGACCCGCAGCCCGTCGATGTGGAACTCCTCGCACCAGTACACCGCGTTGGCGACCAGGAAGTTGCGCACCTCGCGGCGCCCGAAGTCGAACTCCAGCGTCCCCCAGTCGGGGTGCGCGGCCCGCAGCGGGTCGGAGTGCTCGTACAGCGGGCGCCCGTCGAACTCGGCCAGCGCCCAGTCGTCGCGCGGGAAGTGCGCGGGTACCCAGTCCATCAGGACGCCGATGCCGGCCCGGTGCAGCCGGTCGACCAGGTACTTGAAGTCGTCGGGGTCGCCGAGCCGGGCCGTGGGCGCGTAGAAGCCGGTGACCTGGTAGCCCCAGGAGCCGCCGAAGGGGTGCTCGGCGACCGGCATCAGCTCGACGTGCGTGAAGCCCAGGTCCGCGACGTACGCCGGCAGCTGCTCCGCCAGCTCGCGGTAGGTCAGGCCGGGGCGCCAGGAGGGCAGGTGGACCTCGTACACCGACATCGGCGCCTCGTGCGCGGGGGCCTGGGCGCGACGGGCCAGCCACGCGTCGTCCCCCCACGTGTACTCCGAGACGTGCACGACGGAGGAGGTGGCCGGCGGGACCTCCGTGCGCCGGGCCATCGGGTCGGCGCGGAAGGTGCGCGAGCCGTCGGGCCTGGTGATCTCGAACTTGTACAGCTCTCCCGCGCCGATCCCGGGCAGGAACAGCTCCCAGACCCCGGTGCCGCCCAGCGACCGCATGGGGTGGCCGGTGCCGTCCCAGAAGTTGAAGCCGCCGGCCACCCGGACCCCGCGCGCGTTCGGCGCCCACACCGTGAAGCGGGTGCCCGCGACGCCCTCGTGGGTCGCCGGACGCGCGCCGAGCGCCTGCCACAGCTGCTCGTGGCGCCCCTCGCCGATCAGGTGCAGGTCCAGGTCGCCCAGCGTGGGCAGGAAGCGGTACGGGTCCTCGACCTCCTGGTCGGTGTCCCCGTACGTCACCAGGAGCCGGTAGGCGGGGACCTCGCCGAGCGGCAGCAGGGCCGAGAAGAAGCCGGCCCCGTCGTCGTGCAGCCCGACCCGCAGCTCCCCGGACAGGACGGTCACCGCCCGTGCGTACGGCCGGAACGCCCGGAAGGCGACACCGCCGGCCACCCGGTGGGCGCCGAGCACGGAGTGGGGGTCGTGGTGCGTGCCGGCGAGCAGCCGCTCCCGGTCGGCGGCGTCCAGAACGGGGGAGACGGCGACCTCGGCCGGTACCGCCTCCTTCGCGCTCCTCCGGGCGGCCCTGCCCTCCGCGCCCGCCTTCTTCGCGACGCCCTTCTTCCCTCCCGCCCCGCCGGCCGCCTTCCCGGCCGCCGTCCTCTTCGCGGCGGGCGGCTGCCCGGTCGTCTTCTTGACGGTCGCCTTCTGGGCCGTGGCCTTCTTGGCCGTCGCCTTCTGGGCCGCCGTCTTCTTGGCCGCGGCCTTCTTCGCGACCGCCTGCTCGGCCGTCGCCTTCTTCGGGGTCGTCCCCTTGGCCACCGCCTTCCGAGGCGGCGCCGCCTGCTGCGCGGCGCTCTTCTCCTCGGCCGTCTTCTTCGGGTCGGGACCGCTGGACGAGGGGCGGGGGGTCACGGGCGGGGCCTCCTGGGCGAAGTGGGATCAGGAAGGGGGGCGGGGGCGGGCAGCGGCGTCACGACGGATCGGGCGTGGAGAGGCGTCGCACCGCGGACATCGGCACCGCCAGCCACTCGGGGCGGTGGCGTGCCTCGTACAGCACCTCGTAGACCGCCTTGTCCGTCTCGTGGGCGCGCAGCATCACCGGGTCGGTGCGCGGGTCGACGCCGGCGACCTCCGCGTACCCGGTGCAGAACGCGGCCCGGCAGCTGTCGGCCCAGCCGGGCGCGGGCGCGTCGGCCGCGTGCGCGGCGTAGTCGAAGGAGCGCAGCATCCCGGCGACGTCCCGCACCGGCGGCTGCGGCATCCGCCGTTCGGCCAGGGGTTTCGCGGGCTCCCCCTCGAAGTCGATCAGCGACCACCGGCCGGAGGGCGAGCGCAGGCACTGACCGAGGTGCAGGTCACCGTGGACGCGCTGGGCGGTCCAGGTGCGGCCCTCGGCGGCCAGGTCGTCCAGCGCGGTGAAGGCGGTGCGCAGCGCGGGCGCGTAGGGCCGCAGCAGGGGCACCGCACGGGCGGCCTCCTCCAGCCGTCCGGTCATGCCCTCGGCGAGCCGCCGCATCTGGCCGTGACCGAGGGTGACGGTCGGCAGGACGCGGGCCAGCGCGCCGTGCACCTCGGCGGTGGCCCGCCCGAGCGCGCGCGCCTCCGCGGCGAAGTCCTCGCCCTTGGCCAGTTCGCGCAGGGCCAGCTCCCAGCCGTCGCTCGCGCCCTGTACGTACGGCTGGAGGACGCCCAGCACCCAGGGCCGGCCGGCCAGGTCGGCCACCATCCAGCCGGCCGGTGCCGGCACCCGGTCGCAGCCCGCCCGGGCGAGCGCCAGCGGCAGCTCCAGGTCGGGGTTGACGCCGGGCACGATCCGGCGGAGCAGCTTGAGAATGAACGTATCTCCATACACGACCGACGAGTTGGACTGCTCGGCGGTCATCAGTCGCGGCACCAGGCCGTCGCGTATCTCCTGGTCCCGGTCCCGCTCGAAACGGAGCCCGCCGATGCGGGCCTGGGTGCGCAGCGCCTCCAGGAGCACCTCGGCGGGCCTGGTGTCGTGGAGGGCGTCGTAGACGGTGCGGCCGGCCAGCGGGCCCTCGGTGACGTGTCCGATCAGCGCGGGCGCCAGCCGGGGCGGCAGCGCCTCGCGCGCGCCTATGAGGAGCTGGTAGCAGTCCCCGGGCTCCTCGGGCGTGCCGGAACCCGCGGTGAGCTGCTGATGGGCACGGACCAGCACGTGGTGGAGTCCGAGGCGGGCGTCGGCCGGCAGCAGCTCGGTGGCGGCGACCAGCGAGAACCCGGTGACCGGGCGCCCCTTGCCCGCGAACCAGCGCTGCCGTGGCAGCCAGTCCCGCAGGAGTGGATCGAGTGACGCAAGGAGGCCTGGCGGGCTCGTGCTCGTGACGGTGCGTGTGACGGCTTCCGACATGGCGTCGCGTCCTTTCCCCGGGTCGACGGGGTGTTACTGATGCGTGCCCCGGGCGGGGCGGCAGAAACCGCCCCGCCCGGGGTGAGGGCCCCTGAGGCCTAGACGGCGTCCTTGCGGAGCCGGAACCAGTAGAAGCCGTGCCCGCCGAGGGTCAGCAGGTACGGCAGCTCGCCGACCGCCGGAAAACGGACCCCGCCGAACAGCTCGACCGGGTGGCGTCCCTCGAAGGCGCTCAGGTCCAGCTCGGTGGGCTGCGCGAACCGCGAGAAGTTGTGCACGCACAGCACCAGGTCGTCCTCGTACTCCCGCAGGAAGGCCAGTACGGCGGGGTTGGAGGAGGGCAGCTCCGTGTACGAGCCGAGACCGAAGGCCACGTTCTGCTTGCGGATCTCGATCATGCGGCGGGTCCAGTGCAGCAGGGAGGACGGCGAGGCCATGGAGGCCTCGACGTTCGTCACCTGGTAGCCGTAGACCGGGTCCATGATCGTGGGCAGGAAGAGGCGCCCGGGGTCGGACGAGGAGAAGCCCGCGTTGCGGTCCGGCGTCCACTGCATCGGGGTGCGGACCGCGTCGCGGTCGCCGAGCCAGATGTTGTCGCCCATGCCGATCTCGTCGCCGTAGTAGAGGATCGGCGAGCCGGGCAGGGAGAGGAGCAGCGCGGTGAACAGCTCGATCTGGTCGCGGTCGTTGTCCAGGAGCGGGGCGAGCCGCCGGCGGATGCCGATGTTGGCGCGCATGCGCGGGTCCTTGGCGTACTCCGCGTACATGTAGTCGCGCTCCTCGTCGGTGACCATCTCCAGGGTCAGCTCGTCGTGGTTGCGCAGGAAGATGCCCCACTGGCAGTTGGAGGGGATGGCCGGGGTCTTGGCGAGGATCTCGGAGACCGGGTAGCGGGACTCGCGGCGCACGGCCATGAAGATGCGGGGCATGACCGGGAAGTGGAAGGCCATGTGGCACTCGTCGCCGCCGGAGGAGAAGTCGCCGAAGTAGTCGACCACGTCCTCCGGCCACTGGTTGGCCTCCGCCAGCACCACCGTGTCCGGGTACTGCGCGTCGATCTCCTTGCGCACCCGCTTCAGGAACTCGTGGGTGCGCGGGAGGTTCTCGCAGTTGGTGCCCTCCTCCTGGTACAGGTACGGCACCGCGTCCAGCCGGAACCCGTCGATGCCGAGGTCCAGCCAGAACTTCAGGGCGGAGATCATCTCCTCCTGCACGGCCGGGTTCTCGTAGTTCAGGTCCGGCTGGTGGGAGAAGAAGCGGTGCCAGAAGTACTGCTTGCGTACCGGATCGTAGGTCCAGTTGGACGCCTCGGTGTCGACGAAGATGATCCGCGCGTCCTGGTACTGCTTGTCGTCGTCGGCCCAGACGTAGTAGTCGCCGTAGGGGCCGTCGGGGTCCTTGCGGGACTCCTGGAACCACGGGTGCTGGTCGCTGGTGTGGTTCATGACGAAGTCGATGATCACGCGCATGCCGCGCTGGTGGGCGGCGTCCACGAACTCGACGAAGTCGGCCAGGTCGCCGAACTCGGGCAGGACGGCGGTGTAGTCGGAGACGTCGTAACCGCCGTCGCGGAGCGGTGACTTGAAGAAGGGCGGCAGCCAGAGGCAGTCCACCCCGAGCCACTGGAGGTAGTCCAGCTTGGCGGTGAGGCCCTTGAGGTCGCCGACGCCGTCGCCGTTGCTGTCCTGGAAGGAGCGGACGAGGACCTCGTAGAAGACGGCTCGTTTGAACCAGTCCGGGTCCCGGTCCTTGGCGGGTGTGTCCTCGAAGGTGTCCGGCACGGGCTCGTTGACGATCATGTGGTGGGTGACCCTCCGATCTGCGGGTGGGACGGTCGCAGAACCGTGCAGACGTGCGCGGGCGAACGGCCCGGCTCCAGGCGCACATAGTTGGCCCTGCCCCAGTGGTAGGTCTCGCCGGTGAGCTCGTCGCGCACCGGCACCGACTCGTGCCAGTCCAGGCCGAGTTGCGGCATGTCCAACGAGACCGTCGCCTCCTGGGTGTGGTGGGGGTCGAGGTTGGCGACCACCAGAACCGTGTTCGACCCCTGCCGCTTCGAGTAGGCGATCACCTCCTCCTTGTCCGTGGCGTGGAAGTGCAGATCGCGCAGTTGCCGGAGGGCCGGGTTCTGGCGCCGGATGCTGTTGAGCTTGGTGACGAGGGGGGCGATGGTGCGGCCCTCGCGTTCGGCGGCGGCCCAGTCGCGGGGTGTGAGCTGGTATTTCTCGCTGTCGAGGTACTCCTCGGAGCCTTCGCGCAGGGGGGTGTTCTCGCAGAGTTCGTAGCCGCTGTAGATGCCCCAGGTGGGGGAGAGGGTGGCGGCCAGGACGGCGCGGACCTCGAAGGCGGGGCGGCCGCCGTGCTGGAGGTAGGCGTGCAGGATGTCGGGGGTGTTGGCGAAGAAGTTGGGCCGCATGTAGGAGGCGGCCTCCCCCGTCAGTTCGGTGAGGTACTCCGTCAGTTCCTGCTTGGTGTTGCGCCAGGTGAAGTAGGTGTAGGACTGCTGGAAGCCGATCTGGGCCAGGGTGTGCATCATCGCGGGGCGGGTGAAGGCCTCGGCGAGGAAGATCACGTCGGGGTCGGCGGTGTTGATCTCGCCGATGACCCTCTCCCAGAACACGACGGGTTTGGTGTGGGGGTTGTCGACGCGGAAGATCCGCACCCCGTGGTCCATCCAGTGCCGCAGGACGCGGACGGTCTCGGCGACCAGGCCCTCCAGGTCGGCGTCGAAGGCGATCGGGTAGATGTCCTGGTACTTCTTGGGCGGGTTCTCGGCGTGGGCGATGGTGCCGTCGGGGCGGTGGTGGAACCAGTCGGAGTGCTTGTCGACCCAGGGGTGGTCGGGGGAGCACTGGAGGGCGAAGTCGAGGGCGACCTCCAGGCCGTGGCGGGCGGCCTCGGTGACGAAGTGGT